>NZ_SZXE01000018.1:0-457392 GCF_005281255.1 Citrobacter sp. wls708
GCACCGCCGTAGGTTTTAGCCAGTACGGTGGTGATTGCAGCGGTCAGGGTAGTTTTACCGTGGTCAACGTGGCCGATGGTGCCGACGTTAACGTGCGGTTTTGTACGTTCAAATTTTTCTTTAGACACGGCTATATTCCTTACTATAGTGCTCTCCCCTATGGAGAGAGCACGGGACTTAGGTTTTAATCCTGTGGCTTATTTACCACGGGCTTCAATAACGGCCTGAGCAACGTTGTTCGGCGCATCGTCGTACTTCAGGAACTCCATGGAGTAAGAAGCACGGCCTTTGGTCAGAGAACGCAGCTGGGTTGCATATCCGAACATTTCAGACAGCGGAACTTCAGCATGGATAACAACGCCAGTGACGTTGGATTCCTGACCACGAAGCATACCACGACGGCGGCTCAAGTCACCGATAACGTCACCGGTGTTCTCTTCCGGAGTCTCTACTTCAACCTTCATGATAGGCTCAAGCAGAACTGGTTTCGCTTTCTTAAAGCCATCTTTGAAGGCGATAGAAGCGGCCAGTTTAAACGCCAGCTCAGAGGAGTCAACGTCATGGTAAGAACCGAAGTGCAGACGCACGCCCAGATCAACAACCGGGTAACCAGCCAGCGGGCCAGATTTCAGCTGTTCCTGGATGCCTTTATCAACGGCCGGGATGTATTCGCCAGGAATTACACCACCTTTGATGTCGTTGATGAACTCGTAGCCTTTCGGGTTTGAACCCGGCTCCAGCGGGTACATGTCGATAACAACATGACCGTACTGACCGCGACCACCAGACTGCTTAGCGTGTTTACCTTCGATATCGGTAACTTTCGCGCGAATCGCTTCGCGGTAAGCAACCTGAGGTTTACCGACGTTCGCTTCAACGTTGAATTCACGCTTCATACGGTCAACGATGATGTCGAGGTGCAGCTCACCCATACCAGCGATAATAGTCTGGTTAGATTCTTCGTCAGTCCATACGCGGAAAGACGGGTCTTCTTTAGCCAGACGGCCCAGAGCCAGACCCATTTTTTCCTGGTCAGCTTTGGTTTTCGGTTCTACCGCGATGGAGATTACCGGCTCAGGGAATTCCATACGTTCCAGAATGATCGGGTGATCCGGGTCACACAGAGTGTCACCAGTGGTCACGTCTTTCAGACCGATTGCAGCAGCGATATCGCCCGCGCGAACTTCTTTGATCTCTTCACGTTTGTTGGCGTGCATCTGAACGATACGGCCAAAACGCTCACGTGCAGTTTTCACGGAGTTCAGGATGGTGTCACCGGAGTTAACCACACCAGAGTACACACGGAAGAAGGTCAGGTTACCCACGAACGGGTCGGTAGCGATTTTGAATGCCAGAGCAGCAAACGGCTCATCATCGCTAGCGTGACGCTCAGCCGGAGTATCTTTACCGTCGTCCAGAATACCGTTGATCGCAGGTACGTCGACTGGGGATGGCAGGTAATCAATTACCGCATCCAGCATCGCCTGAACACCTTTGTTCTTAAACGCAGAACCACAGGTTACCAGGATGATTTCGTTGTTCAGAACGCGCTGACGCAGAGCTTTTTTGATCTCTTCTTCAGTCAGTTCTTCACCACCCAGGTATTTCTCCATCAGCTCTTCTGAAGCTTCCGCTGCGGACTCGATCAGGTTCTGGTGCCATTCGTCAGCCAGTTCCTGCATGTCAGCCGGGATATCTTCATAAGTGAAGGTTACGCCTGCATCTTCTTCGTTCCAGTTGATGGCTTTCATTTTCACCAGGTCAACAACACCGGTGAACGCTTCTTCAGCGCCAATCGCCAGCTGCAGCGGAACAGGGTTCGCGCCCAGACGGGTTTTGATCTGACCAACAACTTTCAGGAAGTTCGCACCCATACGGTCCATTTTGTTAACGAACGCAATGCGCGGAACTTTATATTTGTTTGCCTGACGCCATACGGTTTCAGACTGAGGCTGAACACCACCAACTGCGCAGTAAACCATTACTGCACCATCAAGCACACGCATGGAACGTTCTACTTCGATAGTGAAGTCAACGTGCCCCGGGGTGTCGATGATGTTTACGCGATGCGGTTCATACTGCTTAGCCATACCAGACCAGAATGCAGTAGTCGCTGCGGAGGTGATAGTAATACCACGCTCCTGCTCCTGTTCCATCCAGTCCATGGTGGCTGCGCCGTCATGAACTTCACCGATTTTATGGTTTACACCGGTGTAGAACAAAATACGTTCGGTAGTAGTGGTTTTACCGGCGTCGATGTGCGCACTGATACCGATGTTACGGTAGCGCGCGATGGGTGTTGTACGAGCCATTTGATTCCTCGTTTATCTTTTAGGCGTTCAATTTAAGTAGCCCAAAGCGGGCTGCTTACTGGAAGCGCCCGCCTGGTGACTAAAACTCCGAAGGGATTACCAACGGTAGTGTGCGAACGCCTTGTTGGCTTCTGCCATACGGTGAACGTCTTCACGTTTCTTAACTGCAGTACCTTTGTTTTCTGCAGCATCAGAAAGTTCGTTCGCCAGGCGCAGAGCCATGGATTTATCACCGCGTTTACGAGCAGCTTCAACGATCCAACGCATTGCCAGGGCATTACGACGGACCGGACGGACTTCAACTGGTACCTGATAAGTAGAACCACCAACGCGGCGAGACTTAACTTCGACAGTCGGGCGCACGTTTTCGAGAGCTACTTCGAAAGCTTCCAGTTCGTTTTTACCAGAACGCTGAGCCAGGGTCTCCAGCGCGCTGTATACGATAGTTTCGGCAGTAGATTTTTTACCATCTACCATCAGGATATTTACAAATTTAGCCAGCAGTTCTGATCCGAACTTCGGATCCGGCAGAATTTTACGCTGACCAATGACGCGACGACGTGGCATGGAAATACTCCGTTGTTAATTCAGGATTGTCCAAAACTCTAAGAGTTTAGTTTGACATTAATATAAAACGTTTGGCCTTACTTAACGGAGAACCATTAAGCCTTAGGACGTTTCACGCCATACTTGGAGCGTGATTGCTTACGGTCTTTAACGCCGGAGCAGTCAAGCGCACCACGAACGGTGTGGTAACGAACACCCGGGAGGTCTTTTACACGACCGCCACGGATCAGGATCACGGAGTGCTCCTGCAGGTTGTGACCTTCACCACCGATGTAGGAAGTCACTTCAAAACCGTTAGTCAGACGAACACGGCAAACTTTACGCAGTGCGGAGTTCGGTTTTTTAGGGGTGGTAGTATATACACGAGTACATACGCCACGTTTCTGCGGGCATGCTTCCAGCGCAGGCACGTTGCTTTTTGCAACTTTGCGTGCACGTGGTTTGCGTACCAGCTGGTTAACTGTTGCCATTAAATAGCTCCTGGTTTTAGCTTTTGCTTCGTAAACACGTAATAAAACGACCTCATACAATATGAGGACGCAGAATTTTAGGTCGGTGTCGAAAAGGTGTCAAGAAATATACAACGATCCCGCAATTACCAGGACATCTGGTTGGGATGCTTCACCGTAAGTCTGACGAAGTCAGTATAGCTAACCCTGACGACACTGTCTGAAATTTGACCATCTAACCCGCGAGCTTTAATGTCTTCTTCCAGTACAGAGACCTTAATGGAGGCATTTTGCAGACTTTCAAGGAAACGGCTTCCTTCTATTGCGGCAGTCACGCCATCCTGGAGCAGTAAAAGCTCATCGTCTTTTTCAATCAGGCGAAGAAGAGAGGAGAAATCAGTAAGCCACGCGGAACGGTGTAGTGTGTGCAGCATGAGAGTCTCAAAACCTTAAAATGACGTCATAATTGCCTAGCTCACGGCGCAAATCTTCAGGTTCCAACGGCGTGGCATCAACCACAAAATTAACACCCTGCTGAAGACCCCGCTCACGTAATGAGGCGGCACAAAGCCAACATTGATCGATATCGTACAACTCCAACAGCTTAAACGTTGCGATATAGTTGCGAGCCAGAACGACATCCGGTTGTTGACCCTGGAGGATCTGGAACACGCCATCGCCGATAAAAAACACGCCGAGACCTTCCGTTAGCGCAGATGTCGCCAGTAAGGCATCTAACCCTTCACGGCCGGATGCGCTGCCGTGCGGCACGGTAGAAAAGACAAAAGCAACCCGTTTCATTAAAACTGCACCACGCGATCGCAGGTCAGGGACGCCTCAGCCAGCGAACCCAGCCCGCTGAGATTAAAACCTGATTGTAGATTAGCACCTGCCAGCCCAAGCCGCTTTGCTTCAGCTTCATCAACAACGCCGCGGCGCAACGCCGCTGCAACGCAGATATTTAGCGTCACGCCATGTTGTTGGTTCAGCTGTTGCCAGGCTCGTACCAGATCATACTCATCGCTGGCGGGCGAAGTCAGGAAGTTGGCGTTATACACCCCTTCACGATAGAAAAATACGCTGCTTAACTCATGCCCTTCCTTGAGTAGCGCGTGGGCAAATTGCAACGCGCTACTCGCCTGCTGTGTACCATAAGCAGGTCCCGTCACCATGATGGTAAAGCGCATTACTTGTCTTGCCCCTGGAAATCGCCGCTTTTGAACTGGCGAATATAGAGGTAGACCGTGTGCTTGGAGATATTCAGCCGATCGGCGACCTGGTTAATCGCATCTTTAATATCGAAGATACCTTTCTCATACAGATTCAGGACAATCTGGCGGTTTTTCGCATTGTTGGATACATTGCGATCGGCATTCACTTCTTCGATCGTGAATTCCAGCGTCTGGGTGACCAGATCTTCGACTGAAGAAGCAAAGTTCACGGCAGAGCCCACTTCCGGGGTTTCCGGTGGGATAAAGGTATTCATTATCTGCGAGAATGGCACATCGAGGTTCATGTTGATGCACAGCAGACCAATCACGCGATGCTCTCGGTTACGAATGGCAATCGTCACCGACTTCATCAAGACACCGCTTTTCGCACGTGTGAAGTAACACTTCGACACGCTGCTATCCGCACCCGTCATATCATGCAGCATACGCAAAGCAAGATCGGTTATCGGTGAGCCAATTTTACGGCCCGTGTGTTCACCGTTCGCAATGCGGATAGCTGAGCATTTCAAATCCTGCAAAGAGTGCAATACGATTTCACAATGGGAACCAATGAGCATCGCCAACCCGTCCACTACCGCTTCATAGGATTTAAGGATATCGAAGTCAGTTTGATCGAAAGGACGTTGATCCAGTAAATCTAGCTCACTGGTTTCGTTGGTTAAAAGCGACCTGGACATGAAAAAAAGCACTCCTTTTCAGGAGCCTGTCGTTATGTTGTCAGGGCAGGCTCATCACTATTATAGGGGCATCTAAAGTAATACAGCGCACAAGGCGCTTTCCAGTATTAATTATATCCTGTCGATAATAAAAAACCGCCGCCCTGTGGGCGGCGGTTACTGTTCGCTTACTTTTTGCTGCTATCTGCAGCTTTATCGGCCGGTGCAGCATCTGGCTGCGCCTCGGCTTTCGGTGCCGGTTTGATGTCTAACAGTTCAACATCAAAGACCAGCGTAGAGTTGGCCGGAATACCCGGAACCCCGGTTTTGCCGTAAGCCAGATCCGGTGGGATAACCAACTGAATTTTACCGCCTTTCTTGATGTTTTTCAGACCTTCGGTCCAGCCAGGGATAACACCATCAAGACGGAAAGAGAGCGGCTCGCCACGGGTGTAGGAGTTGTCAAACTCTTTACCATCAATCAGCGTACCTTTGTAGTTTACAACCACGGTATCGCTGTCTTTCGGCGCAGCGCCGGTACCTTCTTTCTCTACTTTGTAGATCAAGCCGGTGGAAGAGGTTTTAACGCCTTTCTCTTTAGCAAATTTCTCGCGGTAAACTTTACCTTTGGCTTCATTGTCAGCCGCGTCTTTTTCCATTTTCGCCTGAGCGGAGCTCTTCACGCGCGCTTCAAACGCCTGCAGAGTTTGTTCGATTTCCTGGTCAGAGAGCTTGCTCTTGTCAGCAAACGCATCCTGAACGCCAGCGATCAGCTGATCTTTATCCAGTTTGATGCCCAGCTTTTCCTGCTCTTTCAGGGAGTTTTCCATATAACGACCCAGTGACGCGCCCAGCGCGTAAGCGGATTTTTGGTCGTCATTCTTGAATGCTGCTTTGCTGTCAGCAGTAGCGGCTGGTTTCGCAGCATCAGCAGCGAAGGTGATCGGGGCATGCAGAGCAACAGCCATTGTGGTCGCCAGCAGCGTTACTTTAAACAGTGATTTCATCCATATCTCCAGGGCCGGGGCATCTCACCCCAGGGTTATCTAACATAAAAATGTACTATAAAGCGTTGCAGAACAAATCAACATACAGGCACGCCCTATTATCACCACTTTTCAGACTCTTTTTGTTTAAATTAGTTTCGTTGCCGAAGATTGAGTGCTGTGCAAACAGGCAAAGTTAAGTAGAATTCGCCGCAGTCCGCGATCTGCCGGAGAAAAAAGAAAGAGGTGAATCATGCAGGATACAACATTGGAAACTCGCCTGGCCGAGCTGGAAAGCCGCCTGGCATTTCAGGAAATCACCATTGAAGAGCTCAACGTGACGGTAACTGCGCATGAACTGGAAATGGCTAAACTACGCGATCATCTGCGTCTGCTGACTGAGAAGCTGAAAGCCACGCAGCCGTCCCACATCGCGTCGCAGTCCGAAGAGACCCCACCGCCGCATTATTAAGACGTAAAAAAAGCGGGGATATCCCGCTTTTTTGTGCCCGATGGCGCGAACGCTTAGCAGGCCTACTCACATATACCCAAAGGATTTCAAATCACAGCAAGGCGGCAAGCTTGAGGAAGTCCCGGGAGCATAGATAACTATGTGACCGGGATTTGAAAGCGCAGCCAACACCGCTGTGGGTTGAAAGACGAAGGGTATTAGTGGCAACCGCAGCCGCCGTTACCTTTACCGCCACCGCCGCAGCAGCCTTCGCCACCGTGCTCGTGACCATGGTCGTGGCCGTGACCACCGCAGCAACCATCGTGACCGTGGTCATGATCGTGGTCGTGACCGTGCGCGCCGTGAACGTGGCCATGAGCCAGTTCTTCTTCGGTCGCTTCACGAATCGCTACAACTTCTACGTTGAATTTCAGGTTCTGGCCAGCCAGCATGTGGTTACCGTCAACCACAACGTGGTCGTCTTCCACTTCAGTAATTTCTACCGGTACTGGACCCTGGTCAGTTTCAGCCAGGAAACGCATGCCAACCTGCAGTTCGTCAACGCCCATGAAGACGTCTTTAGGAACGCGCTGCACCAGGTTTTCGTCGTACTGACCGTAAGCGTCGTTTGCGCCAACAGCAACGTCGAATTTGTCGCCAACTTCATGACCGTCCAGCGCTGTTTCCAGGCCAGAAATCAGGGAACCGTGACCATGCAGGTAGTCCAGCGGTGCACTCACCGGAGACTCATCAACCAATACACCGTCTTCTGTACGTACCTGATAGGCCAGGCTGACCACCAGGTCCTTTGCTACTTTCATGATATCTCCTGAGCATGGAAAGAATAGTGGCGCAGATTGTAGCGGAATTCTGCACCCGTGTACCCTCTAGCTTAAAAAAAGCTGCGCCATATCGCTAGTCCGGATGAAAAATCCCGATCACTTGCTCTTCTTTGCGAACATGTTCGCGCGCCTCTTTATCGGCTTCCCGCATCTGATGCCCGCACTTAACACACTCAACAATATCGATATTATTTTCGCGCCACATCGCCAGCGTATCCTGCGCCTGGCAGGACGGACATTTTGCGCCTGCAATAAAACGTTTACGAATTGCCATGATTACCTCTACTCAAATTCATCCCAGCCATCCAGCTGACGCCGCTCTTGCTGCATCTCACGTTGGAAAATTTCCTCCAGTTCACGCCGGGCTTCCCTGGCTCGCGAGATTTGTACCGTGTCTGTATGCATGGGAATCAGTTCCCGCAACATGCGCATATCGAGCCGCCGAAAATGCAGTTGAGCGCGCTGAGCCTGGTGCGGATGCATCCCCAACGTGACCAGCGTTTTACGCCCCAACTCCAGCGCACTGGAGAACGTTTCGCGGGAAAACTGCGTCACCCCGGCCTGTAATAACTCATGCGCCTCTACACGTCCGCGCGCTCGCGCAAGAATATGCAAATGCGGAAAGTATTGTTGGCAAAGCTCCACCAGTTTCATGGTGTCTTCGGGTTCATTACAGGTAATGACGATGGATTGCGCCGCCTCTGCCCCCGCGGAACGCAGCAGATCCACCTGCGTTGCATCTCCGTAATAGACCTTATAGCCATATTTACGCATCAGATTCACAGCGCTGATATCTCGCTCCAGGACGGTAATACGCATTTTATTGGCCATCAGTAAGCGACCAATAACCTGACCAAAGCGTCCAAACCCCACGACAATGACCTGCGGTTTATCATCCTCCACCCAGGGTTTTTCATCTTCTTCATCCGGGCCGTTAAACTGGCGGGAGAGCCATTTATCAATCAGCTTCATCACCAGCGGCGTGGTCATCATCGACAACGTGACGGTCACCAGCAGTAGCGCCATTTGATCGCCCTGAAACAATCGTTGCGAGGATGCCGTTGAAAACAGCACGAAAGCGAATTCACCGCCCTGGCTTAACACGCCGGCAAACTGCATTCGTTCAGAGCTTCTCATGCCGTTCAGTCGTGCCAGCACATACAGCACCAGCATCTTCACAAGCACCAGCACGATTACGCTCGCCGCTACCCACAGAATATGGGTATAGAGCACGCCGAGATTGAGCGACATGCCGACGGAGATAAAAAACAGTCCGAGCAACAGGCCCTTAAAGGGATCGATTGCCGTTTCCAACTCATGGCGGTATTCGCTTTCCGCCAGCAGCACGCCCGCGATAAACGTTCCCAGCGCCATCGACAATCCCAGCGCATCCATAAATAGCGCGGAACCCAGTACCAGCAGCAGCGTAGCGGCGGTGAACACTTCCCGCACGCCAGAACCCGCAATGAAGCGGAAAACAGGGCGCAGCAAATAGCGTCCGCCAATCAACATGCCGGCGAAAGCCAACACCTTCATGCCCACTTTGATCCAGTCAAAATGTTCATCAGCAGACCCCGCCAGCAGTGGAACCAGCGCCAGTGCGGGGATTACTGCCAAATCCTGGAACAGCAGCACCGAAAAACCCAGTTGCCCGGATTCGCTGCGGTTCATGCCTTTTTCGCGCATCAACTGTAGCGCCATGGCGGTCGATGACATCGCCAGACCAATGCCGCCGACCACTGCCGCTTGCCAGGAGAATGCGGTAAGCATCAGCAAACCAGCCAGTACCACTGCGCTCAACATCACCTGCGCGGCACCGACGCCAAAAATTGAACGCCGCAATTGCCATAACTTGGCCGGGTTAAGTTCCAGCCCAATGATGAACATCAAAAAGACGACGCCCAGTTCGGAAAAGTGCAGGATTTCATCTACATCGCTAATGAATCCTAATCCCCACGGACCGATAGCGATCCCCGCCAGCAAGTATCCTAATACCGGGCCAATACCCAGCCGCGATGCCAGCGGCACCGCAGCGACCGCCGCGAAGAGGAACAACACTCCCGCGGTCAATAAATCAGAACCTTCCATCAGCGGCCTCCCACAGGAATCGGATTCGCCAGCCAGTCACCGTACGCTTTAGCATGGCTGTCCAGCTCCTGCTTCGTTTGCCGCCTTGCCCAGTAAACGATGATTGGGCTCATCCAGTGCATGCGGCACATACCGGCCGTTAGCTCAAAAGGGCGCAGTACATCGCTCATCGGATAACGGTTCAGCGCGTCATAACGGTACGCGCTTTCCGGTTCACCGGTGGTGATGACGCTTCGCCAGTACTTTCCCGCCAGTTGATTCCCTCCGGGACCGCTGGCAAATCCGCGGCTCAGTACACGGTCAAGCCACTCCTTTAACAGCGCCGGGCAGCTATAGGTGTAGAGAGGATGCTGAAAAACAATCACATCATGCTCGCGCAACAGCGCCTGCTCATGCGGAATGTCGATGAAAAAATCAGGATAGTGCGCGTAAAGATCGTGCACGGTCACATTACTGAGTTGCATGGCCGGTTTAAGCAGAACCCGGTTCGCGACCGAGTCCTGAGATTCCGGATGGGCATACAGCAGCAACACTTTCGCTGGCTGGAACATCATCCCCCTCCCGGTTTTGTCTTTTGTCTATTTTCGACGTTTTGGGCTACCATGGCGCCTCAGTGCGGCAAACAGCCCACACATTACATTATCATAATGATAAATTAACATAGTCTGAACATACGGCGCCTTATGATTGTTTTCTCATCGTTACAAATTCGTCGCGGCGTGCGCGTCTTGCTGGACAATGCCACGGCCACCATTAATCCAGGGCAGAAAGTTGGTCTGGTGGGCAAAAATGGCTGCGGTAAATCTACTCTGCTGGCATTGCTGAAAAATGAACTCAGCGCTGACGCCGGAGGATTTACCTATCCGGGAAACTGGCAGCTCGCCTGGGTGAATCAGGAAACGCCAGCGTTGCCACAGCCCGCGCTGGAGTACGTGATTGACGGCGACCGCGAGTATCGTCAACTGGAAGCGCAGTTGAACGATGCCAACGAACGTAACGATGGACACGCCATTGCCACCGTCCATGGCAAGCTGGATGCCATTGACGCCTGGACCGTACGCTCACGTGCGGCAAGCCTGCTGCATGGCCTCGGCTTCTCCAATGAACAGCTTGAACGTCCGGTCAGCGATTTTTCCGGCGGCTGGCGTATGCGTCTTAACCTGGCGCAGGCGTTGATTTGCCGTTCAGACCTGCTGCTGCTTGATGAACCGACCAACCACCTCGATCTTGACGCGGTGATCTGGCTGGAAAGATGGCTGAAAAGCTATCAGGGCACGCTGATTCTGATTTCCCATGACCGCGACTTCCTCGACCCGGTGGTGGACAAAATTATTCATATCGAACAGCAAACCATGTTCGAGTACACCGGCAACTACAGCGCGTTTGAAATCCAGCGTGCGACCCGCCTCGCGCAGCAACAGGCGATGTACGAAAGTCAGCAGGAGCGTGTGGCGCACCTGCAAAGCTATATCGATCGTTTCCGCGCTAAAGCAACCAAAGCAAAGCAAGCGCAGAGCCGTATCAAAATGCTGGAACGTATGGAGCTCATTGCCCCGGCGCACGTGGACAACCCGTTCCACTTCAGCTTCCGTCAACCGGAAAGCCTGCCAAACCCGCTATTGAAGATGGAAAAGGTCAGCGCCGGCTATGGCGATCGCGTCATTCTCGATTCGATCAAACTGAATCTGGTGCCGGGTTCACGCATTGGCCTGCTCGGTCGTAACGGTGCGGGTAAATCAACCCTGATTAAGCTGCTGGCGGGTGAACTGGCCCCCATCAGCGGTGAAATTGGTCTCGCCAAAGGCATTAAACTGGGTTACTTCGCGCAGCATCAGCTGGAGTTTTTACGTGCCGATGAATCGCCCATCCAGCACCTGGCGCGCATGGCGCCGCAGGAACTTGAGCAGAAACTGCGCGACTACCTCGGTGGATTCGGCTTTCAGGGCGATAAAGTCAGCGAACAGACCGCCCGCTTCTCCGGTGGTGAAAAGGCGCGTCTGGTGCTGGCATTGATCGTCTGGCAGCGCCCGAACCTGCTGCTGCTTGATGAACCGACTAACCACCTGGATTTGGATATGCGTCAGGCGCTGACCGAAGCGCTGATCGATTTCGAAGGCGCGCTGGTCGTGGTCTCGCACGACCGTCATCTGATTCGCTCCACTACCGACGACCTCTATCTGGTGCACGACAAGAAAGTCGAGCCGTTTGACGGCGATCTGGAAGATTATCAACAGTGGCTGAGCGATGTGCAGAAACAGGAAAACCAGAGCGACGAACCGGCGAAGGAGAGCGTGAACAGCGCCCAGGCGCGTAAGGATCAGAAGCGTCGCGAAGCTGAACTCCGCACCCTGACGCAGCCGCTGCGCAAAGAGATCACCCGTCTGGAAAAAGAGATGGAGAAACTACAGGCGCAGTTGGCGCAGGCGGAAGAGAAACTCGGTGATAGCGAACTCTACGATCAAAGTCGCAAAGCCGAACTCACTGCCTGTTTGCAGCAGCAAGCGAATGCAAAATCCGGGCTGGAAGAGTGTGAAATGGCCTGGCTGGATGCGCAGGAACAACTCGAACAGATGCTGGCCGACTAACGATGGGAAGACGATGATGAATCAGCTGACGACCAACGATATTACCTTCCGCAAGCTGAGCATCTTCATGACCTTTATGGAGAAGGGTAACATCGCCCGCACCGCCGAGGCGCTGAACATCAGCGGCGTTAGCGTTCACCGGGCGTTACACACGCTGGAAGAGAACGTTCGTTGCCCGCTGTTCGTTCACAAAGGGCGTAATCTTATCGCCCAGCCTGCAGCGTGGACGTTGCTGGAGTACTGCCAGGAAATCACCCAATTGATGGAACGCGGGCTGGAAGAGGCGCGCAAAACGGCAGGCGTGGGTCAGGGCCGTTTACGCGTTGGCACGCTCTACTCACTGACGCTGGAGACGGTACCGCACCTGATTATGGGCATGAAGCTGCGCCGCCCGGATCTGGAGCTGGATCTCACCATGGGCTCCAACGAAGCGCTGCTGAAGATGCTGGAAGACGGCGTGCTGGACGCCATCCTCATCTCCATTTCCGAAAGCGAAATCGACCGCAACAGCCTCGAAGTGCTGCCCCTGTTCCACGACGATATCTACCTCGCCGCACCGATGTCAGCTACGCTGGACGCCACCATGAAGGCGGACCTGCGCCACTATCGCAATGAGAAATTTGTCTCGCTGGCGGAAGGATTTGCCACCTACGCCGGTTTTCAGGAAGCATTTCATATCGCCGGGTTTGAGCCTGAAATCGTTACCCGCGTAAACGACATCTTCTCCATGCTCAGTCTGGTACAGGCAGGGGTGGGTTTCTGTTTAATGCCGGGGCGAATGAAGAAAATGTATGAGAATACCGTGAAGCTGCAAAAACTGGCTGAACCCTATCAGATGCAGCAGCTTATCGCGATTGTCTTTGCCCGCAACCGCGAGCGCGACCCAAGCCTGTTAGCGCTGGCCGCCGAAGGGCGCATGTACGCCAGGACGCTGAACCAGAACGCCTGAATCGCCGGATGGCGACGCTACGCGTCTTATCCGACCTACACCAGGTGCGAGCCGTAGGCCCGATAAGCGCAGCGCCATCGGGCAATCACATCACGCACGAAGGCGTTTCGCCAGATGCACGGCAACATCGACGCCGCTGCGCTCCAGAGAAATAGACTCCCCTTCCCACGCGGCCTGACGCGTCAGGCAGGTCAGTACGCCACCGGGCGGCATTTCAATCGCCAGCCGCGCTTCACGTTCGTTAGCGGAAATCACCGCCTCCTGCCAACGTACCGTATGTGCCATATTCATCGCCAGGTCGTCAGCAATACGCTCCGGCTGCCACAGCACGCGTCCGGTACTGCCGCTCAGGTAGGCATAGCGCGGACGGGAAAGCGTCACGCGGCTGAACGCTTCAACCAGCTTTTGCGCGGGCTCGGCCAGCAGTTCACAGTGCGACGGCACGCTCACCGCCAGACGAGAAGCCTTACTGGCCCCTTTGGCCATCGCGCGTTTTGCCACTTCCGCCATCGCTTCATCGGTACCCGCAATCACAATCTGCGTTTCGGCATTCAGGTTGGCAATATAGGTTTCGCTGTCTGCCACCAGGCTTTCCACCTGACTTAACGTTAGCCCCATAATCGCCGTCAGGCCGTAACCGTGTGGGTATGCTTGCTCCATTAAGTCACCGCGCAGCGCCACCAGCGTCAGCGCATCGGCAAAATCGAGCGCACCGGCAACCACCGCCGCCGGGTACGCGCCAATGGAGAGTCCACTGAGGATATCAGGCACGACACCACGACGTTCAAGCTCACGCGCCCAGGCAACGCCGGCAATCAGCAGAGACAGTTGAACGGCTCGGGTATGTTTCAACGCTTCAGGGCTATCCAGCGTATCCACCTCTGCGCCCAGCACTTCACGCGCCTGAGCGAGCTCCGCCCCCGGAAGGTTTTGCAGCATACCTTCGTGCTGTGTCCCTTGCCCCGGGAAGGTAAACAGAATTTTCATGACTCCTCCCTGCCCCACGGGTCGAGAACCAGTTGCGGCCCCTGCGAGGTTTTCAGTAATGCTTTTCCATCACGCAGCCATTCATTAAGGGCAAAGCCGCCGCGCGGAGTATCCACTTGGATATCCGCCCGGCACAGCCCGCCCGTCAGCTGCTGCTGCCACTTCTCCAGCGCTTGTCGGGAGAGCGGCTGAGGCGCGCGGATCAGCAGATCCAGATCGCTTGCCGCATGGATCACCGGGATCCCGGTCGCCAGCGCATAGCCGGTACTCCCGGTAATGCCCCACGTCCACGGCCACGACTGCTGGGCCAATAATAAAGCCACCTGAAGCGGCGGCTGAGAGATAAAGGGCGAACGCAGCAGCGTCTGCGGGTCCACCAGCGATTCCGGCGAGCAGACGCGAACGACCGCCTCCGCTTTCACCCAACCGGCGGCGCGCTGGTCGCGCTTCATCCCGCGGACGCCCACGGGAATACGCCCCTGCGCATCAACATCACGCCGCACGACCACCGGCAGACCGCTATGCCAGACGGTATCCACCCAGGATTCCGTGACATCCTCGAGCGCGTCGCGTGCGTTCAGCCAGATAAGATCGTGTGGACGTAATGTTGTGCTCATGATTTAGATTCCTGAAGTCAGCGAGATAAACAGCGGCAGCGACAGGATACACAGTACAGAGCTCAACAGCAGCACGGCTTCTGCATCCGGCGACTGCACGCCAAAGCGGTTACCGAACACCACGCCGAAGAAGCCCGCGGACAGTGCAATCATCAGGATGGCAGTGATAGCCACGGAACCATGCAGGCCGAAAATCAGCACGATACCCCAGGCAATGGCCGGTTGAATCAGCAACTTAGCGATGGTGGAAGTAATCACCACGGTATTGATTTGCAGTTTACGCGCAGAGAGGATCACACCGGTCAGGAACAGCGCCGCCGCAGTAGCAGACAGACCCAGCGGTTTGATCGCCGCCAGCACCAGCTCCGGCATTTTAATACCAATGGCGGAAAGGATAACCCCCAACAGCGGGCCCATTACGATTGGCTTTTTAATCGAACGCCACATCAGTACTGGCAGCACAGAGAGCGTAGAGCCGGTGTTACCGCCTTCAGCACGCGCTTTTTCACGTTCGAGGATCAGCAGGCAGAACGGTGTCATCAGTACGGAACCGCAGGCGATGGAAACGGCAACGGAAAGCGAGGTGGAAGAGGTTTCACCCAGCACGCTACCCAGAATCGGCAGACCCAGCGCGGCATAGTTTGGCAGCGCAACGGTCAGGGTCAGCACGGCGGCATCCTGTGGAGATTTCTTGAAGACTTTGGTCGCCATAAAGTAGATAGCGGCATAGGTAATCCACATCGCCAGCGTCAACACCACAATCAGCGGTGACTGAGCCACGATACCGGCCCACGGCGTTTGTACCGTGGCGCTAAACAGCGCTGCGGGTAACGCAAAGTCCATCACAAAGATGTTGAGCAGGGAGACATTTTTGTTGTCGACCATTTTGGCCTTCCCGGCCCAGAATCCCAGCAACATGATGACGAAAATCGGAGCAAGAGCATGAACAATTACGTAAGTCATATTTCACCTGTAATCTTAAAAGAAGTAGCACTGACGCGATGATTGTTATTTTTCAGATGCAGCGACCCACGCGGGTGCAGTCACTGCACCCCGGCAGGTCTCTTTTTTTACTTACCAGCTTGCTCGCATGCGTTCGCGTACGAGGGCAGAGCTGCGGCGATTGTCGGCACCCAGACGGCTTTTAAGCGTAGGGTCCTGACGCGCGTCGTTGATGGCCTGTTGCAGGGTGTTTTTCACCAGCGCCAGATCTTGTGCGGATGGGGCATCCGGGTTGCTGATATCCAGCAGATTTTCCAGCAGGCCCAGGGTGGCGTAGTTGCTGATGTCATAGGCCATCGGCGGAATAGTTGCCGCCAGTTTTTCCAGCGCCTCAACGGTACGCAGGGTAATGCGCGCCGCGGACTCTTTGCCCATCGCGTGAATCAGTACGCCTTTATCGTTGAAGGCGATCAGACGGTTTGCCTGGTAGCCGTGCGCCAGAAATGCCCCGGACATCGCCTTACCGACGATAAGGCCAATCACCGGGTGGCCTGCCAGACGCGCATTGGCATACGCCGCAGCCGCGCCAGCCAGCGCCTGATGAATGCCAAAGCCTTCTTCACGACGACCATAGGCCTGGCTGGCGACGTCAATCACCGCCACAATCGGGCGCTTGACGGCTTTATCGGCATCGGCGGCGATGGTTTCACTGACGACTTTCGCAAGCCACCAGCCTTCCAGCAGACCGACTTCACCTTTAGTGGCGCGCGGATAGTGGTTATGGGCATCCGGAACGACGGCGATAAAGCGCACGTTTTCACCGTTCAGCTCGCCATCAGCGGCCTGTACGGACGGGCACAGCCCTGCAATACGTTTGGCGCCTGGCGCCAGCGTTTCCAGCCATAATTCGCCACGGCTAATTACGTTACTCATCATTTCACCTCCCGGGCGAAGAGCGCTCTAATCTGTTCTGAATCGGCCTGTTTACGGGTATCAAAATGGCTCAGGCGGTCGAGATACCAGTCGTAATTATCGGTGCGATGTTTTGCCGGAACGCCTTTCGCCAGCGCCTCGTTCATGGCGGCTTTCACCGCGTTCACACCGTCGTTGACCAGTGCTTCTACCAGCCCGCTTTCGTAGCGAACTTCACCACCAGTCATGCTCCAGATGAACGGACGGTCGCGGGAGTCATACTCTTCAATCCCGGCTTCCTGTTCGATTACCTGCGGGCCGTTCAGGCCGAGACGCGCTTCGCGGGTCACAATCAGATAGCTACACAGCGCCGCCGCGATGGACATCCCGCCGAAGCAGCCCACAGTACCGGCCACAATGCCAACCACCGGGGTGTAACGACGCAGATCCACAATCGCCGCATGAATATCGGCAATCGCCGCCAGACCGAGGTTCGCTTCTTGTAAACGAACCCCGCCGGTTTCCAGGCTCAGCACCGCCTGAGTAGGAATGCCGTTACGGTTATCTTCCGCCGCCAGCTCCAGCGCCGCTGCCATTTTGGCACCGGACACTTCGCCCATGCTGCCGCCCTGGAACGCGCCTTCAATCGCTACAACAACGGCCGGTTTACCATTGATGGTGCCTTTTGCCACCACCATGCCGTCATCGGCCTGTGGAACAATGCCCTGTGCGCCGAGCCACGGCGACATCACGCCTTCAAATGGGTCGAGCAGTTCACGGTAGCTGCCTTCATCCAGCAGCGCATGCGCACGCTGGCGTGCTTTTAATTCGATAAAACTGCGGTCATCACGCATAGCTCACCTCTTCAAAAACCTGTTCGATACGGATGCGCGCCACGCCCGGCGTCGCGCCGAAGTCATGGATGGTCAGTTTGCCTGCAGGCAGGCTGCTGACCGTCTGCAGACGGTTGAACAGCGCTTCCCAGCGGCGGGTGCTGTTATTGACAGAAGTGGTGATATCAATGGTTAACGTCTGGCCCTGGTCGGCGGTGAATAACACCTCCATATCCCCGGAGCCCACAACGCCTGCCAGCGCTTTGCCGCTTAAGGTGCGGCTGGCCGGTACGGTTAACGTAATGTGTTCCATAACATCCTCTTAATGCTTTAAATACGGCGATTCGACGTGATTTCGACGCGATCGAGAAATAGCGTGGCGGCGAGCAGGTCAGCCGCGCCGCCCGGCGAGGCGTTTAGCGCCAGCATCTGGCTATCCAGTTCCGCTAATGCCGCCTGACCCGCCGGGTGCGCGCTGCCGCCTGCATTCAACACGGCGCGCGCGCCGTCCTGCATGGCATCAAGCCCTTCCAGCCCGGCACGAGAAAGTACGCAGGTATCGGTCAGCGAGGTCATGATCGCCATCAGCGCATCCAGCCTCGCGTGCGTCTCGCTACTACCGCGCAGGCGGCTTAAACGCAGCTGCGGCAGCGCGCGCTGCATCACGTGCGGAAACGCCTGCTGAGCTTCTTCACGAGCGCCCGGTACACGATAACGATGCGTTGCGCGAAGCCCTTTGCTGAACACCTTCGGCGCTGCGTCATCCGGCAGCTTCGCCAGTTCCGCTGCGGTAGCGGCTATCTGCTGCGCGCCACCGGCACCACCGTGCATCGCAACGGCGCTCACCAACAACCCCAGCGCCCAAATCGCGCCGCGGTGGGTATTCACGCCGTGGGTCGCGGCCATCATCTGCTGCTCGCCCTCACGGCCGAGTCGCCCTATGGTTTGTCTGAGCGCAATATCCGCTGGACGCTGCCAGCTTTGCTGCGCCAGCGCCTGAAACGTAGGGGTCAGGCTATGTGCGGAGCACTCCATTAGCGCAAGCGATAAATCGTGGTGCGCGCCGTTCCCCCGACTGTCCACCAGACCGGGTTTCGGGCTTAATCGTGCTTCGTCAATCAGACACTGCGTGGCGGTTCGCGCCAGCCACTCGGCACCGCCTTCAACCTGAATCTGGGGCAGAAGTTTCATTACCAGCTCCGGAATTTCGCAGGTGGGTTGTAAAGACCGCCAGACCATTCCACCAGGTCAGCGACGCTACCGGCTGCCAGCAGCGAACGGGTGGCATCGGTACGACGAATGCCCATATCTTCCGGATAGACCACCTTGCCGCTCTGACGCAGTTCGGCAACGCGCTTAGCATCAACGCCCAGGCCGATATCGGTGATCCCTGCTACCGCAGCCACCATCGCACGGCGCTCTTCAAGATCTTTGGCGCGGTAGAGGTAGGCGATACCTTCTTCGGTCAGCACGTGGGTTACGTCATCGCCGTAGATCATTACCGGTGCCAGCGGCATGCCGGAGGCTTTCGCCACGTCAACCGCGTCCAGTTTTTCGACGAAGGTTGGCTTCACGCCCGCCTGGAAAGTTTCGACCATCTGCACCACCAGTTTTTTACCGCGCTGCATCGGATCCGGTTCGGTGATCATATTCAGCCAGGCTGGCGTTGCATGACGACGACCGTGCGGGTCGTGACCCATGTTTGGCGCGCCGCCGAAGCCAGAAAGACGGCCGCGGGTCACGGTGGAGGAGTTGGCGTAGCCATCAACCTGCAGGGTGGAGCCGATAAACATATCTACCGCGTACTGGCCAGCCAACTGGCAGAAGGCGCGGTTAGAACGCATCGAGCCGTCGGAACCGGTAAAGAAGATGTCTGGGCGGGCGCGGATATACTCTTCCATCCCCAACTCGCCGCCGAAGCAGTGCACGCTTTCTACCCAGCCGCTCTCAATTGCCGGAATCAGCGTTGGATGCGGGTTCAGGGTCCAGTGCTTACAGATTTTGCCTTTCAGACCGAGCTGTTCACCGTAGGTTGGCAGCAACAGTTCAATCGCCGCGGTGTTGAAGCCGATACCGTGGTTCAGCGACTGTACCTGATGTTCCGCGTAGATGCCTTTAATCGCCATCATCGCCATCAGGATGTGTTCCTGTTTGATCAGGCGCGGGTCGCGGGTAAACAGCGGTTCGATAAAGAACGGTTTGTCGGCGACAACCACGTAGTCAATCCAGGAACCCGGAATATCCACGCGCGGCAGGTCGCATTCGTCGTCCACCAGCTCGTTCACCTGTGCGATGACGATACCGTCGTGGAATGCAGCAGCTTCCACCAGCGCCGGGGTATCTTCGGTACTCGGTCCGGTGTAGAGGTTACCTTTACGGTCAGCTTTATAACCGGCAATCAGCGCCACGTTCGGAGCCAGGTCAACATAAAGACGGGAATAGAGTTCGATGTAGGTGTGGATGGCGCCGATTTCCAGTTGGCCATCTTCCAGTAGTTGCGAAATACGCAAGCTTTGGGTACCGGAGAAGGAGAAGTCCAGCTTGCGGGCGATGCCTTTTTCAAAGATATCCAGATGCTCGCTACGCCCGACGCTTGGCATAATCATATGCAGGTCGTGCACAATCTGCGGATTGACTTCAGCCAGCATGCGGGACAGGAAATCTGCCTGCTTCTGGTTATTCCCTTCTAATACCACGCGGTCACCCGGCGCGATCAGTTTTTCCAGCATCGCGGTCAGGTCTGCGGTCGGCAGCACCTTACCCTGCACCGGAACGGAAGCCAGACGGCGCTGTTTTTCCGTGCGGCGGGTGTTCCAGACTCGTGCTGGCGTTTGCCCAGATAACATTATTAACCTCCTGATTCAGCTAATCATTTTGATTGCTTAACACTGGAAAGAGTGTGCACCCTGGTGAGAAAGTCATCAATTAAGCGTAGGAAAGAATCATTAGCTTGAGAGTAATAATTGAAGTAACCATTTGTGACGATGATCAATTCACGCCGGGAGGGAGGAGGAAGCGGGTAACGCAACCCGCTTGCGGAAAACTAGCTTTGTGCCGCCAGGCGCTGGCGGATCTGTTCGAAGTGCTCACGGTTAAACAACTTCCCGTTGAGAAAACGGGTTTTCAGCTCTCCTTCCTGCTCTTGGACCCAGGTTTGTTCATCATGCAGACGCAATTCTCCTTGCTCATCACGTACTACGCGAAGCAAACCTCGGGCCGAGCGCTTTAAGCCGTTATCGGTTTTTGGCTCTTTAAAAATCGTCCGCCCCTTGCCGTCGACTTCGCCCCACGTTGCCTTCATCGCAAAACCGAAGGTGTCACGCGTGTTGTACTGATAGGTAAAAGAACCCACGCCAAACACCACATTTGAACTGGCAAATCCTTTCGCTTCCAGGCGGCGCAGGATCTCATTCGCCCGCTCAAGGGTGATGGAATCGCCATAAATCAGCCCCACATGTGGGTCGAGCACCTTGTAGCCTTTGGCGTTAACCGTGCCGCCAAATATCTCCCACAGCACCTCCACAGAGCCTTTCTCCTGTGCCGTACGATCGGCTCGTGTATCCTCATCCGCGCCAGTACCGCACAGGATCTCAACCGGATTACCGCTGTCCGGGCGGAAAACCACCCGTCCCTCGCGCGCCAGAATGATGTTCTTCAGCTCACGGGTGTACTCCGTCAGTACCTGCCAGTAATCCCACGTATCAGAGACAATCGACACAAATCCCTGCGGGTAGAGATCGGCAATCAGGCGGCGGAAGGTTTCAATCTCATGTTCACGTTCCCCCATACACATCACGCTGTGCTCGGTCGCCGGAATGCTGGCGCCGATAAAATAGGGCTCGCCGTCGGTATAATAATCCCGGGCGTAGAGAAGCGACGGAATGCTGTCAGTGCCTTTAAAACTCAACAAGTGACCGCTGCCCGCCTGCATGGTGTCCTGCAATCCGGCCATACCACGAAATGAAAAGTCATGGCACTGGAAGTCGAGGTGCGTCAGGTCGCTACAGGTTTTCTGTGCCCAGCGCGCGCAAATTTTACGATAGTGATGAGCGATTGTGGCGTTTGTTGACGCCTTCCACAGTTCTGCCGACAGCACGGTCTCCAGGTAATTCACCAGCCAGAAAAACTCAGGTTGGGTGTTGATGATAGTTAAAACTGGCACCGTCATCGGCACCTTGCTGCCTTCATCCAGCGCTTTGATGTGCAACGGCAGATAGCCCAACTGATGCAGGGCGCGGATATGATCAACCGCTACCGCATCTTTGCCGAGGTAGCTGTCCATGACCTGTTTGTATTCGCTGACCACCTCGTCTTCCGGACGGGCAAAGAATGCCTCGTTAAACAAATCAACCAGAAACCACTGCAGAAAACCTTGCAGGCCAAAAAACACCAGTTTGCCATCCGCCAACGGCGAGGAGAAAAAGCGATCGCTGCGCGGAGTAAAGTTGGAATACACGCGGCTGGTTCCTTGCGGATACTGTACGCGGTGAGAAACTTTGTAGCCGTCGATAGCCAGAATCGGGTTCATTTTCATAATCAGTATCTCCCTCAGGCGCGGTAAATCGCGTCAATGTCGATAAGCTCAAGCTGCGGATGTTCCAGCGTCGGGGCTGCGAAAGAGGTGGTGGTGTAGATAGCATCAATACCGTTCGCAAACAGGTGTTCAACGCCCTTAGAGAAAATACCGTGGGTGATATACAGGCAGACGCTACGGGCACCTGCATCACGGAGTACCTGCGCAGAACCAATGAACGTACCGCCAGCGTCACACAGGTCGTCAACAATCAGCATATCCCGGCCCCTGACGTCTCCGGCGACTAAAGCAAATCCCGTCAGCTTGCCGCTTGCCACATCGCGTTTTTTGCTCAGGACGGCGTACTCCGCTACACCGACCGCTCTGGCAACGGCATCAATTTTCTTCAGCGATCCGGCATCGGGGGCGACCAGCATTAGCGCTTTTTGCCGGAACTGCCGCTGCAAGGTCGCGCTGTGCAGCAGGCAAGTCTCTTGTGAAATCGCCACAAAATTATTGATAGCTGCCGCCGCCGCGTCACTGTGTGGATCGAGCACCTTCACCCTATCGAATTGCAGCGTATTAAGCTGGCTGGCAAAGACTTTCAGCGCAAAGCTATCACCCACCACCATATGGCGATCCTGACGAGCCCACGGTAACCAGGGAAGTTCGAGATGACTGACCAGCACATCCGTTTGATGGCGAACCGCCTCCACCAGTTGCGCCAACAGCATAAAGTCGTTCATATCGCGCATCGCCGTCGCACGAATGCGCATCAGGCGAGCAAAGGGTGGTAATGCTTCAGTAACCTTCAACCAGACGGCGCCATCAGGAAAAACACCGTGTGTCATTCCGTAGCTCTGGTCGTCCAACGTTAGTGTCAGTTTTATGTTCATCACGCTCACCCCTTAATTGTGTCCCTTCGACACAATTAATAATGTCCCTAAGACACATATAAAGCAAGCACAAAGTGCATTATTTTTAGGACATCGCATAATCCACTGATAAATAATAAGAAAAAACGAACCTTGCCCCCCGGTATTGGGCTGGTACACTTGTGGGCGTTGCAAATCATCGTGAGTACCTTATGACCACCGAAACCGACTACCTGAATCAATACGATGCCCGCCGCTTTCCCACACCACTGGTGACGGTCGATAGCGTGCTGTTTACCCTGCATCAACAGGCGCTGTGCGTATTACTGGTTGAACGAGCAAACCAGCCGCAAAAAGGGCGTTGGGGATTACCAGGTGGCTTCATTGATATCGAGCGCGATGACTCCACTCGCGCCACAGCGCTGCGCAAGCTCACTGAAAAAACAGGGGTTTTGCCTTCGTGGCTGGAACAACTGGATACTTTTTCCGGCCCGGATCGCGACCCGCGCGGCTGGAGTCTGACAGTCGCCTGGTTTGCGCTTATCGCCTGGGTAGACTGTGCGCCGCACATCGCCAGCGTCAGCAATGCCCGTTGGGTGCCGGTTGATGAGCTGAAAAATTATTCACTCGCGTTCGACCACGGAGACATCATTACGGCGGCCCTGCATCGCTTGCGGCAAAAAACGATGTACTCACTACTGCCCGTATACTGCTTGCCGGAGACATTTACCCATGGGCAACTGCTCGAAGCCACCGAGGTGATCCTCGGTCAGTCGATCCAGCGTAAAAGTCTGATTCGCCGCTTTGAAGCGTCAGGAATGTTTGAAGATACCGGAGAAAGCGTAGCGACAGGGACGCGTAAAGCTCGCCTGTGGCGACGAAAGCCCGACGTCGATTTTCATTTTTTCTCGCGTAACCTGCTGACTGACTAGCGACAAAATCACATATTGGCTAACCCGCAAGCGCTGCGCGCGGTATAGTTATTCTTTCCGATTATTAATTGCTCTGGTGTTATGGTTGAAATCACGTCCACAGAAATGATCCCACCTACTGATGATTCGCGAGAATTCCGCCCTATGCGCGGTATCAGTAACCGCCATTTGCAGACAATGCTGCCGCGTTTAATTCGCCGCAAGGTGAAGTTCGACGCCCATTGGCAGCGTCTGGAATTACCCGACGGTGACTTTGTCGATCTGGCATGGAGTGAAGATCCGCAACAGGCGAAGCACAAACCGCGCCTGGTGGTTTTTCACGGTCTGGAAGGCAGTCTGAACAGCCCGTACGCACATGGCCTGATTGAGGCAGCGCAAAAGCGCGGCTGGCTGGGCGTGGTGATGCATTTTCGCGGCTGCAGCGGCGAACCAAATCGTCTCAACCGTATTTATCATTCTGGTGAAACAGAAGATGGCACCTGGTTTTTACATTGGCTGGAACGCGAGCTTGGTCGTGTGCCGACCGCGGCGGTCGGCTATTCACTCGGCGGGAACATGCTTGCCTGCCTGCTGGCCAAAGAAGGCAACGATATTCCCATTGATGCAGCGGTTATTGTCTCTGCGCCTTTCGTGCTGGAAGCCTGTAGTTACCATATGGAGAAGGGGTTCTCACGCGTCTACCAGCGCTATCTGCTCAATCTGTTGAAAGCTAACGCCTCGCGTAAGCTACAGGCCTATCCGGGTTCGTTGCCGGTGAGTCTGACCCAGTTGAAATCCCTGCGTCGCATTCGTGATTTTGACGATCTCATCACTGCCAAAATCCACGGTTTTGCCGATGCTATAGACTATTACCGCCAGTGTAGCGCCATGCCATTGCTTAATCAGATCGCCAAACCGACGCTGATTATCCATGCCAAGGACGATCCGTTTATGGATCATCACGTGATCCCTGAACCGGAAAACCTGCCCTCACAGGTGGAGTATCAGTTGACTGAACACGGCGGACACGTCGGATTTATTGGCGGCACAGTGCGCCGCCCTGAGATGTGGCTGGAATCCAGAATTCCCGACTGGCTGACAACGTATCTGGAGGCGTCATCATGATTATCCCCTGGCAAGACATCTCCCCGGACGCGCTGGACAATCTGATTGAAAGCTTTGTCTTGCGCGAAGGTACCGATTATGGTGAACATGAACGTTCGCTCGAACAAAAAGTCGCCGACGTCAAACGCCAACTACAATCAGGTGAAGCCGTCCTGGTGTGGTCCGAACTGCATGAAACGGTCAACATCATGCCGAGGAAGCAGATTCACCAGTAATTCGTAGCCGACGGCCGACTATAATAAAAAATCAACCTATTCATGGAGTTGTTATGTCTGCCAAACATCCGGTGATTGCGGTAACAGGATCCAGCGGCGCGGGGACCACCACCACCAGCCTCGCGTTTCGTAAAATTTTCGCGCAGCTAAATCTGCGCGCCGCCGAGGTGGAAGGTGACAGTTTTCATCGCTATACACGTCCGGAAATGGATATGGCGATTCGCAAAGCGCGCGATGCCGGGCGACATATCAGTTATTTCGGGCCCGAAGCCAATGACTTTGGTCTGCTGGAACAAACCTTCATTGAATACGGCCAGACGGGAAAAGGTCAGTCGCGTAAATATCTGCACACCTACGATGAAGCCGTACCGTGGAACCAGGTCCCGGGAACGTTTACCCCCTGGCAGCCATTGCCTGAACCGACGGATGTCCTGTTCTATGAAGGGCTACACGGCGGCGTCGTCACCCCACAGCAAAATGTGGCCCGGCATGTCGACCTTCTGGTCGGCGTAGTGCCGATCGTTAACCTGGAATGGATCCAGAAACTGACCCGCGATACCAGCGAGCGTGGACACTCGCGTGAAGCGGTGATGGACTCGGTTGTGCGCTCAATGGACGATTACATCAATTACATCACGCCGCAGTTTTCCCGTACGCACATTAACTTTCAGCGCGTACCCACCGTCGATACCTCAAACCCCTTTGCCGCCAAGAGCATTCCGTCGCTGGATGAAAGCTTTGTGGTCATTCATTTTCGTAATCTGGAAGGGATCGACTTTCCGTGGCTTCTGGCCATGCTGCAAGGCTCATTCATTTCCCACATCAATACATTAGTCGTACCTGGCGGCAAAATGGGTCTGGCGATGGAATTGATTATGCTGCCGCTGGTCCAGCGATTGATGGAAGGTAAAAAGATAGAGTGAGGTACGGAATGTGCCCGATGGCGCTACGCTTATCGGGCCTACGAATCGGTATCGTCCTGTAGGCCGGATAAGGCCAAGCCACCATCCGGCTTCACGTATTACGCAGCAACCACTTCATAGGAGTGGGTAATATTCACCGCCTTTTCCAGCATCAATGCCACGGAACAATATTTTTCCGCCGAGAGATCGACGGCGCGGGAGACCGACGCCTCTTTCAGATCGTTGCCGGTGACGATGAAATGCAGATTAATGTGGGTAAACAAACGCGGCGCTTCTTCACGGCGCTCAGAGGTGAGCTTCACTTCGCAGTTGGTCACATCCTGACGACCCTTTTGCAGGATCGACACCACATCGATGGCGCTACAACCGCCTGCAGCCATTAATACCATTTCCATCGGGCTCGGCGCTTTATCACCGGAGTTACCGTCCATCAAAATTTGGTGGCCAGAGGCGGACTCACCGAGGAAGGTTAACCCCTCAACCCACTTTACACGCGCTTGCATATTTCGTAACTCCAATGTTTCAATTTTCCTGACAGATTACGCGTACATAACAATTCTCGCAACGGAAGGCGACCTGCGTCATGCTGAAGCGAGACACCAGGAGACACACGGCGAAAGCTATGCTAAAACAGTCGGGATGCTACAGTAATACATTGACGTACTGCATGTATGCAGAGGACATCACATTACAGGCTGCAGTATATTTTTAGTAGCCCCCTTCCCAGGTAGCGGGAAGCACATTTTTGCAAACCCAGAGGCAGCGTCGTTTTCTGGCTCTGGAGACAGCTTATAACAGAGGATAACCGCGCATGGTGCTTGGCAAACCGCAAACAGACCCGACTCTCGAATGGTTCTTGTCTCATTGCCATATTCATAAGTACCCATCGAAGAGCACGCTGATTCACCAGGGTGAAAAAGCGGAAACGTTGTATTACATCGTTAAAGGCTCAGTGGCAGTGCTGATCAAAGATGAAGAAGGGAAAGAAATGATCCTTTCTTATCTGAATCAGGGCGATTTTATTGGTGAATTAGGCCTCTTCGAAGAAGGCCAGGAACGTAGCGCTTGGGTACGGGCCAAAACCGCATGTGAAGTCGCTGAAATTTCCTACAAAAAATTTCGCCAATTAATCCAGGTCAACCCGGATATTCTGATGCGCCTGTCTTCTCAGATGGCTCGTCGCCTGCAGGTCACGTCTGAAAAAGTAGGCAACCTTGCCTTCCTCGACGTCACCGGCCGTATTGCCCAGACTCTGCTGAATCTGGCAAAACAGCCTGACGCGATGACTCACCCGGACGGTATGCAGATTAAAATCACCCGCCAGGAAATCGGCCAGATCGTTGGCTGCTCCCGTGAGACCGTTGGTCGTATTCTGAAGATGCTGGAAGATCAGAACCTGATCTCCGCTCACGGTAAGACCATTGTCGTTTACGGCACACGTTAATCCCATCGAAATGGCGCGTTACCCGGTAGCGCGCCATTTTTGTTTGTTCCGATGTGGCGAAGACTGATTTATCACCCCGAGATCAACTACGCACTACGGCAGACGCTGGTGCTGTGTTTACCTGTGGCCGTCGGTCTTATCATTGGTCAGCTTCATCTGGGGCTTCTGTTTTCCCTCGTCCCTGCCTGTTGCAACATTGCCGGTCTTGATACCCCGCATAAACGCTTTTTTAAACGTTTAGTTATTGGCGCATCGCTGTTTGCCGGTTGCAGCCTGATCATGCAGTTACTGCTGGCGCAAGATATACCACTGCCGCTCATCCTCACCGGCCTGACGCTAATTCTTGGCGTAACCGCCGAGCTAAGCCCGTTGCATGCGCGACTGCTGCCAGCCTCACTCATCGCGGCAATTTTCACGCTAAGCCTTGCCGGGAACATGCCCGTCTGGGAGCCATTGCTGATCTATGCACTGGGTACGTTGTGGTACGGTCTGTTCAACTGGTTCTGGTTCTGGATGTGGCGTGAGCAGCCACTGCGTGAATCGCTTAGCCTGCTGTACCGCGAATTAGCCGATTACTGTGAGGCCAAGTACAGTCTGCTGACCCAGCATGCCGATCCAGAAAAAGCGCTGCCTCCGCTACTGGTTCGTCAACAAAAAGCGGTGGATTTGATTACCCAGTGCTACCAGCAAATGCACATGCTGTCGGCGCATCACAATAATGAATACAAGCGACTGTTGCGTGCCTTTCAGGAAGCGCTCGATTTGCAGGAACATATTTCAGTTAGCCTGCATCAGCCGGAAGAGGTGCAAAAGTTGGTCGAGCGAAGCCACGCGGAACAGGTGATTCGCTGGAACGCGCGCACCGTCGCCGCCCGCCTGCGCGTCCTGGCCGATGATATCTTGTATCACCGATTACCGACCCGTTTCTCAATGGAAAAGCAGATTGGCTCGCTGGAGAAAATCGCCAACCAGCATCCGGATAATCCGGTAGGACAGTTTTGCTACTGGCACTTCAGCCGTATCGCCCGCGTGCTACGGACCCAGCGCCCGCTGTATGCCCGAGATTTGATGGCGGACAAACAGCGGCGGTTGCCGTTGATCCCGGCGCTGAAAAACTATCTGTCGTTGAAATCCCCGGCGCTGCGTAACGCCGGGCGCATCAGCGTCATGCTGAGTATCGCCAGCCTGATGGGCAGCGCCTTACATCTGCCTAAACCTTACTGGATTTTGATGACGATCCTGTTCGTCACGCAAAATGGCTATGGGGCGACCCGGGTGCGTATTTTGCATCGTTCGGTGGGTACGCTCGTCGGACTGGTGATTGCGGGCGTTACATTGCACTTTCATATTCAGGAAGGTTTCACGCTGGCAGGCATGTTGCTGATCACGTTAGGCAGCTATCTGATCATTCGCAAAAACTACGGCTGGGCCACCGTCGGCTTTACGGTTACGGCGGTATACACCCTGCAACTGCTGACGCTGAACGGGGAACAATTTATCGTGCCGCGGTTTGTCGACACGGTGATTGGCTGCTTAATCGCCTTTGGCGGCACGCTCTGGCTGTGGCCACAGTGGCAGAGTGGTCTGTTGCGTAAGAACGCCCACGATGCGTTAGAAGCCGACCAGGAGGCTATTCGCCTGATCCTCAGCAACGATCCGCAGGCCACGCCGCTGGCGTATCAACGCATGCGGGTCAACCAGGCGCATAACACGCTGTTTAACTCACTGAATCAGGCAATGCAGGAGCCGGGATTCAACTCGCACTATCTGGCGGATATGAAACTGTGGGTCACGCACAGCCAGTTTATTGTCGAACACATCAACGCGATGACCACACTGGCAAGGGAACATACGATGCTGACGCCGGATTTGGCGCAGCGGTATCTGGAGTCCTGCGAAATTGCGCTCCAGCGCTGTCAGCAGCGGCTGGAGTATGACGGACCGGGAAGCTCGGGCGATGTGAATATTCTCGAAGCGCCTGAAATGCTGTCCCACGGTCCATTAAGCACCCTGGAGCAGCATCTGCAGCGAATATTGGGGCATCTGAACACCATGCACACCATTTCGTCGGTAGCATGGCGTCAACGACCCCACCACGGGATCTGGCTTAGCCGTCGGTTGCGGGACATGAAAGGTTAAGATCGGCTGCCGGATGCGCTACGCTTATCCGGCCTACGAATCACACCTTACCCTGTAGGCCGGATAAGGCGCTCGCGCCGCCATCCGCAATCAGGCAATCAACCAATCAGCCCACCACCTTCGCTACCGCCTGCGCGAAACGCTGCATCCCTTCCTCGATATCCGCATCTTCCACCACCAGCGACGGCGCGAAACGCATCACGTCCGGCCCGGCATTCAGCACCATCACCCCATCGTGCGCGGCGGCGTAGAGGAAATCGCGCGCCCGGCCTTTAAACTGCGGCTTCAGCTCGGCGCCAATCAGCAGCCCCATGCCGCGAATATCGCTGAAAATATCGAACTGCTGATTAAGTTTCTGCAAATGATGCACAAACGTCTGACGTTTGCCCTGAATACCTTCCAGCACTTCCGGGGTGTTGATGATATCAAACGCGGCATCTGCAACCGCACAGGCCAGCGGATTACCGCCGTAAGTGGAACCGTGCGAACCCACGTGGAACGCGGAGGCAATTTCCTGAGTGGTCAGCATGGCGCTCACCGGGAAACCGCCGCCGAGCGCCTTGGCGCTGGTGAGGATATCCGGCGTCACGCCGTAGTGCATATAGGCAAATAAATCGCCGGTACGCCCCATCCCACACTGCACCTCATCAAAGACCAGCAGCGCCTGGTGCTGGTCGCAAAGTTCACGCAGACCTTGCAGGAATGCCGGGGTTGCCGCAGTGACGCCGCCTTCTCCCTGAATGGGCTCCACCACCACCGCGCAGGTGTGATCGTCCATCACCGCTTTGACCGCATGCAGATCGTTAAACGGTACATGGATGATATCCGCCGGTTTTGGTCCAAAGCCGTCGGAATATTTCGGTTGCCCACCGACAGATACGGTAAACAGCGAACGACCGTGAAACGCATTATGGAAGGCGATGATTTTGGTTTTGAACGGGCTGTGGCGCACGCAGGCATAATGACGCGCCAGCTTAAAGGCGGTTTCGTTAGCTTCGGTGCCGGAGTTCATAAACAGCACGCGTTCAGCAAAGGTCGCATTGATGATTTTACGACCTAAGCGCAACGCTGGTTCGTTGGTGAAAACGTTACTGGTGTGCCACAGGGTTTCGCCCTGGGTTTTTAACGCCTCAACCAGCACCGGATGGCAATGCCCTAACGCGGTAACTGCAATGCCGCCCGCGAAATCAACATACTCTTTGCCTTGTTGATCCCAGACCCGACTCCCTTTTCCTTTTACCGGGATAAACTCAGCCGGTGCATAAATCGGCAGAATTACTTCATCGAATGTCGCGCGCGTAATCGCAGTTTGTTCAGTTGCCATGTCATTACCACCCTGTTAAGCAGAAATGCTAGTGAAATTATAATCACAAAATATGAATAAAAAATCACTGAATAGCAACCATAAATCACCGTTGGAGGAAATTATCCAGCAGCTGATGCCCCTGTTCGCTGAGAATACTCTCCGGGTGAAACTGCACGCCTTCCAGATCCCACTCGCGGTGGCGAATGCCCATTATCTCTTGTGTTTCACTCCAGGCCGTCACTTCAAAGCAGTCAGGAAGCGTTTCGGGGGCAACCACCAGAGAATGGTAGCGTGTCACGGTTAATGGGTTGGCGAGTCCCTGAAAAACCCCCTGCCCGTTATGCGTAATCGGCGAGGTTTTACCATGCATCACTTTTGCTGCCCGAACCACGGTCGCGCCAAACGCCTGCGCCATCGCCTGGTGACCAAGACATACACCCAGCAGGGGAATTTTGCCCGCAAAATGGCGAATAACATCCAGCGAGATACCGGCATCATCCGGCGTGCATGGGCCGGGGGAAATCACGATTTTTTGCGGATTCAGCGCGTCGATTTGCGACAGCGTCAGCTCGTCGTTACGCCTGACGAGGACATCAGCACCCAGTTCGCAGAAGTATTGGTACAGGTTCCAGGTAAAAGAATCATAGTTATCGATAAGCAGGATCATGGCGGCTCCGGTACATAAGAACCGCGCTATTCTACTCAGTTTCCGGGGCTTCGCTTACCACTTTACGAAATATCGCCCGCAGAGCGGTCAGGTCGCCCATCGCCCCGCTCTGGTTCGCCTGGTTCCACTCCTCAACCTGAATGTCATCCCAGCTCAGCATATACCCGGCATGGATCGCTAGCTGTTCGAAGAAAATACGCTGCGCGAGACCGCTACCAATACGAAACGGATGCAGCACATTGATTTCGCAATAATAGTGCGCAAGGCGGTCGACGAATTTTTCTTCCGGCAATCCCACCAGCCAGGACTCCTCTTCCAGGTCCTGCATCAGCGCATTGCCCTCTTTCTCGATATAGGCGAAATGGCAAAAGCGAGTATCGCCCTGGTAGATATCAACTTCCCGCAGTTGTCCCGCCCAGTCGAAAATATCCTGGTATAACTGGCGATGAATGGCGCACAGGTGTGGCAGGCCACGCTTTAGAGGCCCCAACTCAACCGTCGCGGCGCGCAGTGCTGTTAATTCGTATGCCGCTTGTGCCAGACGCTGGGCCTGATGGATCCCCAGGCGGTTACGCATCACATTCAGACCGGGGTACAGATAAGGGTCGCGTCCATCACCGAATTTATCGCTCATAGTGCCTCCTCAACTCATCCAGACGCGCCAGGGCGTCTTCCGCACTCAGAGTAACCCGTGGAATATCCACGCCTTCCAGTTGTCGACTTCCCTGGAAATTGACATTACGCCGTTGCTCCCAGAGCCTGGACTTTTGTTTATCGGTGAGTTTTTTCACGTGACCTCCCTGAATGTAAGCGGCACTTGCCACAAGTATAAGCAGCAATTTCGGGTTACGCAGAGAAGGGAGAGAACGCGGGCAGGAACTGCCCGCGCAAAATACGATTACGGCAGGACTTTAGCAGAAAGGATAACAATCGGTTTTGACGGGACATTCTGGTAAGGACCAACATCATGGGTCTGTACCTGAGAGATCTTATCTGCAACATCCATACCTTTCACAACTTTACCGAACACAGCATAGCCAAAGTCGCGTTGGCCATGATCGAGAAAAGCGTTGTCTGCAATGTTGATAAAGAACTGGCTGGTCGCGCTGTCTTTATCCGCTGTACGCGCCATCGCAATCGTACCGCGGGTATTACGCAGACCGTTATCGGCTTCATTCTTGATTGGCGGGTTAGGTTTCTTCTGCTGCATCTGCTCGGTGAAGCCGCCGCCCTGTACCATAAAGCCTGGGATCACACGGTGGAACGTGGTGTTGTTATAAAAACCACTGTTCACATAATCGACAAAGTTTTGCACTGAAACCGGGGCTTTCTGGCTGTTCAGCTCCAGCTCGATGTTACCAGCAGAGGTGGTCAGCAGGACATGTGGGTCACCTTTTGCTGCCAGTGCTGCAGGAGAGAGCGCGGAAAGAGCGAGAACAGCTGCAACAGCCGCCAGAGTCGATTTGAGCATGAGAAGTCCTTAACAAGAGCAGAAATGAAGCAAGTGAAGTGATTCTAAAGAGCCTTCAAGGACAAGGCCATCCCTTTACTTAATTTTACGTATCTGAAACAAATGTAACTGCATAACCGGAATATTCATTGTGATCCAGCTCACATACAAAATGTAACGGAGCAAGTTATTGCCATTAAATATTTAAATACGTCACTAAAACGCCTAAAATCTGCCCGCTCACGGCGCAATCAATGCGTCTTACACTTCTATACAGGCCAGTCATGACTAACAGCAATCGCATTAAGCTCACATGGATTAGCTTTCTCTCCTACGCCCTGACAGGCGCGTTGGTAATTGTCACCGGGATGGTGATGGGAAATATCGCAGATTACTTCCATTTGCCCGTTTCCAGTATGAGTAACACCTTCACCTTCCTGAATGCCGGCATCCTGATTTCTATCTTTTTGAATGCCTGGCTGATGGAAATTGTGCCCCTGAAAACCCAGTTGCGCTTTGGCTTTATCCTGATGGTTCTGGCGGTCGCCGGACTGATGCTCAGCCATAGCCTGGCCTTGTTCTCAGCAGCAATGTTTGTACTGGGGCTGGTGAGCGGTATCACCATGTCGATTGGTACGTTCCTGGTCACACAGATGTATGAAGGTCGCCAGCGCGGTTCCCGCCTGCTGTTTACGGACTCCTTCTTCAGCATGGCTGGCATGATCTTCCCGATGGTGGCGGCATTTCTGTTAGCGCGCAGCATCGAATGGTACTGGGTTTATGCCTGCATCGGCCTGGTATATGTTGCCATTTTCCTGCTGACCTTCGGTTGCGAATTCCCGGCGCTGGGCAAACACGCGCAGCAGTCAGACGCACCGGTAGTAAAAGAAAAATGGGGCATTGGCGTACTGTTCCTGTCCATTGCGGCTCTGTGCTACATCCTCGGCCAGCTTGGTTTTATCTCGTGGGTGCCGGAATATGCCAAAAGCCTGGGCATGAGCCTGGGTGATGCGGGTAAACTGGTCAGCGACTTCTGGATGTCTTACATGGTTGGTATGTGGGCGTTTAGCTTTATTCTGCGTTTCTTCGATTTGCAGCGCATCCTGACGGTACTGGCGGGTTTGGCCACCGTCCTGATGTATCTGTTTATCACCGGTACGCCGGAGCATATGCCGTGGTTCATTCTGACGCTGGGCTTCTTCTCCAGCGCGATTTATACCACCATTATTACCCTCGGTTCCCAGCAGACGAAGGTCGCCTCACCTAAACTGGTTAACTTCATTCTGACCTGCGGCACCATCGGTACCATGCTTACTTTCGTCGTCACTGGCCCGATCGTCGCTCATAGCGGTCCAATGGCGGCACTGCAAACAGCTAACGGCTTGTATGCCGTTGTGTTTGTGATGTGCTTTATCCTTGGGTTTGTTACGCGCCATCGCCAGCATAACGCGCCGGCCACGCATTAATCACTCTGCCGGATGGTGTCCTCACCATCCGGCACATCCCTGGCATCCCTTCCTCCATTGGTGATGTAGGCCAATTCATACAAAAACCCCTTAATTTGTGCGCTTTTTATACAAACACGAAAAGCCAGTCAATTCCGTAACTTATAAAAATGTAGGTAAATCAGTTATATACCTCTTAAGGAGTATATGAGGGCGAATTTGATTTGTATCAATAAGCGGGGTAGCTGAATCGTTAAGGTAGGCGGTAATAGAAAAGAAATCGAGGCAAAAATGAGCAAAGTCAGACTCGCTATTATCGGTAATGGTATGGTCGGCCATCGCTTTATTGAGGATCTTCTTGATAAATCCGACGCTGCCAATTTTGATATTACCGTCTTCTGTGAAGAACCCCGCAAAGCGTACGACCGCGTACACCTGTCTTCCTACTTCTCCCACCACACCGCCGAAGAGCTTTCTCTGGTGCGCGAAGGATTCTATGAGAAGCACGGCGTTAAGGTATTAGTCGGCGAGCGCGCAATTACCATCAACCGCCAGGAGAAGGTGATCCACTCCAGCGCGGGTCGTACGGTTTATTACGATAAGCTGATCATGGCGACCGGCTCTTATCCGTGGATCCCGCCGATTAAAGGTTCGGAAACTCAGGACTGCTTCGTTTACCGCACCATTGAAGACCTCAACGCCATTGAGTCTTGCGCGCGCCGTAGCAAACGCGGTGCTGTCGTCGGCGGTGGCCTGCTGGGCCTGGAAGCCGCCGGTGCGCTGAAAAACCTCGGCGTTGAAACCCACGTGATTGAATTCGCTCCGATGCTGATGGCTGAACAGCTGGATCATATGGGTGGCGAGCAGTTACGTCGCAAAATTGAAAGCATGGGCGTGCGTGTGCACACCAGCAAAAACACGAAAGAGATTGTCCAGGAAGGCGTCGAAGCGCGCAAAACCATGCGTTTTGCCGATGGTAGCGAACTGGAAGTCGACTTTATCGTTTTCTCTACCGGTATTCGTCCACGCGACAAACTGGCTACCCAGTGCGGTCTGGACGTCGCTCCGCGCGGTGGGATCGTGATTAACGACACCTGCCAGACTTCTGACCCGGACATCTATGCCATCGGCGAATGCGCCAGTTGGAACAACCGTGTATATGGTCTGGTGGCTCCCGGCTACAAAATGGCGCAGGTCGCCGTTGACCATATCCTCGAAACCGAAAACGCCTTCGAAGGCGCAGATTTAAGCGCCAAGCTGAAGCTACTCGGCGTTGACGTTGGCGGGATTGGCGACGCGCATGGCCGCACACCGGGTGCGCGCAGCTACGTTTACCTCGACGAGAGCAAAGAAGTCTACAAACGCCTCATTGTCAGCAAAGATAACAAAACGCTGCTCGGCGCGGTTCTGGTGGGCGACACCAGCGATTACGGCAATCTGCTGCAACTGGTGCTGAACGCTATCGAACTGCCGGAAAACCCGGACTCGTTGATCCTGCCAGCACACGCGGGCAGCGGTAAACCCTCTATCGGTGTCGATAAACTGCCGGACAGCGCGCAGATTTGTTCCTGCTTCGACGTCACCAAAGGCATGCTGGTTGCTGCTATCAATAAAGGTTGCCACACCGTTGCGGCGCTGAAAGCTGAAACCAAAGCCGGTACCGGCTGCGGCGGGTGTATCCCGCTGGTAACGCAGGTCCTGAACGCTGAACTGGCGAAACAGGGTATTGAAGTTAACAACAACCTGTGTGAACACTTCCCGTACTCGCGTCAGGAACTGTTCCATCTCATTCGCGTAGAAGGCATTAAAACCTTCGAAGAGTTGCTGGCAAAACACGGGAAAGGCTACGGCTGTGAAGTGTGTAAACCTACCGTCGGTTCCCTGCTGGCCTCGTGCTGGAATGAGTACATTCTCAAACCTCAGCACACGCCGCTGCAAGACACCAACGACAACTTCCTGGCGAATATCCAGAAAGACGGCACCTACTCCGTGATCCCGCGCTCCGCTGGCGGTGAAATCACACCGGAAGGTCTGGTGGCCGTGGGACGTATCGCACGTGAATTTAACCTGTATACCAAAATCACCGGTTCTCAGCGTATTGGCCTGTTCGGCGCGCAGAAAGATGACCTGCCGGAAATCTGGCGTCAGTTGATTGAAGCTGGTTTCGAAACCGGTCATGCCTATGCTAAAGCGTTGCGTATGGCGAAAACCTGCGTGGGCAGCACCTGGTGCCGCTACGGCGTGGGCGATAGCGTCGGTTTCGGCGTCGAGCTGGAAAACCGCTACAAAGGCATCCGTACGCCGCACAAGATGAAGTTCGGTGTCTCTGGCTGTACCCGTGAATGCGCGGAAGCCCAGGGCAAAGACGTGGGTATCATCGCCACTGAAAAAGGCTGGAACCTGTACGTTTGCGGTAACGGCGGGATGAAACCTCGTCACGCCGATCTGCTGGCGGCAGATATCGATCGTGAAACGCTGCTGAAGTATCTCGATCGCTTCATGATGTTCTACATCCGCACTGCCGACAAACTGACCCGTACCGCACCGTGGTTAGACAACCTGGAAGGCGGCATTGAGTATCTGAAATCGGTCATCATCGACGACAAGCTGGGCCTGAACGAGCATCTGGAAGAAGAGATGGCCCGTCTGCGTGAAGCGGTGGTATGCGAGTGGACAGAAACCGTTAACACCCCATCCGCGCAGGTTCGCTTCAAGCACTTCATCAACAGCGACAAACGCGATCCGAACGTCCAGGTGGTGCCTGAACGTGAACAACATCGTCCGGCAACGCCTTATGAGCGTATCCCGGTGACTCTGGTGGAGGAGAACGCATGAGCCAGTGGCAAAACATCTGCAAAATCGATGACATTCTGCCTGCAACAGGCGTCTGCGCCCTGTTTGGTACTGAACAGGTCGCAATTTTCCGCCCGTATCACAGTGACCAGGTGTTTGCGATCAGCAACATCGATCCGTTCTTTGAGTCCAGCGTGCTTTCTCGTGGCTTGATCGCTGAGCATCAGGGCGAACTGTGGGTTGCCAGCCCGCTGAAAAAACAGCGCTTTCGTTTAAGCGACGGACTGTGCATGGAAGACGAACAGTTCTCCGTGAAACATTACGAAGCGCGCGTGAAAGACGGCATGGTGCAGTTGCGCGGTTAATAAACTTTTGGGAGGCGCAACGCCTCCCCTTTTTTGTATTTTTTTCATTTTAATTGTTATCACAAAATCATTTGTACTGCATCGCGGCGGCAACCGAGCAAATCCCCAGGAGCATAGTTCACTATGTGACTGGGGTGAGCGAGGGCAGCCAACAAAGAGGCAGTGCAAAGGATGAAGTGAGAAAAGGATAATCAAATGTTTACTGACACTATTAATAAGTGTGCAGCTAATGCTGCGCGCATCGCACGCCTGTCGGCTAATAACCCGCTCGGATTCTGGGTCAGTTCGGCAATGGCAGGGGCCTATGTCGGTCTCGGCATCATTCTTATTTTCACCCTCGGCAATCTGCTCGACCCGTCCGTACGTCCTCTGGTAATGGGTGCAACCTTTGGTATCGCCTTAACGCTGGTCATTATCGCGGGTTCTGAACTGTTTACCGGTCACACCATGTTCCTGACGCTCGGCGTCAAAGCGGGCACCATCAGTCACGGTCAAATGTGGGCAATTTTACCGCAAACCTGGCTGGGTAATCTGGTCGGTTCCGTGTTTGTCGCTCTGCTTTACAGTTGGGGTGGCGGCAGCTTGTTGCCGGTAGATACCAGCATCGTCCATTCGGTTGCACTGGCGAAAACCACCGCGCCTGCGACGGTACTGTTCTTCAAGGGCGCACTGTGTAACTGGTTGGTTTGTCTGGCAATCTGGATGGCAATCCGTACCGAAGGCGCAGCAAAATTCCTCGCTATCTGGTGGTGTCTGCTGGCGTTTATTGCTTCCGGCTACGAACACTCGGTTGCCAACATGACGCTGTTTGCCCTCTCCTGGTTCGGCCACCACAGCGAAGCTTATACCCTGGCCGGAATTGGTCATAACCTGCTGTGGGTGACACTCGGTAATACTTTGTCCGGTGTCGTATTCATGGGATTGGGTTATTGGTATGCTACGCCAAAATCGGAGCGTCCGGCTCCGGCAAAAATCAATCAGCCAGAGGCTGCTGCCAATAATTAAGGGGTAATGTCGTGGATCATTTGCCTATATTTTGTCAACTACGTGACCGTGACTGCTTGATCGTCGGCGGTGGTGATGTCGCAGAACGCAAAGCGCGGTTATTGCTGGAAGCGGGCGCCCGTTTAACGGTTAATGCGCTGGCGTTTATTCCGCAGTTCACCGTATGGGCAAATGAAGGCATGTTGACGCTTGTTGAGGGACCGTTCGATGAATCCCTGCTCGATCCTTGCTGGCTGGTTATCGCCGCCACCGATGACGATGTCGTCAACCAAAGCGTCAGCACCGCCGCAGAATCACGCCGTATTTTCTGCAACGTGGTCGATGCGCCAAAAGCAGCCAGTTTTATCATGCCCTCCATTATCGACCGCTCGCCGCTGATGGTGGCGGTCTCCTCTGGCGGCACTTCGCCGGTGCTGGCCCGTCTGCTACGTGAAAGACTCGAATCCATACTGCCTCAGCATCTTGGCCAGGTCGCACAGTATGCGGGCAAGCTGCGTTCCCGGGTTAAAAACCAGTTTGCCAGTATGGGTGAACGTCGCCGCTTCTGGGAAAAATTGTTCATTAATGACCGCCTGGCGCAGTCGCTGGCAAACAACGATCGGAAAGCTGTCGAGGAAACCACCGAGCAGTTGCTCAGCGAACCACTGGATCACCGTGGTGAAGTGGTGCTGGTTGGCGCCGGTCCTGGCGATGCCGGGCTACTAACGCTGAAAGGGCTGCAGCAGATCCAGCAAGCCGACGTAGTGGTTTATGACCGTCTGGTTTCCGACGATATTATGAACCTCGTGCGCCGCGATGCGGACCGGGTATTCGTCGGTAAACGCGCGGGTTACCACTGCGTACCGCAGGAAGAAATCAACCAGATCCTGCTGCGTGAAGCGCAACAAGGCAAGCGCGTGGTACGACTAAAAGGTGGCGACCCGTTCATCTTTGGCCGCGGTGGTGAAGAGCTGGAAACGCTTTGCCACGCCGGTATTCCATTCTCCGTCGTACCGGGTATTACCGCAGCTTCCGGTTGCTCCGCTTATTCTGGTATTCCACTGACCCATCGCGATTACGCGCAAAGTGTTCGTCTGGTTACCGGACACCTGAAAACCGGCGGCGAGCTGGACTGGGAAAATCTGGCGGCAGAGAAACAGACGCTGGTGTTCTATATGGGACTGAATCAGGCGGCCACAATTCAGGAAAAACTGATCGAATTTGGCATGCAGGCCAATATGCCGGTTGCGCTGGTAGAAAACGGTACCTCCGTGAAGCAACGCGTCGTCAACGGTGTGCTGACGCAACTCGGGGAATTAGCGCAACAGGTTGAAAGCCCAGCGCTGATTATCGTCGGTCGCGTGGTTGGACTACGCGATAAGCTGAACTGGTTCTCGAATCATTAATTGAATGTAAATACATGCCCTGATATTCAGGGCATGTATTTATCATCCTGCAGAAATAAATAATAAACGAAATACGCTACATGCTCACTTCAGCAAACCAATTATTAATTAAAATATAACCGCCTAGTAATCCAATTCATTAATTATATAATTTACATAAAGCTTGTTATGTCCTTATCCGGACTACTTAAATTTTATTTAAGTTGATATCTTAACCGTCGAGAAATGGATTTCATCCATTTTAAAAATAGATATCTTACAAGGATTTTAACATGCTGAAATTTGCAAAAATCACCATTGTCGCTGGGGTTCTGGCTACACTGACCGCATGTACGGGTCATATTGAAAACAAAAAAAATAACTGCAGCTACGATTATTTCCTGCATCCAGCAATTTCAATTTCTAAAATTATTGGTGGCTGTGGTCCGGCTGCAGACCAGTAATAGATGCTATTGCGCAGATACAAAAAAACCGGGGATTCCCCGGTTTTTTGCAACGCAGAAAATATTACGGTCTGGCGACAAAACCAATCGCTTCGTAAACGGCTTTCAGCGTAACAGACGCGCGTGCGCTGGCTTTTTCCGCACCGTCTTTCATTACTTTCTGCAGGAAAGCTTCATCGTTACGGAAACGGTGATAACGTTCCTGAAGCTCGGTCAGCATGCCGGAAACGGCCTCCGCGACTTCACCTTTCAGATGACCATACATTTTGCCTTCGAAGTGCTGTTCCAGCTCAGGAATACTCTGGCCGGTGACGGCAGAAAGGATATCCAGCAGGTTCGAAACGCCCGCTTTTTCTTTCACGTCGTAACGAACAACAGGCGGCTCTTCCGAGTCAGTCATCGCTCGTTTGATTTTTTTGACCACAGATTTTGGATCTTCCAGCAGACCGATCACGTTGTTGCGGTTATCATCCGACTTGGACATTTTTTTCGTCGGCTCCAGCAGCGACATCACGCGCGCGCCGGATTTAGGGATGAACGGTTCCGGTACTTTGAAGATGTCGCCATACAGCGCATTGAAGCGCTGAGCGATATCGCGGCTCAGTTCAAGATGCTGTTTCTGATCTTCGCCAACCGGTACCTGATTGGTCTGATACAGCAGAATGTCTGCCGCCATCAGTACCGGATAATCAAACAGACCGGCGTTGATGTTCTCTGCGTAACGTGCAGATTTATCTTTGAACTGGGTCATACGGCTCAGCTCGCCGAAATAGGTGTAGCAGTTCAGCGCCCAGCCTAACTGTGCGTGTTCCGGTACGTGCGACTGAACGAAAATGGTGCTTTTTTCAGGATCGATCCCGCATGCCAGATACAGCGCCAGCGTATCCAGCGTTGCTTTACGCAGTTGCTGAGCATCCTGACGAACGGTAATGGCATGTTGGTCAACGATGCAGTAGATGCAATGGTAGTCATCCTGCATGTTCACCCACTGACGCAGCGCACCCATATAGTTGCCAATGGTCAATTCACCTGAGGGCTGTGCGCCACTAAAAACGATGGGCTTAGTCATTTTTCGATTCCTGATTTTCGCTATGCGGAAGCCCGAGAGCGGGCAATAGTTCATTAATGCGGTTGTACATGACATCGGGCTCGCTCAATGCGATAGACTCACCGTAGTTGTAGCCATACGTCAGACCAACGGACGGACAACCAGCAGCCTTAGCCGCCTGAATATCATTACGAGAATCCCCTACGAAGAGCATTTGCTCAGGCTTGATGCCAAGCTTGCTTGCCACCAGCAGCAGCGGATCCGGGTGTGGTTTTTTATTCTGCACGTCGTCACCACCGATGACCACGCTGAAGTATTTGGCGATATCTAACGCCTCGAGCAATGGCGCGACAAACGGGGTTGGTTTGTTGGTCACCAGACCCAGCGGCAAACCTTTAGCATGCAACGCGCCCAGCGTGTCGGCAACATCAGGGAACAGGAATGTCCCCTCTTCTGCGACATCGCCGTAGTACCTGTCGAACAGCTTACGCAAAATACGTACCTGTTCCTCAGCAGGAATATCATCATCAATGGGGGGTTTACCCATCGTTTTACGTAATGTCGCGCGCTCCTGACGAGACCACGCCAGCGCGCGCTCCATCAGTACATCTGCACCATTACCAATCCAGGTGATTACACGTTCTTCACCAGCAACCGGCAGTTCCAGCGCATACAGCGCCATATCCACCGCTGCGGCTAATCCCGGCGCGCTGTCGACCAGCGTGCCGTCGAGGTCAAAAGCGGCGCCCCGAATATCCTGAAACTTATCCATGACTTACCTTCGCCAGTTCATTGCGCATTTCATCAATGACTTTTTTGTAGTCTGGTTGGTCGAAAATAGCGGAGCCTGCAACAAACATATCTGCACCCGCCGCCGCGATTTCACCGATGTTGTTCACCTTGACGCCACCATCAACTTCCAGGCGGATGTCATAGCCAGATTCATCAATACGACGACGCACTTCACGCAGCTTATCCAGCGTTTGCGGGATGAAAGACTGTCCGCCAAAGCCTGGGTTAACGGACATCAGCAGGATCACATCCAGCTTATCCATGACGTAGTCCAGGTAGCTCAAAGGCGTTGCCGGGTTAAACACCAGGCCCGCTTTACAGCCATGCTCTTTGATCAGTTGCAAGGTACGATCAACGTGCTCGGAGGCTTCCGGATGGAAAGTAATGATGCTGGCGCCAGCGGCGGCGAAGTCAGGGACAATACGATCGACCGGTTTCACCATCAGGTGAACATCAATCGGGGCGGTGATGCCATATTTACGCAGCGATTTCAGAACCATCGGTCCGATGGTCAGGTTCGGTACGTAGTGATTGTCCATGACGTCGAAGTGTACTACATCGGCACCGGCAGTCAGCGCTCTCGCGGTGTCTTCGCCCAGGCGGGCAAAATCAGCCGACAGAATTGAGGGGGCGATCAAATACTGTTTCATCCGCTTCTCCTTGAGAATTATTTTTTCGCAGGCGTTGCGACTCCTGGTTTATACAGCGCCAGCAGTTCGTTCACCTTTTTACGCGTGCCGCCATTGCTGCTGATGCTGCGCCGCACTTTGACCTGAAAATGTTTCGCTGCCCGGTACCACTCACGAGTATCGGGCGTGTCATGGTTCGAAATTAACACCGGAATCTGCTTACTGACCAGCTTTTCTGCCATCTCGGCCAAATGCGCCTGCTCTTTCGGGCTAAAGCTGTTGGTATGATACGCGGTGAAATTTGCCGTCGCCGAAAGCGGTGCATAAGGCGGGTCACAATAGACTACGGAGTTGATATCCGCACGGTCCATGCACTCTTCATAGGAAAGGCAATGGAACTCCGCATTCTGCGCTTTTTCAGCAAAATGGTATAACTCGGCTTCCGGGAAATAAGGTTTTTTATAACGACCAAACGGTACGTTAAACTCACCGCGCAGGTTATAACGGCACAACCCGTTGTAACCAAAGCGGTTCAGATACAGGAATAGCACTGCGCGGCGGAACGGGTCCTGGCAGGTATTAAATTCTTCCCGGAACTGGTAGTACACCTCAGCCTGATTAGTTTCAGGCATAAACAGCTCGCGCGAAGCCTGCACGTACTCATCGGTACGGGTCTTCACGATGTTATAGAGACTGATGAGGTCGCTGTTGATATCGGCAAGGATATAACGAGAAAAGTCGGTGTTGAGAAACACCGACCCGGCCCCTACGAAGGGTTCAATCAGACACTCACCCTGGGGTAAATGCCGTTTGATATCATCAAGCAGGGGGTATTTTCCCCCTGCCCATTTCAAAAAAGCGCGATTTTTTTTCATGCTGACTAACTAATTACACCTTCTCCGGCTGTGGAGAAAGCTCCGACAGCATCCTGCGCTTTAGTCTTTGTCCCGCAATTGGGCGAAACAGCAAACCATTGCAGAACATATCCTATCTTACTTCAAATCGGCCTGAACCTGGTGCAGCGGTTTTGCCCACGGATTTTTCGCCTGAATATCGGCGGGTAACGTAGACACTGCACGTTTCGCATCTTCTTTAGATGCATACACGCCCGTCACCAGAACATACCACGGTTGACCGTTACGCGTCGTCTGATACACCACGTAGTTCTTCAGGTTTTCTTTCTTCGCCCAACCGTTCAGGTTGTCGTAGTTAGAAGAACTGCTGAGCTGCAGCGTGTAATGGCCGGACGGCGCAAATTTTAACGCGCCAACATTTCCTGTACTTTTCGCTCCGCCAGCCACAGGCGTTGCCGTCGCGGTTGGCGCAGGTGTTGTAGTTTGTGCAGGCGTCGTCGTCGCGGTTGCTTTCGGTTCTGCTGTCGCTTTTGGCGCAGCGGTTACCGCAGGCGCTTTGGTTGTGGTCGTCGGCGCAGTCGCGGTTGGTTTTGCCTGAGCAACAGGTTTCGGCTCTGTCGTCGTCGCTTTCACCGTGGTCTGCGGTTTGCTCTTCGGTTCAATGACGGCCTGTTTACGTTCCTGGTGCGTAGCAGCAGGACGTTCAACCGTTTCCGTTTTGGCAGTCTGGCGCGCAGCAGTACCATTACGAACTGGTGCGACAGTCGCAGGTTCGGTCGGCAGCGTAGAGTTCACCACGACGTTGTTAACCTGCTCCTGACCTTGCGGTTGCGTCAGCGCATTGTTCAGATCGCCCTGCACTTCAACACGCTGCTGACCTTCAGTTGCCGCAGGCGTCTGACCTTGAGTTGGGGTAGAGGAAATCGGCGGCAGGGAAACATCCTGCTGGGTATTGCCCGCCGTCTGCTCAGCGCCCGTTGCAGGCGTATTCGTGTTCGCCTGATCTGTCGCATTGCTGCCAGAAAGATCGATGCTCTTCTCGCCAGACGCCGTCTGTTCACTGGAAGAAGATGAGGGGGCTTTCAGCGCAGAACCAATACCGATGATCAACAGCAGCAGCACCAGCACGCCCACACCCATCATCATATACTGACGAGAGGCAGGTTTACTGACCGCTTTCTTACGCTTGCGCGGACGACGTTCTACACGCTCTTCATCCACCGCATCGTCATCAGATTCATAGTCTTCTTCGATGTCCCGCTCTTCTTCACGCTCTTTACGTGCGCGCGCAGGACGGCGATCGTCAGCATCCAGATCAACATCATCAAAATTGATTTGCGGCTCATTATCGCGTTCAGACGATTGACGAGAACGACCAGTACGACGATCGCTGGGATCGGGTTTCAGCTCGTCTTCTGGTTTGAATTCATCCATTTAACACCCCACTCAAAGGTTAATGCTTACAACTTTGCACGTAACCTGAAGCTAAAAGACCTACGTTTCGCAACGTACGTCGGACCTTTCTTGTTGTTACGCCTGCTGGCAATCAGCAATAGCGTTAAGAACCACCTCGTGCGACACTCCGCCGCGCACTTCACTCTTCCCTATTGCCTGCGGAAGCACTAAACGAATCTCTCCCGCTAACACTTTTTTATCTCGCAGCATATGCGGCAAATAGGCCTCGGTGGACATTTCACGTGGCCCATTAACCGGTAAGCCTGCTCGCTGTAGCAGCGTAATGATGCGCTGCGTATCCGCAGAGCTAAACTGACCCAGACGTTCTGACGTACGAGCAGCCATTACCATACCTGCTGCGACGGCTTCACCATGTAACCAATTGCCATAACCCATTTCAGCTTCGATCGCATGGCCGAACGTGTGTCCCAGATTCAGTAAAGCACGTAAGCCCATTTCGCGCTCGTCTGCTGCGACAACTTCTGCTTTCAGCTCACAACAACGGCGAATACAGTACGCCATTGCCGGACCGTCCAGACGCAATAACGCGTCCAGATTGTCTTCCAGCCAGTTGAAAAACTCACCGTCAAGAATGATGCCGTATTTGATGACTTCCGCCAGCCCCGATGCCAGCTCACGCGCAGGAAGCGTTTTCAGACAATCGAGATCCACCACCACGGAGGCTGGTTGGTAAAACGCGCCAATCATGTTTTTACCGAGGGGATGGTTTACGGCGGTTTTGCCGCCGACGGAGGAGTCGACCTGCGACAACAGAGTTGTCGGAACTTGAATGAAACGAACACCGCGCTGGTAGCTGGCTGCCGCGAAACCGGTCAGGTCGCCAATCACGCCGCCGCCAAGTGCGACCAACGTGGTATCTCGACCGTGCGGTTTTTGCAGTAATGCGGTGAAAACCGTATCCAGAACCGTCAGGCTTTTATACTGTTCGCCATCGGGAAGGATAACGCTATCAACGTTAACACCCGCCTGTTCAAGTACGCCGCGAACCTTATCGAGATACAGGGGAGCCAGGGTTTCGTTGGTCACCAACATAACCTGATCGCCCGATTTCAGCGGTAAGAATGAAGCTGGCTCATTGAACAAACCAGCCGCGATAGTGATAGGGTAACTACGTTCCCCGAGAGTGACTGTGATCCTCTCCATTACGCGACATCCACCTTAGTTACTTGTACCCGCAGACGAGTGTGTATTCGGCCAGAATTAGTTGCTTTCCAACATATGAATAATCTGGTTTGCTACGACTTTTGCGCTCTGATCGTCGGTGCGAATGGTCACGTCGGCAATCTCTTCGTACAGAGGATTGCGTTCGTCAGCCAACGCTTCCAGAACTTCACGAGGCGGTGATTCTACCTGCAGCAGCGGGCGTTTCTTGTCACGTTGAGTACGCGCAAGTTGTTTTTCAATTGTCGTTTCAAGATAGACCACGACGCCACGCGCGGAGAGACGGTTACGTGTTTCACGTGATTTTACAGAGCCACCGCCAGTTGCCAGCACAATACCCTGTTTTTCCGTCAACTCGTTGATGACTTTTTCTTCGCGATCACGGAAGCCGTCTTCACCTTCTACATCGAAGACCCAGCCCACATCAGCTCCGGTTCGTTTCTCAATCTCTTGATCAGAATCGTAAAATTCCATATTGAGTTGTTGAGCTAACTGCCGCCCAATAGTGCTTTTTCCGGCACCCATAGGCCCAACCAGAAAGATATTGCGTTTCTCTGCCATTTTTTCGGTACTACTAAGACTATTCGTTAATGGTAAACCCGCTTCGCAGACACCCAGCGCAGCAGGACATGAACTGAAACCTCATAAGATATTGCGAGAGTCAGACTGAAAATTATCTCAATACTCAAGCGGGTTTGGCAACTGAATAAATCACCAAACCCTACGCATTTCTGGTCGTGGCAGGCATGCAGCCCTGCAAACATCAGACATGGCAACGTATCGCGTAGTCCAATGACGGAAAAATAAGCCTATGACACACCACCAGAAAGGCAAAGCGTATTCATTGCCGCATAAGTAAAGAAAAGTACCGACGCTCAAATCGGTACTCCTTGTATGCTAAATACACCCCCACGTCAAATCCCTGAAACGTGTTCAGTGCAAAAACAACGGTTTTTCATGCATAAGTTATTCCGTTGACACCAGTCTGGGCGTAATAAAGACCACTAACTCACGACGCTCATCTTCTTTTCCATCGTGACGAAAAAGAGAGCCAAGCCAGGGGATGTCGCCTAACAACGGCACGCTGTCAGCCGCAGATTTATTTTTATGTGAAAAAATGCCGCCCAACGCAATCGTCTCTCCGCTTTTTACTTCAACCTGCGTTTCAATTTCCTGCTTATCGATAGCCAGAACTTCACCATCAGCTTGTTGTAGCACCTGCCCGGGGACATTCTGGCTGATATGCAGTTTCAGCCTGATTCGCCCTTTCTGCAAAACAGTGGGCGTAACCTCCATCCCCAGTACCGCTTCTTTAAACTCGACGGATGTCGCCCCGCTTTCTCCGCTGGAGACCTGATACGGGATCTCGCTGCCCTGCTTAATACTGGCAGGTTGCAGGTGAGAAGCCAGTAATCGCGGACTGGCGATGATATCAAGCTGCTGTTTTTGCTCCAGTGCCGACAGCTCCAGTTCCAGTAACCGACCGTTAATACGACCAATATTAAATCCCACACGGGATGTTGCTGCGGGCACCGAAAGATCGCTGGCAAGCGTAGTGACATTCCCCACCGCCCCCGGTTGTTGCGCGTCGGCCAGCGACCATTTAACCCCCAGCTCGCGCAAACTTTTTTCATTAATCGTGACGATATGCGCCGCCAGTTCGACCTGTTCAACGGGTAAATCCATTTGCGCCACCCACTTTTCCAGCGCGTTAAGCACAACGCTATTATCACGCAGCAGTAAGCGGTTGGTTCGTTTATCAACCGTCATGCTGCCTTTAGCGCTCAGCAACTTCTCTCCGGCTTTTGCCAGCTCGGCGGCGTCAGCGTATTGCAAAATGATGCTGCGATGTTCCAGAGGCAGGCTGGCCTGCATTCGTGCCTGCTCATTTTCCTGGCGGGCCGCATTTTCACTCTGCCATTGCATGGAATGCACATGCAGAATGTTGCCCTCCTGGCGTAGCACTAATCCGGCGCTTTTCACGACCGTTTGCAACGCCTGCTTCCAGGGCACATCTGTCAGATGCAGTGACAGCACCCCGCCGACATCCGGTGAAACCACCAGTTTTTTCTTTTCTTGTTCCGCCAGAGCCTGCAAAACCTGCACAACAGGCACATCATCCACCACCAGCGTTACGTTTTGCGGTTTTCCCGCCTGCCCGCTGGACGCCGCGACCAGCAGCATCATGGCTATCCATCTCATCCATCGCTTCATTTACCGCTCCCTGTCGTTGCCACTGCCATTGAGCAGGCTCGCAGCTTTTCTCTGTATTGAGGGTTAAGCTTTCGGCCGTTATCTGCGAAATCGTCCAACCGTTTTTCAGGACGTCATTTCGCTCAACTCGCCGCCATTTGTGCTGCCCATCCTGCACGATGCCGATCGGTCGCTCACCCACGCTCACCATCCCCTGATAACGCCACGTCGACCACTCAGCTATCTGGCAAGGGTCTTCCGGCGGTAAGAAGGGATTACGCATACCGGTCAGGATCAGCACGCTGATGCATGCCAACAGCCATCGTTCAACCGTCATTCAGATGTTCCAGTTGTAGCGTTAACAGCAGTTCAGCGCCTTCTACACTGAGAGAAAACCGGCTGACGCTCATCCCTTGTTCCGCCAGTTGGACAAACACCGGCGGGATAGCCTCCCACGCAGGTCTCAGCGTCATCTCCCCGCCCTGAATGGCGGGTTGCCAGTGGACAAGACGTACATGGGGCGTCTGAAACAGCAACGGAGAGAATGGAATAAACGTCTCTTCAGCCTCTCCTGGCGATGACGCCAGCAGATACAGGTTTCGCCATTGCGTCTGAATGGCAGCACGTTGCTGGTTTAGCGCCTCTTGTTGCATACCCCGCAGCCTGGCGGCGGGGTAAAGACATAGCGCTACCATCATAAGCAGCCCTAAAATCCAGCCGCATGCGCACATAACACGAAAGCGCAGCGACTGCGCGAGCCAGGCATCACAGAGCGTTATCATGCGTGTCACTCCGCGTCAGACGATAGTAGAATTGCCAACGCCCTTGGGCATCCTGCTGCGTTTCGCCAGGGCGATTTAGCGTAAACAACGGCTGCTGGCGTAATTGCGTTTCCAGCGCCTTAAGGGCGGCAAAGTTCAGCGCATTTCCCGTCAGTTCCAGCGTCCCTTGCTGCCAGGTCATTTTGGTTAACCACGCCTGCTCCGGGAGTAATTCCGCCAGCTGTTGCAGAATCTGTTGCCAGCTTTGGGTCTGGTCACGCTGTTTGTTTCGCGCTTGTACCTGTTGCCATTGTTGCAGGCGCTGCTGCAAACGAGGCTTTAGCGCCGTCAGCGCCGCTATGCGCTTATTTTCAGCCTCTACCAGCAGGAGTGCGACCCGGTTTTCCACGCTAAAAACGCTGTTATAGATTAACGTCACGCCAATGCTCAGCAGTAGAGCAGCGCTAAAGAAGACGGCCCAGAAACGCAAACAGGTATACCGCCGAGTCTGACGCCAGGGCAGAAGATTGATGGTCGCTATCATCAATACGATCCTCCCATGGCCAGTCCTAATGCAATGGTAAAGCGGTGGCTGTGTGGTGGAATTGGCGGCTGGCGAACGGACACGACGTTTAAAGGATCGAATCCGCTGGGGTCGCATAGCGCAATAGCTGTCGGGGAAAGAGATAACGTTGCGGCAAGTTCGTCGAGACGGCCAATATCGCCCGTCAATTTTCGCCCCCATGACGAGCGGGTCGCCCATAGCCACTGGGTCTCATCACGCCATACCAGACACTGTTGATGTTCGGGTAAATAAGGAATAAATCGTTGCAAGGCGCTAGCGTCCGGCGTAATCGCTTTAACCTGTACTTTCAGCTCTTGTATTAACGTCAGCAGCGTTGAAATCTCTTTGCTTTGCGCGGCAGTGACGTTAAACGCCGGGCTCAACGTGTCTTCGCTATAATCAAAATGCAGCGCATCCTGCGACATATCCAGTTCACGAGCCATCAAACCGGACAACCATGCGGTTTGCTCTGGCTCTCGCAAGGTCATTGCCGGACGAGGAAACTTTTTTTGTAACGTCCTGTTGGCGGGAAAGGAGAGATAAATATGTTGTCGGCGAGGAAGCTCACGGCTCCACGGCAGTAGCGTTGCGACAAGCTGTTCTGGCTCGCGAATGTGACCATCAACGATAACCTGAGGTGCCAACGGCATACGCCACCAGCGCTGTAGAAACCAACCGGACGCGTCGCAAACGACAGCGACAGCCAGCGCTTCATGTTGCTGAATATGCAGACCAATTTTCCAGATATTAAAAGCCATTGCTGATGATCTCCGTATCACCCGTTGCTTTAACGGGTATATCAATGCGTCTGGCTTGCCTTTATACTACCGCGCGTTTGTTTATAAACTGCCCAAATGCCACTAAATGGGAAATCTCCAGTGAAGTTCGTAAAGTATTTATTAATCCTTGCAGTATGTTGCATCCTGCTGGGAGCAGGCTCGATTTATGGCCTCTATCGCTATATTGAGCCGCAATTACCTGACGTCGCGACGCTCAAAGATGTGCGTTTACAGATCCCGATGCAGGTTTACAGCGCTGACGGCGAGCTGATCGCGCAATATGGCGAGAAACGTCGAATCCCGGTCACGCTGGATCAGATGCCGCCAGTGATGGTCAAAGCTTTTATCGCCACAGAAGACAGCCGCTTTTATGAGCACCACGGGGTCGACCCGGTGGGGATCTTCCGTGCAGCCAGCGTCGCATTGTTCTCCGGTCACGCCTCACAAGGGGCGAGTACCATTACCCAACAGTTGGCGAGAAACTTCTTCCTGAGCCCGGAACGTACGCTGATGCGTAAGATCAAAGAGGTTTTCCTGGCGATCCGCATTGAACAACTGCTGAGTAAAGATGAAATCCTCGAGCTGTATCTGAACAAGATTTACCTGGGATATCGCGCCTATGGCGTGGGGGCGGCCGCGCAGGTCTATTTCGGCAAGACGGTCGATCAGCTCAGCTTAAGTGAGATTGCGGTGATTGCCGGTCTGCCAAAAGCGCCGTCAACCTTCAACCCCCTCTATTCGATGGACCGGGCCACCGCGCGACGTAACGTCGTGCTGTCGCGTATGCTGAGTGAAAATTACATTACGCAGACCCAGTACGATCAGGCGCGCGGCGAGGCCATTGACGCCAACTATCACGCGCCGGAAATCGCCTTCTCTGCGCCGTATCTGTCTGAGATGGTGCGCCAGGAGATGTATAACCGCTATGGCGAGAAAGCCTATGAAGACGGGTATCGCATCACCACCACCATTACGCGCAAAGTGCAGCAGGCGGCCCAGCAGGCAGTACGTAACAACGTGATGGATTACGACATGCGCCACGGCTACCGCGGCCCGTCAAACGTGCTGTGGAAAGTGGGCGAAAGCAGTTGGGACAGCAAGAAAATCACCGATACGCTGAAAGCGCTGCCAACATATGGACCACTGCTGCCGGCGGTTGTCACCAGCGCCAATCAGCAGGAAGCCATTGCCGCGCTGGCGGATGGCACATCAGTTTCATTACGGATGGATGGCATGCGCTGGGCGCGTCCTTACCGCTCGGATACTCAGCAAGGTCCGACGCCGCGTAAAGTGACAGATGTGGTACAGACCGGGCAGCAAATCTGGGTACGCCAGGTTGGCGATGCCTGGTGGCTGGCGCAAGTGCCGGATGTTAACTCCGCACTGGTTTCTATTAATCCGCAAAACGGCGCGGTGTTGGCGCTGGTAGGGGGTTTTGACTTCAACCAGAGCAAGTTTAACCGTGCGACCCAGGCGCTACGCCAGGTAGGTTCCAACATCAAACCATTCCTCTATACCGCCGCAATGGATAAAGGTCTGACGCTGGCGAGCATGCTCAACGATGTGCCGATCTCCCGCTGGGATGCCGGTGCCGGTTCCGACTGGCAGCCGAAGAACTCACCGCCGCAGTATGCTGGTCCTATCCGTTTACGTCAGGGGCTGGGCCAGTCGAAAAACGTGGTGATGGTACGCGCCATGCGTGCTATGGGCGTGGATTACGCAGCAGAGTATCTGCAACGTTTCGGCTTCCCGGCACAGAACATTGTGCACACCGAATCACTGGCGCTGGGTTCCGCCTCATTCACGCCAATGCAGGTGGCGCGCGGTTACGCGGTGATGGCGAACGGCGGCTTCCTCGTCGATCCGTATTTCATCAGTAAGATCGAAAGCGATATGGGCGGCGTTATCTTCGAAGCGAAGCCAAAAATTGCCTGCCCGGATTGTGATATCCCGGTGATTTATGGCGATACCCAGAAATCTAACGTGCTGGAAAACAGCAATGTAGAAGATGTCGCCGTCTCGCAGGAGCAGCAGAATGCCGCCGTGCCTATGCCACAGCTTGAGCAGGCCAACCAGGCGTTGGTCGCGCAGAGTGGAACGCAGGAGTACGCTCCGCACGTGATCAACACGCCGCTGGCGTTCCTGATTAAAAGCGCGCTGAACACCAATATCTTTGGGGAACCAGGCTGGATGGGAACCGGCTGGCGTGCGGGCCGCGACCTGAAACGTCACGATATCGGTGGAAAAACCGGGACTACCAACAGTTCTAAAGATGCGTGGTTCTCCGGTTACGGACCAGGCGTAGTGACATCAGTATGGATCGGCTTTGACGATCATCGCCGCAATCTGGGTCACACGACTGCTTCCGGGGCGATCAAAGATCAAATCTCCGGCTATGAAGGCGGCGCGAAGAGCGCGCAGCCTGCGTGGGATGCTTACATGAAATCAGTGCTGGAAGGTGTGCCCGAGCAGCCGCTGACGCCGCCGCCGGGTATCGTGACGGTCAATATCGATCGCAGTACCGGTCAACTGGCGAGCGGCGGTAACAGCCGCGAAGAGTATTTCATTGAAGGTACTCAGCCAACGCAACAGGCGGTACACGAGGTGGGGACAACCATTATCGATAATGGTGAGACACACGAACTGTTCTGATCAAAAAAGGCGCTTCGGCGCCTTTTTTAGTGTTTGTATATTAGTGGGATAGATATTAAAGCCGTCCCTGCCCTTTCAGCCATTCACGTACGAGGAACAACGCGCTCACATTACGCGCTTCGTGGAAATCAGGGTCTTCCAGCAAATCCATCATATGCGCGAGCGGCCAGCGTACCTGCGGTAATGGCTCAGGTTCATCCCCTTCCAGCGATTCAGGATAAAGATCCTCTGCCACCACAATGTTCATTTTGCTGGAGAAATAAGACGGCGCCATGCTGAGTTTCTTCAAAAACGTCAGATCTTTCGCGCCAAATCCCACCTCTTCTTTCAGTTCCCGATTCGCCGCCTCAAATACGCTTTCACCGGGATCGATTAATCCTTTGGAAAAACCCAGTTCGTAGGACTCGGTCCCGACCGCGTATTCGCGGATAAGGATCAGGTGGTCATCCACAATCGGCACAATCATTACCGCTTCACGCGTGGAGGGCCGCATACGTTCATAAACGCGGCGTACGCCGTTGCTGAACTCAAGGTCCACGCTTTCGACCTTAAACAGCCGGGATTGGGCGACGGTTTCCACTTTCAAAATCGTGGGTTTTTGTAATGATTTGCTCATTGTGAGGGTCTTTGCTGTGAAATCTGGGGTCATTGTGCGATATACCGCACGGTTTCGGCAACGTGAATTGCCGTTTATTTACATTTATGTAACGTACTAAAAGTTAATCCCTATTTCAAATTAAAAGTCAATAGGTTGAAATAACTCCAGGAATTTGCTGATATTCCATTTTTAGTGATTTTGCTATGATTCGCATTTACTGGGCTGCGCTTTAAGATGCTCAAGTTCAACTCCACACTTGCCGATAGCCAACTAAAGAATCACGAATATTGAACAGGGTGCGACTGACCACGCCTGACAGACTAAGTAAGATGGGGAAAGCATGAGCACCATTCTGATTTTTTTAGCTGCTTTGCTGGCCTGCTCATTGCTTGCAGGGTGGCGACTCAGAACGAAATCCAGACGGAAAAATTTACCTTTGAGCAACGTCTTTTCAGACGCCTCTAAGCGTAAGCTTACGCCTGAAGAACGCAGCGCTGTCGAAAACTATCTCGAAAACCTGAGTCAAATTCAGCAAGTACCTGGTCCAACTGGCGCCAGTTCTGCGCCAGTATCGTTAACACTGAATGCCCAAAGTAACAGCGTTATTGTGCTTACGCACGCGATTACACGTTACGGTATTACCACCGACGATCCTAACAAATGGCGCTATTATCTTGATTCCGTTGAGGTGCATTTGCCGCCTTTTTGGGAACAATACATCAATGACGAAAACAGCGTTGAGCTGATTCACACCAATACGTTACCGCTGGTTATTTCGCTAAACGGCCACACCCTGCAGGAATATATGCAGGAAGCGCGTGGCTATGCGTTACAGCATACCGCCTCTACCCAGGCGTCCATTCGCGGTGAAGAAAGCGAACAAATCGAACTGCTGAATATTCGTCAGGAAACCCATGAAGAGTATGCGCTCAGCCGCCCTTCTGGATTACGCGAAGCGTTACTGATCGCCGCATCATTCCTGCTGTTCTTTTTATGTTTAATCATCCCGGATACGTTTGTTCCGTGGGCAGTCGGTGGCGCGGTGCTGTTGCTCGGTGCAGGTCTATGGGGGCTGTTCGCTCCGCCATCTAAAACCGCCCTGCGAGAAATCCATTGTCTGCGCGGGACGCCGCGTCGCTGGGGTTTGTTTGGCGAGAACGACCAGGAGCAAATTAACAATATTTCTCTGGGTATTATTGATCTGATCTATCCCCCTCACTGGCAGCCTTACATTGCGCAGGATCTTGGTCAGCAAACGGATATCGATATTTATCTCGATCGCCACGTTGTACGCCAGGGGCGTTTTTTATCCCTGCACGACGAGGTTAAAAATTTCCCGTTGCAACACTGGCTACGCAATGCCGTTATCGCAGGCGGTTCGCTGTTAGTGCTGCTGATGCTGCTGTTCTGGATCCCGTTGGATATGCCGATAAAATTCACCCTTTCCTGGATGAAAGGCGCACAGACTATCGAAGCCACCAGCGTGAAACAGCTTGAGAACGCGGGCGTCCGCGTGGGGGACACACTACACCTGAGCGGCACAGGCATGTGTAACATTCATACCCAGGGGAGCTGGAATACACAGCCCGCCACGCCGTTCATGCCTTTTGATTGCACGCAAATTATCTGGAATGACGCGCGCGCGCTACCGCTTCCTGAATCCGATCTGGTGAACAAAGCCACCGCGCTCACGCAGGCCGTAAGCCGCCAGTTGCACCCCAAACCAGATGATGATTCCCGCGTCAGCGCGTCGTTACGTTCGGCAATCCAAAAGTCCGGCATGGTGTTACTGGATGATTTTGGTGAAATTGTCCTGAAAACAGCCGATCTGTGCGCAGCCAAAGATGAATGCGTGCGCTTAAAAAATGCGCTGGTTAACCTCGGTAACAGTAAAGACTGGGCCGCCCTGGTGAAACGCGCTAACGCCGGAAAACTGGATGGCGTAAATGTGCTGCTGCGTCCGGTAAGCGCCGAGTCGCTGGATAATCTGGTCAATACCTCTACGGCGCCGTTTATTTCACGCGAGACGGCGCGAGCGGCCCAGGCGCTAAATAGCCCTGCCCCCGGCGGTTTTCTGATTATCAGCGACGAGGGCAGCGATCTGGTCGATCAGCCCTGGCCGTCGACCTCTCTGTATGACTACCCGCCGCAAGAACAGTGGAACGCCTTCCAGCGTCTGGCCCAGATGCTAATGCAAACACCATTTCGCGCGGAGGGGATCGTCACCAATATCTCTACCGACGCCAACGGTACCCAGCACATTGGCCTGCACCGAATCCCGGATCGTTCAGGATTATGGCGCTACCTTGGCACGACGCTGCTGATGCTCTCCATGCTCGGATGCGCTATCTATAACAGCGTTCAGGCATTCAGACGCTACCAGCGCCATCGCTCGCGCATCGCAGAAATTCAAAGCTATTACGAAAGTTGCCTCAACCCAACGCTGATTGACGACCCGGAAAGCCTGATTCGATAACACGCTCGCGCGCCAGGATATGCTACCCTGTCGCGCATCATGTTTTCTTCTGGGGGGTTCATGCATATCAATATTGCCTGGCAGGATGTCGACACCGTGTTGTTAGATATGGACGGCACGCTGCTCGATCTGGCATTCGATAACTATTTCTGGCAAAAACTGGTGCCGGAAACCTATGGCGCAAAGCAGGGTATCTCTCCCCAGGAAGCCCAGGACTATATTCGCCAGCAGTATCATGCCGTGCAGCATACGCTAAACTGGTACTGCCTGGATTACTGGAGTGAGCGCCTGGATCTGGATATTTGCGCCATGACAACGGCACAGGGACCACGCGCTGTTTTGCGTGAAGATACCGTACCGTTTCTTGATGCCTTAAAAGCCAGCGGCAAGCGCCGTATTTTGCTCACCAACGCGCATCCGCATAACCTCGCGGTGAAGCTGGAGCATACCGGTCTGGCCTCGCACCTTGATTTATTACTTTCCACCCACACATTTGGTTATCCCAAAGAGGATCAGCGGTTATGGCACGCTGTGGCTGAAGAAACGGGAATGAGTGCAGAGAAGACGCTGTTTATTGACGATAGCGAACCCATTCTCGACGCCGCTGCTCTGTTCGGCATTCGTTACTGCCTCGGCGTAACCAATCCCGACTCAGGTATTGCGGAAAAACAGTACGCACGCCATCCGTCATTGAATGACTACCGCCGACTGATCCCCTCACTGATGTGAAGGAGACGCCATGAAAGAAAAGCCCTCTGCTGAAGTCAGGTTGGATAAATGGCTATGGGCTGCGCGCTTTTATAAAACGCGTGCGCTGGCCCGTGAAATGGTTGAAGGCGGTAAAGTGCATTACAACGGCCAACGTAGTAAGCCGAGCAAGATTGTCGAGCTGAACGCCACCCTCACCCTGCGCCAGGGAAATGACGAGCGGACGATCATTATCAAGGCCATTACCGAGCAGCGTCGCCCGGCCACGGAAGCCGTTACGCTGTATGAAGAAACCGCGGAAAGCGTAGAAAAACGCGAAAAAATGGCGCTGGCGCGTAAACTGAACGCGTTAACCATGCCGCACCCGGACAGACGACCGGACAAGAAAGAACGCCGCGACCTGTTACGATTTAAACACGGCGACAGCGAGTGACTGTCACCTGCAAGAGAGATGATTATGCCGCAACATGACCAATTACATCGTTATCTGTTTGAAAACTTTGCCGTGCGCGGCGAGCTGGTGACCGTTTCGGAAACCCTGCAACAGATCCTCGAAAACCATACTTACCCGCAGCCGGTTAAAAACGTGCTGGCTGAACTGCTGGTCGCCACCAGCCTGCTTACCGCTACGCTGAAGTTTGCTGGTGATATCACCGTACAGTTGCAGGGCGATGGTCCGCTGAGCCTGGCCGTCATCAACGGCAACAACAATCAGCAGATGCGCGGCGTGGCCCGCATGCAGGGTGATATTCCTGAAGGCGCGGATCTGAAAACGCTGGTAGGCAATGGCTACCTGGTGATTACCATTACGCCGGAAGAAGGCGAGCGTTATCAGGGTGTGGTCGGTCTGGAAGGCGACACGCTGGCCGCCTGTCTGGAAGATTACTTCATGCGTTCTGAACAACTGCCGACACGGCTGTTTATCCGAACTGGCGACGTCGATGGCAAACCCGCCGCTGGTGGGATGCTGCTGCAGGTGATGCCGGCGCAAAACGCGCAGGCAGATGATTTTGATCACCTGACCGCCCTGACCGAAACCATCAAAACCGAAGAGCTGTTGACGCTGCCAGCTAACGAAGTACTGTGGCGTTTGTACCACGAAGAAGAAGTTACCCTCTACGATCCGCAGGACGTTGAGTTCAAATGCACCTGTTCACGCGAACGCTGCGCAGGCGCACTGAAAACGCTGCCGGACGAAGAAGTGGACAGCATTCTGGCGGAAGAAGGCGAGATCGATATGCACTGCGATTACTGCGGCAGCCACTATCTGTTTAACGCAATGGATATTGCCGAGATCCGCAGCAACGCTTCCCCGGCAGACCCACAGGTCCATTAAGTTTATCAGCCCGGTAGTGTCCTCTGCCGGGCTAACTCCCGCTTACTCAGCGTAATAATGCCTCTTTAGCCGTTCGCCAAGAATCACGATAACACACCACATTCTGGGCGCTGAATCCAGTGACTGATTCGCTACCGCCTGCCGCAGGCCAATAGATTCCATGCCCCAGCGAGTAGTTTGTGAACGTTCAACACTAACCATGTCGTCATTCAGCATCAACAGAAAGCCTCATATCGCATCAACTTCACAATTTTGAATATTGACTGACCTTTTTCGGACCATGACGACGGGAAGTGAATCGATATTGTTTATGTATGAGTTACGTATTTTTCTTACATGAATGCGATTACACTCACAAGATTTCCGCCAAAAACACTCTCCATTAACGTTTTAAGAACATTTTCCACAACAAAAAAGGGTTTCCTGCCATAATATCTGCCTCTTTGTGACAGGAGTCGCAGCGCATTCGGTCACCTGTGATTTTGCCCGATGCGTAAATCTATGAGCCTTGTCGCGGTTAGCAATCCCAAAAAAACCTTACTATTCCAGGTAATACATATTGGCTAAGGAGCAGTGAAATGCGTGTGAACAACAGTTTAACCCCGCAAGATCTCAAGGCTTATGGTATCAATGACGTTCAGGATATCGTTTACAATCCAGACTACGACACGCTTTTCCAGGAAGAACTTGATCCTTCCCTTCAAGGTTATGAGCGTGGCGTATTGACGAATCTGGGCGCCGTTGCAGTTGATACCGGTATCTTTACCGGACGTTCGCCAAAGGATAAGTACATTGTCCGTGACGACACGACGCGTGATACGCTGTGGTGGTCCGACAAAGGTAAGGGTAAGAACGACAACAAACCGCTTTCCCCGGAAACCTGGCAACATCTGAAAGGGTTAGTCACCCAGCAACTTTCCGGCAAGCGCCTGTTTATTATTGATGCTTTCTGTGGCGCAAACGCCGATACCCGTCTTTCCGTGCGCTTCATAACCGAAGTTGCCTGGCAGGCGCATTTTGTCAAAAACATGTTCATCCGCCCAAGCGACGAAGAACTGGTTGATTTTAAACCTGATTTTATTGTGATGAACGGCGCTAAATGCACCAACCCGCAATGGAAAGAGCAGGGTCTGAACTCAGAAAACTTTGTGGCATTCAACCTGACTGAACGTATTCAGTTGATTGGTGGTACCTGGTACGGCGGCGAGATGAAAAAAGGTATGTTCTCCGTCATGAACTACATGCTGCCGCTGAAGGGCATCGCCTCCATGCACTGCTCGGCAAACGTCGGGGAAAAAGGTGATGTGGCGGTCTTCTTTGGCTTGTCCGGCACCGGTAAAACCACGCTGTCCACCGACCCTAAACGCCGCCTGATCGGTGATGATGAACACGGTTGGGATGATGATGGCGTGTTTAACTTCGAAGGCGGTTGCTACGCTAAGACCATCAAGCTGTCTAAAGATGCCGAGCCGGAGATCTACAACGCGATCCGTCGTGACGCGCTGCTGGAAAACGTCACCGTGCGCGAAGATGGTTCTATCGACTTCGACGACGGTTCCAAAACCGAAAACACCCGAGTTTCCTACCCGATTTATCACATCGAGAATATCGTTAAGCCGGTGTCAAAAGCGGGTCATGCCACCAAAGTGATCTTCCTGACCGCTGACGCGTTTGGCGTGCTGCCACCGGTGTCTCGCCTGACGGCAGATCAAACGCAGTACCACTTCCTGTCTGGCTTCACTGCCAAACTGGCCGGTACCGAACGTGGCGTTACTGAACCTACCCCAACCTTCTCTGCCTGCTTTGGCGCAGCATTCCTGACGCTGCACCCAACGCAGTACGCTGAGGTGCTGGTGAAACGTATGCAGGCGGCAGGTGCGCAGGCGTATCTGGTTAACACCGGCTGGAACGGTACCGGTAAGCGTATCTCCATCAAAGATACCCGCGCGATTATCGACGCCATTCTGAACGGTTCACTGGACGACGCAGAAACATTCCGTCTGCCGATGTTTGACCTGGCTATCCCAACCGAACTGCCGGGCGTGGATACTCGCATTCTCGATCCGCGTAACACCTACGCGTCACCGGAGCAATGGCAGGAAAAAGCCAACGCACTGGCGAAACTGTTTATCGAGAACTTCGAGAAGTACACCGACACCCCAGCAGGTGAAGCGCTGGTTAGCGCCGGGCCGAAGCTGTAATTGACGTTGCCGGAGGGCGGTTTCGCCTTATCCGGCCTGCAACAACAAAAAGGGAGGCATTTCGCCTCCCTTTCTTATGCGTCTTTCGTGGTGCCCTGCGCACGAGTGAAGGGAACCGGAAGCCAGGCGCGAATCGACAACCCACCCCGCTCGCTGGTGCCAATTTCCAGCATACCGTTATGGTTATCGATAATACGCTGCACAATCGCCAGCCCCAGGCCCGTACCGCTGGTACTACGCGCGCTGTCGCCGCGGACAAACGGCTGGAACAGATGTTTACGCTGTTCCGGCTTGATGCCCGGACCATCATCTTCCACCTGGAACCAGGCGCGATGCGGCTCCATACCGCTACTGACCTTAATCCAACCGTTACCATAGCGGGCGGCATTAACCACCATATTGGCAACCGCACGCTTGATCGACAGCGGATGCATCTTCACCTGAATGTTACCCGGCAGCAGCGCAGTCTCAATTTCCCGCTCATAGCCGCTTTCCGCCGCGACCACTTCGCCTAACACCGAGTTCAGATCCGCCATCTCCATCGGCATCTCCTGACCGGTACGCAGGTAATCGATAAACTGCTCGATAATAGCGTTACACTCTTCGATGTCCTTATTGATGGACTCTGCGAGATAACCGTCTTCCTCGCCCATCATTTCCGTCGCCAGACGGATACGCGTCAGTGGAGTACGTAGATCGTGACTCACCCCCGCCATCAGCAGCGTACGGTCATCGGCCAGTTGCTTCACGCCTGCCGCCATATGGTTAAAGGCACGGGTAACGGAACGCACCTCAGAAGCGCCATACTCACGCAACGGCGGCGGAATAATACCTTTCCCCACCTGCAACGCCGCATGTTCAAGATCCACCAGCGGTCGGTTCTGAATACGAATAAACAGCCATGCGCCGCCGATGGCCAGCAGCATGATCGCCAACGTATAGCGGAACAGCGGCGAAAAATCCCCCTGATGGATTTCAGTCAGCGGCACACGTACCCAGATATTGGGCGACAGCCAGGTTTTCAGCCACACGACCGGCGAGCTTTTGTTGACCTCAACACGGACTTCGGTCGGGCCACCCAACTGCTGCGCCATCTGATGGCTTAAGAATTCATAGTGTTGCGCCCAACGCAGTCCGGCCTCTTCAGCGGCCTCGTTGGAATAGAGGGAAATACCCAACTCACGATAAATTTCCCGGCGGAACGCGGGCGGCACCACCAGTTGCGTACCGTCCTCCAGCTGCAGTTTATCGGTCATCAGCATACGAACTTCGTAAGCCAGGACCTTATTAAACTGCTGGAGGCTCGGCAAAATCGCGAAGTTCAGCACGACCAGGTAAGTCGTCACCAGGCTGGCAAACAGCAAGGTGACGATGAGCAATAATGTGCGGGCAAACGAACTTCGTGGTGAGAAGCGCATTCGCCTCATGCTTTAGAACCGTCCGGAACAAAAACGTAGCCCAGGCCCCATACGGTCTGGATATAACGCGGATGCGCCGGATCTTCTTCCACCATACGGCGCAGACGAGAAATCTGTACGTCGATGGAACGTTCCATCGCCGAGTATTCACGACCACGAGCCAGGTTCATCAGCTTGTCGCGAGACAGCGGCTCACGCGGGTGGCTTACCAGCGCTTTCAGTACCGCAAACTCCCCGCTGGTGAGCGGCATCGGTTCATCTTCGCGGAACATTTCACGCGTACCGAGGTTCAGTTTGAACTTACCAAAGGCAATAACCGCTTCTTCCTGAGAAGGTGCGCCCGGCAGTTCGTTCGCCTGACGACGCAGTACGGCACGAATACGCGCCAGCAGTTCACGCGGGTTAAACGGTTTCGGAATGTAATCGTCAGCGCCGATTTCCAGCCCTACGATACGATCAACTTCTTCACCCTTCGCGGTCACCATAATGATCGGCATCGGGTTGCTTTGGCTGCGCAGGCGACGGCAAATAGACAGGCCGTCTTCACCCGGCAGCATTAAATCCAGCACCATCAGGTGGAAGGACTCACGGGTCAGCAGACGATCCATCTGCTCAGCGTTTGCGACGCTTCGAACCTGGAAGCCCTGCTCGGTCAGATAACGTTCCAGAAGCGCACGTAAGCGCATGTCGTCATCGACCACCAGAATCTTATAGTTCTCTTGCATTGTTATTACTCCCAAAGGTTCGCAACAATTAAGTGTATATTCTTAAGAAAGCTCACGTGAGTCACCAGCGAATTCTGGTATGAATTCCAGGCTAAATTGTTACAAAGCATATTAAACAGCAGCTTAAGTATACAATGTTTCTCGCAATACATTATTTATTCTGTTGATATGCTCACGTAATACTAATTGTGCGCATCATCACAGAGTCGAAGGTAAAACAATAAGATGAAAACGCCCCTGATAACCCGTGAAGGGTATGAAAAACTCAAACAAGAGCTGAATTATCTCTGGCGTGAAGAGCGCCCGGAAGTCACCAAAAAGGTCACCTGGGCCGCAAGTCTGGGTGACCGCAGCGAAAATGCCGACTACCAGTATAATAAAAAGCGCCTGCGCGAGATCGACCGCCGCGTTCGTTATTTGACCAAGTGCATGGAAAATCTGAAAATCGTCGATTACTCCCCGCAACAGGAAGGCAAAGTCTTCTTTGGCGCATGGGTCGAGATTGAAAATGACGATGGCGACATCCGCAAATTCCGCATTGTCGGTTACGATGAGATCTTCGGTCGTAAAGATTACATCTCTATCGATTCGCCAATGGCGCGGGCGCTGCTGAAAAAAGAGGTCGGCGATCTCGCGGTAGTAAACACCCCAGGCGGCGAAGCCAGTTGGTACGTAAACGAGATCGAATACGTTAAGTGAGACCGGAACAATCCGAAGCCCCCGTAGATGACTGGCATTTTTGCCAGTCAATCCGTATAACTATCCCCTGATTTTTTATCCTATAGACGAAGCTATCCATGATGAATGATTCTTTCTGCCGCATTATCGCAGGTGAAATTCAGGCTCGTGCTGAACAGGTAGAAGCTGCCGTTCGCCTGCTTGATGAAGGGAACACCGTGCCGTTTATCGCACGTTATCGTAAGGAAATCACCGGCGGTCTGGACGATACGCAATTGCGTAATCTGGAGACCCGTCTGGGATATCTGCGTGAACTGGAAGACCGCCGTCAGGCGATCCTGAAATCTATCGGCGAGCAAGGCAAACTGACCGACGATCTGGCGAATGTGATCAACGGTACGTTAAGTAAGACCGAACTCGAAGATCTCTATCTGCCGTACAAACCCAAGCGCCGCACCCGTGGGCAAATTGCCATTGAAGCCGGGCTGGAGCCGCTGGCTGACCTGCTGTGGAACGAACCCTCCCACGACCCGGAAACGGAAGCCGCCAAATACCTCAACGCCGAAAACGGCGTGGCGGACACCAAAGCCGCTCTCGACGGCGCGCGCTACATTCTGATGGAGCGTTTCGCAGAAGACGCCGCGCTGCTGGCAAAAGTTCGTGATTACCTGTGGAAAAACGCGCATTTGGTTTCTACCGTGGTCAGCGGTAAAGAAGAGGAAGGGGCGAAGTTCCGTGACTACTTCGACCACCACGAACCGATTTCTACCGTGCCATCCCACCGCGCGCTGGCCATGTTCCGTGGTCGTAACGAAGGCATGTTACAGCTTTCATTGAATGCCGATCCGCAATTCGATGAGCCGCCAAAAGAGAGCCACGGCGAGCAAATTATCCAGGAACATCTGGGACTGCGCCTGAATAACGCACCTGCCGACAGCTGGCGTAAAGGCGTGGTGAGCTGGACGTGGCGCATCAAAGTGCTGATGCACCTTGAAACCGAGCTGATGGGTACCGTGCGCGAACGTGCGGAAGATGAAGCGATTAACGTCTTTGCCCGCAACCTGCATGACCTGCTGATGGCCGCCCCAGCTGGACTGCGCGCCACAATGGGCCTCGATCCGGGTCTGCGTACCGGGGTAAAAGTGGCTGTGGTTGACGGTACCGGCAAACTGGTCGCTACCGATACCATTTACCCGCATACCGGTCAGGCCGCCAAAGCCGCCGTCGCCGTTGCGGCGTTGTGTGAAAAATACAACGTTGAGCTGGTGGCGATTGGTAATGGTACGGCGTCGCGCGAAACCGAGCGTTTCTTCCTCGACGTACAGAAACAGTTCCCGCAAGTCACCGCGCAGAAAGTAATCGTCAGCGAAGCCGGCGCGTCAGTGTACTCCGCTTCTGAGCTGGCGGCGCTGGAGTTCCCGGACCTTGATGTTTCGCTGCGTGGGGCGGTGTCGATCGCCCGTCGTCTGCAGGATCCGCTGGCTGAGCTGGTGAAAATCGATCCGAAATCTATCGGCGTGGGCCAGTATCAGCACGACGTAAGCCAGACGCAGCTGGCGCGTAAGCTGGATGCGGTAGTGGAAGACTGCGTAAACGCCGTCGGCGTGGATCTGAACACCGCCTCCGTACCGCTGCTGACCCGCGTGGCGGGCCTGACGCGCATGATAGCGCAGAACATCGTGGCCTGGCGTGACGAGAACGGCCAGTTCCAGAACCGTCAGCAACTGCTCAAAGTCAGCCGTCTGGGCCCTAAAGCCTTTGAACAGTGCGCGGGCTTCTTGCGTATCAATCACGGCGATAATCCGCTGGATGCCTCCACCGTTCACCCGGAAGCCTATCCGATTGTGGAACGCATTCTGGCCGCCACCGAGCAATCGCTGCGCGATCTGATGGGCAACAGCAGCGAACTGCGCAATCTGAAAGCCGCCGATTTTACTGACGAGCGCTTCGGGGTACCGACCGTCACCGACATCATCAAAGAGCTGGAAAAACCGGGTCGCGACCCGCGTCCTGAATTCAAAACCGCACAGTTTGCTGATGGCGTAGAAACCATGAACGATCTGCAACCGGGGATGATTCTGGAAGGGGCCGTCACCAACGTCACCAACTTCGGCGCGTTTGTCGATATCGGCGTACACCAGGACGGTCTGGTGCATATCTCTTCACTGTCGAATAAGTTCGTCGAAGATCCCCACACCGTGGTGAAAGCGGGCGATATTGTGAAGGTGAAAGTGCTGGAAGTAGACCTGCAGCGTAAGCGTATCGCGCTGACTATGCGTCTGGATGAGCAGCCAGGTGAAACCAACGCGCGTCGCAGTGGTGGAAATAACGATCGTACTCAGGGCAATCGCCCGGCTCCAAAAGCCGCGAAACCTCGTGGGCGTGACGCTCAGCCTGCGGGCAACAGCGCCATGATGGATGCGCTGGCAGCGGCAATGGGTAAAAAGCGCTAGGTTTGGATCATGTGCCGGATAGCGGTGTAAATACCGTATCCGGCATATTTACTATATTAACTTCTCTCTTCCTCATTATATTTATCACTTCATTAACAGATGAAACCTTAATTAAACATTAAGGATTTCAATAATTGCTAGCGCGAATCATTCGTCCCCAACCAGAATAAATATTGAGGAATATCAAAATTGGCTCAAATTATTATCTAATTGTACATTCCGTCACACTTATTCTATTGATGATAGAAACCATTCTCATTATCATTGGTTTGTTGATTATTTACTCTTTCCTTACGTTGGCTAATCATCTGGTCTCATGCCGCCCTGTCGCCCCATGAGGTAATCACCCAGTTAGCGAGATATAAGTAGGTCCCTATGCAATTCACTCCTGACAGTGCGTGGAAAATTACCGGTTTTGCCCGTGAAATCAGCCCGGCTTATCGTCAGAAACTGTTGTCACTTGGCATGCTACCCGGCTCATCCTTCAACGTGGTTCGCGTCGCCCCGCTCGGCGATCCTATCCATATTGAAACGCGTCGCGTAAGTCTGGTATTGCGTAAAAAGGATTTGGCGTTATTAGAAGTGGAAGCGGTGTCCTGTTAATACAGTGAGTCTATAAAAATGAAAAAACTAACCATTGGTTTAATTGGTAATCCTAATTCCGGCAAGACAACTTTATTCAACCAGCTCACCGGCGCGCGTCAGCGTGTAGGCAACTGGGCTGGCGTTACCGTTGAGCGTAAAGAAGGTCATTTCGCCACGACGGACCATCAGGTCACGCTGGTCGACTTACCCGGCACCTATTCACTGACGACAATCTCGTCGCAGACCTCTCTTGATGAGCAAATCGCCTGCCACTACATTTTAAGCGGCGACGCGGATCTGTTGATCAACGTGGTCGATGCCTCAAACCTTGAGCGCAACCTCTACCTGACGTTGCAACTGCTTGAGCTGGGCATTCCCTGTATCGTCGCGCTGAACATGCTGGATATTGCTGAGAAACAGCAAATCCGTATCGATATCGACGCCCTCTCCGCCCGTCTTGGCTGCCCGGTGGTTCCGCTGGTCTCCACCCGCGCCCGCGGCATTGAAGCGTTGAAGCTGGCGATAGATCGCTACAAGGAAAACGACACCGTCGAACTGGTGCATTATGCCCAGCCGTTGTTGCAGGAAGCGGATTCCCTCGCCGATGCGATGGCCAAAGATATGCCGCTAAAACAACGCCGCTGGCTGGGCCTGCAAATGCTGGAAGGCGATATCTACAGTCGTGCCTACGCCGGTGAGGCCGCGCAAAACCTCGATGCCGCCATTGCGCGTCTGAGTGAAACAATGGATGATCCCGCGCTGCATATCGCCGATGCGCGTTACCAATGCATCGCCGCAATCTGCGATACCGTCAGTAATACCCTGACGGCAGAGCCGAGCCGTTTCACCACCGCGGTGGATAAAATCGTCCTTAACCGCTTCCTCGGGTTGCCGATTTTCCTGTTCGTGATGTACCTGATGTTCCTGCTCGCCATTAATATTGGCGGCGCACTGCAGCCGTTATTCGATGTGGGTTCCGTGGCGCTGTTTATTCATGGTATTCAATGGATTGGCTATACGCTGCACTTCCCGGACTGGCTCACTATCTTCCTGGCGCAAGGTCTTGGCGGCGGGATTAACACCGTGCTGCCGTTGGTGCCGCAAATCGGCATGATGTACTTGTTCCTCTCTTTCCTTGAAGACTCCGGTTACATGGCGCGCGCTGCGTTTGTGATGGACCGTCTGATGCAGGCACTGGGACTGCCGGGCAAATCGTTTGTCCCGCTGATAGTCGGCTTTGGCTGCAACGTACCGTCGGTGATGGGCGCCCGTACGCTGGATGCGCCACGTGAACGTCTGATGACCATCATGATGGCGCCGTTTATGTCCTGCGGCGCACGTCTGGCGATTTTCGCCGTCTTTGCCGCGGCTTTCTTTGGTCAGAACGGCGCGCTGGCGGTCTTCTCGTTGTACGTACTGGGTATCATCATGGCGGTGCTGACCGGCCTGATGCTCAAACACACCATCATGCGTGGCGAAGCAACACCGTTCGTCATGGAGCTGCCGGTGTACCATGTGCCGCACATCAAGAGCCTGATTATTCAGACCTGGCAACGTCTGAAAGGCTTCGTGCTGCGTGCCGGTAAAGTGATTATCATCGTCAGTATTTTCCTCAGCGCCTTTAACAGCTTCTCGCTAAGCGGGAAAATCGTCGATAACATCAACGACTCTGCTCTGGCTTCCGTCAGCCGCGTCATCACCCCAGTCTTCAAGCCGATTGGCGTCCACGAAGATAACTGGCAGGCAACCGTCGGTCTGTTCACCGGTGCGATGGCAAAAGAGGTGGTTGTCGGAACGCTGAACACGCTTTACACCGCAGAAAACATTCAGGAAGAAGAATTCAATCCGGCAGATTTCCACCTCGGTGACGAGCTGTTCAGTGCGGTGGATGAAACCTGGCAAAGCCTGAAAGACACCTTCAGCCTGAGCGTTCTGGCCAACCCTATTGAAGCCAGCAAAGGCGACGGCGAGATGGCTACAGGCGCAATGGGCGTGATGGGCGAGAAATTTGGCAGCGCCGCCGCCGCGTACAGTTACCTGATTTTCGTGCTGCTGTATGTCCCGTGCATTTCAGTGATGGGTGCTATCGCACGTGAATCCAGCCGTGGCTGGATGGGCTTCTCCATCCTGTGGGGCCTGAACATCGCCTATTCACTGTCAACGCTGTTTTATCAGACCGTCAGCTACAAAGCGCATCCGACTTACAGTCTGGTCTGCATCTTAGCCGTCATTCTGTTTAACATCGTGTTGCTGGGTCTGCTGCGCCGTGCCCGCAGCCGGGTGGATCTCTCACTGCTGTCAACCAACAGAACGGCTAGCTCCTGCTGTTCCAGTACCACTGGCGATTGCCATTAAGGCTGAAAACGATGGCATCGCTTATTCAGGTTCGTGATTTACTGGCGCTGCGGGGGCGCATGGAGGCAAAGCAAATTAGCCACACGCTGCATACCCCGCAGCCAATGATTGACGCCATGCTGAATCAGTTAGAAAAGATGGGCAAAGCGGTGCGGATTCAGGAAGATGCCGATGGGTGTCTGTCCGGAAGCTGCAAGAGTTGCCCCGAAGGTAAAGCCTGCCTGCGCGAGTGGTGGGCTTTGCGCTAGTTTGCCGCTCCTGCCGGATGGCGCTACGCTTATCCGGCCTACAAATGGCAGCAAACATCCAGGCCAGATTTTGGCTGCGGGCCATAAGAAACTACCGTTGGTGATCCCCATACTTTTTTATCATGGCACCGTCAGCCCATATCCATATTCACTCTGCTGGCTGGACGAATTTGACGACCCGGAGGCAGCCAGACCACTTTATGCCACAGCATTTCCATTGGTCGATATCACCGTTGTGCCCGATGACGAGATCATGCAGCACCGCCGGATGGCGCTGTTAGAGCTCATCCAAAAGCATATTCGTAAACGCGATTTGATGGGGTTAGTTGAAAAACTCGCCATCCTGCTTGTTAAAGGGCATGCTAATGACAACCAGTTGAAAGCCCTGTTTAATTACCTGATGCAGGCCGGTGACACCGCGCGTTTTAGCGAATTTATTCACCAGGTCGCCGAACGTTTACCTCAACATAAGGAAAAGTTGATGACTATTGCCGAAAGATTACGTCAGGAAGGGCACCTTAATGGTCTTCAGGAAGGTCACAGGAAAGGGTTACGAGAGGGTTTGCAACAAGGCAAACGAGAGGAAGCTCTGCGCATTGCAACAACCATGCAGGCTGATGGCACAGACCCGCTGACCATCTGCAGAATCACCGGCCTGACCGCTGAGGATCTGGCTACGTGCAGCCATTAATCACCAGCCCGGCAGTATGATTCCACCGGGCAAAACAGCGAATTTATAGCCGCTGTTTTAACGCCACCAGCACCGAGCAGAACTCCGTCGGATGTGAGATAAACGGCGCATGCGCCGCTTTGGCAAACACCAACGACTCGCTCTGTGGCCACAGGGTATCCAGCATCGGGACGACTTTGCGCGGAACCAAACCATCAAGATAACCGTACATCCGCAGGAAAGGTATATCCACAGAGCATAACGGCTCACGCAGATCGACCGTTTTCAGAATCTCCAGCCCGCCGTTGAGCACATCGACGTCCGGCATGGGTAAAGCCAGCACCGTTTTCTTCAACGCTCGCGCATCCTGACGCGCGGTTTCCGTACCCATCGTTTGTAACGCCAGAAAACGTTCCACCGTCCGCTGGAAATCTTCGCTCAACTGTTGCTGGAAACCGGCCAGTACTTCCGGCTTAATGCCCGGCCATTCGTCGCGCGCGCTAAAACAAGGTGAGGATGCCACGGTAACCAGCGCCTGAACACGCTCAGGATGCGTTAACGCCACCTGACTGGCGACCAGCCCCCCGAGACTCCAGCCGAGCCAGATGGCTTTCTCCGGCGCCTGTTTTAATACCCGCCCGGCCATCTCTTCCAGCGACATTGCGCCGAACCCCTGGCTGCGACCAAATCCCGGCAAGTCGACAAGATGCAGCGTGAAATGCGAGCTCAGTTCCTCACTTATGCAATGCCATACTTCCGCGTTCAGTCCCCATCCGTGCAGCAGCACAAGATGGCAATTTCCCGAACCCTGGGTCTGCCACCAGATGTCATTCATCAGTTATTGTTCTCTTTTAGCCTGAAAGGATGCATCTATGCTAACAGTACCAGGATTGTGCTGGCTATGCCGAATGCCGTTGACGTTGGGGCACTGGGGGATCTGTTCGGTTTGCACGCGGGCAACGCGTCAGCCTCTCTGCCGGTGTCCTCAATGCGGACTACCTGCCGCACATCCTTCGCTTCCCTGCGGTCGTTGCCTGCAAAAACCCCCGCCGTGGCAGCGTCTGATCGCCGTCAGCGACTATATTCCTCCGCTGAGCGGACTTATCCACCAGTTTAAGTTTTCACGCCGCAGCGAAATGGCCAGTGCTCTTTCACGTTTACTGTTGCTGGAGGTATTACAGGCCCGGCGCGTCAGCGCTCTTCCTCTGCCGGACATGATCGTTAGCGTCCCGCTCTGGCAACGCCGACACTGGCGCAGAGGATTTAATCAGAGTGATTTACTGTGTCGCCCTTTGGCGCGCTGGCTTGGATGCGACTGGGACAGGCAGGCCATCACACGGGTTCGGGCCACCGCCACACAACACTATCTCAGCGCCAGATTACGCAAACGTAACCTGAAAAATGCCTTTCGCCTTGAATTGCCGGTGCAGGGACTCCATATGGTTATTGTGGATGATGTCGTCACTACCGGAAGTACCGTCGCGGAAATCGCGCAGCTGCTTTTACGCAACGGCGCGGCGACTGTCCAGGTATGGTGCCTGTGTCGAACCTTGTAGAGCCTCGATGATGGGCGTATTATAACCAAGTAAAATAGTCAACTATTAGGCCATTACTATGATCCATATTTCCGATGCTGCACAAGCGCACTTTGCCAAACTGCTGGCAAATCAGGAAGAAGGGACACAAATTCGCGTATTTGTGATTAATCCCGGCACGCCTAACGCTGAATGCGGCGTTTCTTATTGCCCGCCCGACGCCGTGGAAGCAACCGACACCGCCATTAAATTTGACCTGCTGACCGCATATGTTGATGAACTGAGCGCACCGTATCTGGAAGATGCAGAAATCGATTTCGTTACCGACCAGTTAGGCTCCCAGCTGACGCTGAAAGCGCCAAACGCCAAAATGCGTAAAGTTGCCGATGATGCGCCGCTGATGGAACGCGTAGAGTACATGCTGCAATCGCAGATTAACCCACAGTTGGCAGGCCATGGTGGCCGCGTCTCTCTGATGGAGATCACCGATGAAGGCTACGCCATTCTACAATTTGGCGGCGGCTGTAACGGCTGTTCAATGGTAGATGTAACGCTGAAAGAAGGTATCGAGAAACAGCTGCTGGCTGAATTCCCTGAACTGAAAGGCGTTCGCGATTTAACCGAACACCAGCGCGGTGAGCACTCTTACTACTAACGACCAGACCTGCAAGGCCCGATCAGGCGCATCCGCGTCGCCATCGGGCATTGATGCCGGATGGCAGCGTAAACGCTTTATCCGGCCTGCACCCTTACATTTCTCTGCATGCCCCTTGCAACAACGCCGCTATAATTTGACCCGCCTCTCATAATTTAAATTTTGCCTGCTCAGGTGATTTTCAAGCGCTGCATGTTACCCGTATCATTCATATCAGCACCTAACACACCCATAATAGCCAGCTAAACTAATTAGTTTTGACGGTAATCAGCATTGGTGCTGTGAATACTCGGTTCCCGGTCGGGACAATCGGAATTTGTCATCTAAACACTGACGTTACCCATAACAAAGTAAAGGCCAGGTAAATCATGCCATTAGTCATCGTTGCTATCGGTGTAATCTTGTTACTTCTCCTGATGATCCGTTTCAAAATGAACGGCTTCATCGCTCTCGTCCTGGTGGCGCTTGCTGTCGGATTGATGCAAGGGATGCCGCTGGATAAAGTCATCGGTTCTATTAAAGCCGGCGTCGGCGGAACCCTTGGCAGCCTCGCCCTGATTATGGGTTTTGGCGCCATGTTGGGCAAAATGCTGGCGGACTGCGGCGGCGCACAGCGCATCGCCACCACGCTGATTGCTAAATTCGGCAAAAAACACATTCAGTGGGCGGTAGTATTAACCGGTTTCACCGTCGGTTTTGCCCTGTTCTACGAAGTCGGCTTCGTACTGATGCTGCCGCTGGTGTTCACGATTGCCGCGGCGGCAAACATCCCGCTGCTGTACGTTGGTGTCCCGATGGCTGCTGCGCTGTCCGTCACGCACGGCTTCCTGCCGCCGCACCCGGGCCCAACCGCTATTGCCACCATTTTCCACGCAGATATGGGTAAAACCCTGCTGTTTGGTACGATTCTGGCCATCCCGACCGTGATTCTCGCCGGTCCGGTGTACGCGCGCTTCCTGAAAGGCATCGATAAGCCAATCCCGGAAGGTTTGTACAGCGCAAAAACCTTCACCGAAGAAGAGATGCCAGGCTTTGGCGTCAGCGTCTGGACCTCTTTGGTTCCGGTTATCCTGATGGCAATGCGCGCCATCGCGGAGATGATTCTGCCTAAAGGTCATGCTTTCCTGACAGTTGCAGAATTCCTTGGCGACCCGGTCATGGCTACGCTTATCGCGGTGCTGATTGCGATGTTCACGTTTGGTCTGAACCGTGGACGTTCGATGGATCAGATTAACGACACGCTGGTGTCCTCAATCAAAATCATCGCGATGATGCTGTTGATCATCGGTGGTGGCGGTGCCTTCAAACAGGTTCTGGTTGATAGCGGCGTGGACAAATACATCGCCTCCATGATGCACGGCTCGAACGTTTCTCCGCTGCTGATGGCATGGTCTATCGCTGCGGTACTGCGTATCGCGCTGGGTTCCGCAACTGTTGCAGCTATCACCGCAGGTGGGATAGTGGCGCCGCTGATTGCGACAACCGGCGTAAGCCCTGAGCTGATGGTTATTGCAGTCGGTTCCGGCTCCGTCATTTTCTCCCACGTGAACGATCCTGGCTTCTGGCTGTTCAAGGAGTACTTCAACCTGACTATCGGTGAGACCATCAAGTCATGGTCAATGCTGGAGACCATTATCTCCGTCTGCGGTCTGGTGGGTTGTCTGCTGCTGGGCATGGTGGTCTGATAAAACGGTGCCGGGTGGCGCTTCGCTTACCCGGCCTACCGCAGTCATTGTAGGCCGGATAAGACGCATTCTGCGTCGCCATCCGGCAAACTAACACTATTTCTTCTTCGCAGCGGCTTTTCGGCGCTTATCCAAATCCTTAATCAGCTTGTTCACCCCGTCATCGGCAAACATCTGCTCCAACGTAGCGGTGAGCTTACGCCGCCAGTTTTTGTACTGGTCGCTGGTCCCCGGGATGTTGACCGGATCCGCCATTCCTAACCAGTCCTCCGGTTGCAGGCCCAGCAGCGCACTGTTGCTGTCAGCGATGTAGCGTTGCATGCCACGATTAAGCATCGGCGTCATCGACATCAGCGAGGCCTTGTGACCCGCGCGTTTTGGCAGACAGCCATATTTGTGCAGCGCGTCCAGCAGCCCTTGTTTCGCCAACTCCCGGTCCTGATATAACCCTCGTAGCACAACCTCATCCGGGTACAGACCCAGCGCTCTACCCAGCGTCAGATCGCCGCTATCCCAATAACCTTTAAGCGTAGGAAGGTCATGCGTCGCCGCGACTGCCATTGATTGTTCCGGGTACGCTTTCGGCGCACGGAAGTTTTTCTCATGGTCATTCTCAAAATAAAGCACTTTGTAGGAGTACACGCCGCTATCGCGCAGCTTGCTGACGATCTCCACCGGCACAGTACCCAGATCTTCACCAATCACCATGCAGTGATGACGTTTACTTTCCAGCGCCAGAATTGAAAGAAGATCGTCGACCGGATAATGCACGTAGGCGCCGTGATCGGCCGTTTCACCGTAGGGGATCCACCACAGACGCAGCATCGACATAACATGATCGATACGCAATGCGCCGCAGTTCTGCATATTGGCGCGCAGCAGCTCGATAAACGGTTCGTAAGCGCGGGCTGTGATGATGTGCGGATCCATCGGCGGCAGCCCCCAGTTCTGACCCAGCGGACCCAGAATATCCGGCGGCGCGCCAACCGAGGCTTTCAGGCAGTACAGCTCACGGTCGCACCAGGTTTCTGCTCCCCCTTCTGCCACGCCGACCGCCAGGTCGCGATACAGCCCGACAGGCATCGCAAAACTCTGACTCGTTTCCCAGCAGTCAGCGAACTGGGTATACGCCAGCCACTGAAGCCACAGGTAGAAGTCCACGTCATCACGATGCGCTTCGCAGAACTGTTTGACCTCTGGCGAGTCCACCGACTGGAAAGCCTCTGGCCACACCGGCCAGCCCCAGCGCAATGCGTCTTCTTTCACCTGATGCGCATGCAGGGCGTCAAAGGCCGCCTGCCAGTACAGGCTATCGCCTTCCTGAGCCACAAACTGGCGAAATGCCGCCATCTGCTCATCATCACGCGCAGAGAAGCTTTTCCACGCCATACGTAGAGCCGTCATCTTCAGTGCGGTAACGGTAGAGTAATCCACCCATACGGCATCTCGCGCCTTTTGCAGGGCTTGCTGAGTCGTGGGTTTCTGCCACCAGGCCTGTGCCTCTTTACTGTGGTGGAAATCGTCTACTGCGTTGACATCAATATAAATAATATTCAGCCAGCGACGTGACGACGGGCTGTATGGACTTGCACTTTCCGGGTTCGCCGGATACAGCGCATGAATAGGATTCAGGCCGATAAACGCGCCGCCGCGTTGTGCCACATCCACCAACATGGCGCGGAGATCGCCAAAGTCGCCAATCCCCCAGTTTTTTTCTGAACGTAGGGTGTAAAGCTGAACGCATGCCCCCCACAGCTTCTGCCCGGCCAACAACGCCTGCGGTTCGTAACAGCGCTTCGGCGCCACGATGATACGGCAATGCGTACGCAACTCCCCCTGGGTCAGGGTAAGCGTGTGATATCCCTCCGGCAGTTTCGCCGGCAGGTTGAAAGATTTACCGCCAACGGCATGCCCTTTGTGCTGCACACCCTCTTCGGTGGTTAGCAGCCAGGTAAACTCTCCACTTCCCTCAACCGCCAACGGCATTTTTTTGCCCGCGGTATAAACCATGACGTTCGGCACCGGGGTCACCGCCACCTTCGTGGCGGCGGTGGTGCGATGCATGGCGTCAAGCAAACGCCGCTTGGTTTCGGCGCCAATAGACTGCGGTTTACCGTGGGCATTAATGTAATGTGGGCTGATCCCCGCCGCCAGCGCGGCATTATCCAGACGTTTGCTTTCCATCGCGCTTCCTTAACGTTTCGCCTGCCAGATACGAGCCTGATAATCGCGAATGGAGCGATCCGAACTGAACATGCCGCAACGCGCGGTATTCAGAATCGCCGCCCGGGTCCAGGCGTCCTGGTCACGGTACAACACGTCAACCTGCTTCTGGGCTGCAACGTAGGCCGCGAAGTCTGCCATGACCAGATACGGATCACCGCCCTGCTTACCAATACTGTGCAGCATCTGGTCAAAGGCATGTTTATCGCCGTCGCTGAATTTTCCGCTTTCCAACTCCTTCAGAACAGCATCCAGCACCTTATCTTTCTTACGCCATTTCACCGGGTCATAGCCTTTCGCTTTCAGGGCTTTCACCTCTTCCACGGTATGACCAAAGATAAAGATATTTTCGTCGCCCACCTTCTCGGCGATTTCGACGTTGGCGCCATCCAGCGTACCGACGGTTAACGCGCCGTTCAGCGCCAGTTTCATGTTACCGGTGCCGGAAGCCTCTTTGCCCGCGGTTGAGATCTGCTCAGAGATATCCGCCGCCGGAATCAGCATTTCCGCTGCCGAGACACAATAATCCGGCAGGAAGACGACTTTCAGCTTGTCGCCGATTTTCGGGTCGTTATTGATGGTTTCCGCCACCTTGTTGATAGCGAAGATAATATTTTTCGCCAGGTAGTAACCCGGAGCGGCTTTCGCGCCAAACAGGAAGACGCGCGGCACGCGATCCGCCTGCGGGTTTTCACGAATTTCTTTGTACAGCGCCAGAATATGCAGCAAGTTCAGATGCTGACGCTTGTACTCATGCAGACGTTTGATCTGAATATCAAAGATTGCCTGCGGATTGATTTCAATACCTGTCCGTACCTTCACAAACTCTGCCAGGCGTTTTTTATTCGCCAGCTTAATGTCACGATAAGTCTGACGGAACTTCGCGTCGTCGGCGTATTTTTCCAGGTTAATCAACTGGTCGAGGTCGTTGGCCCACTCTTTTTTCAGCGATTTATCCAGCAGCGCGGCAAGCGCCGGGTTGCACTGTTTGATCCAGCGACGCGGGGTAATCCCGTTGGTGACGTTATGGAATTTGTTAGGCCAGAGCTGGTGATATTCCGGGAACAGATCTTTCACCACCAGATCGGAGTGCAGCGCCGCCACGCCGTTAACCGCAAAACCGCTGACCACGCACATATTGGCCATACGTACCTGTTTATTATGCACCACCGCCAGTTTCGCCCACACTTCAGCATCACCCGGCCAGGTTTTATCGACCAGTTTCTTAAAGCGGTCGTTAATCTCTTTGATGATTTGCATATGGCGCGGCAGTAGCGCTTTCACCAACTTCTCATCCCAACACTCCAACGCCTCCGGCATCAGGGTATGGTTGGTGTACGCAAAGGTTTTGCTGGTAATGGCCCACGCATCGTCCCAGCTCATCTGGTGCTCATCAATCAGCACACGCAGCAGCTCAGGGATCGCGATGGTCGGGTGAGTATCGTTCAGCTGAATCACTTCGAAATCGGCCAGCTCATGCAGTTTACGCCCGGCCAGATGATGGCGGCGCAGAATGTCGGCTACGGAGCAGGCGCACTGGAAGTACTGCTGCATCAGGCGCAGCTTTTTACCCGCGGTGTGGTTGTCGTTCGGGTACAGCACTTTGGTCAGTTTTTCGGCGTCGATGCCCTGCTGCTCTGCGCGCAGGAAATCGCCGTCATTAAATTTGGTCAGGTTAAACGGATGCGCGTGGCTGGCCTGCCACAGACGCAGCGGTTGCGCCACGCCGTTACGGTAGCCGAGAACCGGCAGATCCCAGGCCTGACCGGTGATGACAAATCCCGGCTCCCAGTGTCCCTCTTTGGTGACTTTACCGCCAATGCCTACCTGCACATCTAACGCCTCGTTGTGACGGAACCACGGATAGTTACCGCGATGCCAGTCATCCGGGGCTTCCATCTGCTGACCGTCGGCAAAAGACTGGCGGAACAGGCCGTACTGGTAGTTGAGACCATAGCCCGTCGCCGACTGGCCGACCGTCGCCATCGAATCCAGGAAGCAGGCCGCCAGACGCCCCAATCCACCGTTACCTAACGCCGGATCGATCTCTTCTTCCAGCAGATCGGTCAGGTTGACGTCGTGCGCTTTCAGTTCATCGCTCACCGCCTGATACCAGCCCAGATTGAGTAAATTGTTGCCGGTCAGACGACCAATCAAAAATTCCATCGAGATGTAGTTAACATGGCGCTGATTTTTTGCCGGCTTCACCGCAGGCTGGGCGCTGAGTAACTCAGCCAACGCCCCACTCACTGCCTGCCACCACTGGCGCGACGTCATTTCGTGAGCCGACAGTAAACCGAAACGCTGCCACTGACGCGTCAGGGCTGCCTGAAATTGATCTTTGTTGAAGGTTGGCTGTGACATAGGGATTCCAGGTCCTTAGGTAATAAAACAACGTTATCGCTAGTTTGCCAGGCTCGTTGTTGACCTTCCTCATCCTGGCACGGATTAGGGAGGGAGGAGGAGCGGGGATGAGCATAAAAGTGTGATCGCCGCCACTTAAAGCAGAGAGGCATTGCCGGTCAATACGTAGGTTTCCCCCGCATCCCCCTGAAATGCATCACGGTTCTCGCATTAACCTAAAGAGATTAGCCAGACAATATCAAACAGTAAGATGATATTTAGAAAAAATATGTAAACAGAGAAATAGTTTCTCACCTGAAATACGCATTCTGCTTGAGTTATTTCACATGAAAGTTTTAAGTCGAGCACAAAACTCATCGTCTTTTTATTAAACGTTACAGTAACAACATAAAAAAGTGGAATCTTTCCGCTGGGTGAAAGTCACGCTGGATCCAGTCGCCACGCCTGTTGCGACTCTTTAAAGAAATTATTGCAATAGATGTATAGATTTGTGACATAGTGCAAAATCAGACACACAAAAAGCCCGCTTAGCTTGCATAAAATACCAATCTGGCCGACCTTATATCTATTAATTACGAAGCGCAAAAAAAATCATTCTTCCCCATTTTCACACAGTGAAGTGACTAACTTATGTTGATTCCGTCTAAATTAAGTCGTCCGGTTCGTCTCGACCATACGGTGGTTCGTGAGCGCCTGTTGGCTAAACTTTCCGGCGCGAACAATTTCAGGCTCGCCCTGATCACAAGTCCTGCTGGTTATGGAAAAACAACGCTTGTTTCACAATGGGCGGCGGGGAAGACCGAGTTAGGTTGGTACTCTCTGGATGAAGGCGATAACCAGCAGGAGCGCTTTGCCAGCTATCTGATTGCCGCGATCCAGCAGGCAACCGCTGGGCATTGCACCACCAGCGAAGCGATGGTGCAAAAACGCCAGTATGCCAGCCTGACGTCACTGTTTGCGCAGCTATTTATTGAACTGGCCGAGTGGCATCGTCCACTCTACCTCGTGGTGGATGATTATCACCTGATCTCCAATCCAGCCATTCACGAAGCAATGCGCTTTTTCCTGCGCCACCAGCCTGAAAATCTCACACTGGTCGTTCTGTCGCGTAATCTGCCGCAGTTGGGCATTGCCAACCTGCGGGTGCGCGATCAGTTGCTGGAAATTGGCAGCCAACAACTGGCCTTTAACCATCAGGAAGCGAAACAATTTTTCGATCGGCGTTTATCCTCCCCGATTGAAGCGGCTGAAAGCAGCCGGATGTGCGATGACGTTGCGGGTTGGGCCACAGCGTTACAACTGATTGCCCTTTCCGCCCGCCAGAACAATAACTCTGCGCACCAGTCTGCACGACGCCTCGCGGGGATCAACGCCAGCCATTTATCCGACTACCTGGTAGATGAAGTGCTGGATAGCGTTGACCTCGGCACCCGTCACTTTCTGCTCAAAAGCGCCATCCTGCGTTCGATGAACGATGCGCTGATCGTTCGGGTCACCGGCGAAGAAAACGGGCAAATGCGACTTGAGGAAATTGAGCGTCAGGGGTTATTTCTGCAGCGGATGGATGACGTCGGCGAGTGGTTCAGCTATCACCCGCTGTTTGGCAGCTTTTTACGCCAGCGTTGTCAGTGGGAACTGGCGAGCGAGCTGCCTGAAATACACCGCGCGGCCGCAGAAAGCTGGATGGCGCAGGGTTTCCCTAGCGAAGCTATCCACCACGCTCTGGCGGCAGGCGACGCTCATATGCTGCGCGATATCCTACTTAATCATGCGTGGGGCCTGTTTAACCACAGCGAACTGGCGCTATTGGAAGAGTCGCTGAAAGCCCTGCCGTGGGAAAGCCTACTGGAAAATCCGCGTCTGGTTCTGCTGCAAGCCTGGCTGATGCAAAGCCAGCACCGCTACAGCGAGGTTAATACCCTGCTGGCCCGTGCGGAACAAGAGATGAAAGGCGACATGGAGCCGACGCTGCACGCTGAATTTAACGCGCTGCGTGCGCAGGTAGCGATTAACGACGGTAACCCTGACGAAGCAGAACGTCTGGCAAAACTGGCGCTGGATGAATTACCCATCGCCTGGTTCTATAGCCGTATCGTTGCCACCTCGGTGCATGGTGAAGTCCTGCATTGTAAGGGTGATCTCACGCGTTCACTGGCGTTGATGCAGCAAACCGAGCAAATGGCGCGCCATCATGATGTCTGGCATTACGCGCTGTGGAGTCTGATCCAGCAAAGCGAAATTTTATTTGCCCAGGGTTTTTTGCAGGCCGCCTGGGAGACGCAGGAAAAAGCGTTCCAGTTGATCAAAGAGCAGCACCTGGAACAGCTGCCGATGCATGAGTTCCTGGTACGTATCCGCGCGCAGTTACTGTGGGCATGGGCACGTTTGGACGAAGCTGAAGCGTCTGCCCGCATGGGCATTGAGTTGCTTTCCACATTCCAGCCGCAGCAACAGCTACAGTGCCTGGCGCTGCTTATTCAGTGTTCGCTGGCCCGGGGCGATTTAGACAACGCGCGTAGCCTGCTCAACCGTCTGGAAAACTTATTGGGCAACGGTCGCTATCACAGCGATTGGATCTCAAACGCCGATAAAGTCCGGGTGATTTACTGGCAAATGGTGGGTGACAAAAACTCGGCCGCCAACTGGCTACGCCACACGCCGAAGCCGGAGTTCGCTAATAACCACTTCCTGCAAAGTCAGTGGCGCAACATCGCTCGCGCGCAGATCCTGCTGGGTGAGTTTGAACCGGCGGAAATCGTACTGGAAGAGTTAAATGAAAATGCGCGTAACCTGCGCCTGATGAGCGATCTGAACCGTAACCTGTTGCTGCTTAATCAGTTGTACTGGCAGGCAGGACGCAAAAATGACGCGCAGCGCGTCTTACTCGAAGCGCTGCAACTGGCGAACCGTACCGGATTTATCAGCCACTTTGTTATCGAAGGTGAGGCGATGGCGCAGCAGTTGCGCCAACTGATTCAGCTCAATACGCTGCCAGAACTCGACCAGCACCGCGCCCAGCGCGTTTTGCGGGAGATTAACCAGCACCACCGCCACAAATTCGCCCACTTTGATGAAGGATTCGTTGAGCGACTGCTTACCCATCCGGAAGTGCCGGAGCTTATCCGCACCAGCCCGCTGACCCAGCGCGAATGGCAGGTTCTGGGACTGATTTATTCAGGTTACAGCAACGAGCAGATCGCCGGTGAGCTGGCCGTTGCAGCCACGACCATTAAGACGCACATCCGCAATTTGTACCAAAAACTCGGCGTCGCCCACCGCCAGGATGCGGTGCAGCATGCGCAGAAACTGCTGAAGATGATGGGCTATGGGGTATAGTTAATGCCTGATGCGCTACGCTTATCAGGCCTGAAGTTAACTTAACACAGCTCTAACTGAATATGGTGGTCGGCAATAACCTGCATCACGCCAGCTGGCGGCAGCGTGTCGGTATAAACCGCATCCACCATGCTAATGCTACCCATATTCACCATCGCGTTACGTCCGAACTTCGAGTGATCCACTACCAGCATGACGTGACGTGAATTCTCAATGATCGCGCGTTTGGTGCGCACTTCGTGATAATCAAACTCCAGCAGGGAGCCATCGCTGTCGATACCGCTGATCCCCAGGATGCCGAAGTCCAGACGGAACTGGGAAATAAAGTCGAGGGTCGCTTCGCCCATAATGCCGCCGTCACGGCTACGCAGTTCGCCCCCGGCCAGAATAATGCGGAAATCCTCTTTCGCCATCAGCGTGTTTGCCACATTGAGATTATTGGTCACAATGCGTAAGTTGCTGTGATTAAGCAGCGCATGCGCCACCGCTTCCGGTGTGGTGCCGATATCAATAAACAGCGTTGAACCGTTAGGGATCTGCGTGGCAACTTTGCGCGCAATGCGCTCTTTTTCCGCCGTCTGCGTCGCTTTACGGTCATGCCATGGGGTATTGACCGAGCTGGATGGCAACGCCGCGCCGCCGTGGTGACGCAAAATCATATTTTGATCGGCCAGGTCATTCAGATCCCGGCGAATCGTCTGCGGGCTGACGGAGAAATGCTCCACCAGCTCCTCGGTACTGACGTATCCCTGTTTTTTTACCAGCTCAATGATCGCGTCATGTCGTTGTGTTTGCTTCATTATTGTTCCCTGGAATTTTGCCGGATGCGCTGACGCTTACCCGGCCTACAAATTGGTCCAAACGCACACCGCCTTCCGGCACCACAAAACTTGAGTCAAGTTCGTTTTCGCACATGAATAGTATCGGCAAACGCCATTGCCAGACCCACGGCCAGCCCGGCGATATGTGCGCCGTTCGCCATCGACATGCCGAACAGATCAAACCAGCCGGCAACAATCCAGATCAAGGCAAAGATAATCAAACCACGCTGCAGGAAAATACCGCTTTGCGGATCGCGCTCGCCGCGCAACCACACGTAGCCCATCAGCGCATATACCACGCCAGACAGCCCGCCAAACCACGGGCCGCTAAATTTCTGCTGAACATAACCGCTCAGCAAGGCGCTGATCACAGTAATGACAATCAGCTTTCCGCTGCCCAGGCGCTTTTCAACCGCGCCGCCGAGATACCACCACCACAGCAGGTTGAACAAAATGTGCATGAGCGAGAAATGCATAAACGCGTGGGTGAAATAACGCCAAAACTCAAATTTCAGCGAAGGATCGAACGGCCAGGCCAGCCAGAGCATTACCGCCTGGTCGCCCAGCACATTCATCGCGATAAACACCAACACACACGCCGCCATTACCGCCCAGGTCACCGGGCCGGCACGTTCGCGCAATGTGGCCAGAAACGGATAACGTTGATAGCGCAGACCGCTGTCGGTATGACCTGACTGCCAACTGGCCGCGAGGTAACGCGGATCGCCCGGGTTATCGAGAAATCGCGCCAGTTCAGCACGCACGCGTTCAGCCTGGGACTCATCCGCCAGCCAGACATCCGTTTGCTGATGTTGTTGAATCGTCAGGATAACGCCCTGCGTCGCCATATAATCAACAAATGCCTGCGCCACGCGGGGGTTAGCAAAAGAGGTAATCATCAACATTATTGCTGTCGCTTATTCCACACAAAAGAGGACAGTATATATATCCTGTCCGTTTCAGGCTGCATCTTTGTTGGCTTTCCTCGCTCACTTCGGTCACGTACTGTTCGTACGCTCCCGGAGATTCGCTGCGTCGCCGTCGCGATGCAACTCGAATTAATTTGGGTATAGCCTTACGAACCGTATGCCACTTCTGCAGGAAAATGTCGATGCCAGGCGTCGAAGCCGCCGTCAACGCTGTAAACCGCATCATAGCCCTGCTGAAGAAGATACTGCGCCGCGCCTTTACTGCTGTTGCCGTGGTAACACATCACCATCACGGCAGTATCAAAATCATGGTCACGCATAAACGTCCCCAACGTGTCGTTCGTCAGATGAAAGGCCTGCGGCGCGTGGCCCATTGCATAGCTTTGCGGATCGCGGATGTCCACCAGCACCGCCATTCCGTGCAGGAGTTTCTGATGGGCTTCTTCGACATTAATACACTCAAACTGATCCATGGCGTTCTCTTGTTAAGTTCTACTTATATTCTGGCAGGTAACCAATATTACCCTCCAGTGTACGTTGCCTGCGCAGGTAAACGCCATAATGTTATATGTATCACTGTAAATTGTTTATCCAATGTTACCAATGGCGCAATTCTTTGCTATTATGCTCGATAACGAACATTAATGAGCTATAACGAAAGTGCGAGAGGCCAGCATGGAAACCAAAGATCTGATTGTGATAGGTGGAGGCATCAACGGTGCCGGTATCGCGGCAGATGCCGCTGGACGCGGTTTATCCGTGCTGATGCTGGAGGCACAGGATTTAGCCTGCGCCACCTCCTCCGCCAGCTCCAAACTCATCCACGGTGGCCTGCGCTACCTGGAACACTACGAATTCCGCCTGGTGAGCGAGGCGCTGGCAGAACGTGAAGTGCTGTTGAAAATGGCACCGCATATCGCCTTCCCGATGCGCTTTCGTCTGCCCCATCGCCCGCACCTGCGTCCGGCATGGATGATCCGTATTGGTTTGTTTATGTACGATCATCTGGGCAAACGCACCAGTTTGCCGGGTTCTACTGGTTTGCGTTTTGGCGCGGATTCCGTAATGAAACCTGAGATTGTGCGCGGTTTCGAATATTCTGACTGCTGGGTAGACGATGCGCGTCTGGTTTTGGCAAACGCCCAAATGGTCGTACGCAAAGGCGGTGAAGTATTAACCCGCACCCGTGCCACCTCCGCTCGCCGTGAAAACGGCCTGTGGATCGTTGAAGCCGAAGATATCGATACCGGCAAAAAACACACCTGGCAGGCGCGCGGTCTGGTCAATGCCACCGGTCCGTGGGTGAAAGAGTTCTTTGATGACGGCATGCATCTGCCTTCGCCGTACGGTATTCGTCTGATTAAAGGTAGCCACATCGTGGTGCCGCGCGTACATACCCAGAAGCAAGCGTATATTCTGCAAAATGAAGATAAACGTATTGTGTTTGTTATCCCATGGATGGACGAATTCTCGATCATCGGGACGACTGACGTCGAATACAAAGGCGACCCGAAAGCAGTGAAAATTGATGAAAGCGAAATCAATTACCTGCTGAAGGTCTACAACGCGCACTTTAAGAAACAGCTTGGCCGTGACGATATCGTCTGGACTTACTCGGGCGTGCGTCCGCTATGTGATGACGAGTCCGACTCGCCGCAGGCTATTACCCGTGATTACACGCTGGATATCCACGACGAAAACGGCAAAGCGCCGCTGCTGTCGGTCTTTGGCGGTAAGCTGACAACCTACCGTAAGCTGGCCGAGCACGCGATGGAAAAACTGTCGTCGTACTATCAGGGCATTGGCCCGGCATGGACCAAAGAGTGCATCCTGCCTGGCGGTGATATTGGCGGCGATCGCGAAGATTACGCGGCAAAACTGCGCCGTCGCTATCCGTTCCTGACCGAATCGCTGGCGCGCCATTATTCGCGTACCTATGGCAGCAATACTGAATGGATTATCGGCGACGCCACGTCAATCGCCGAGTTAGGCGAAGACTTCGGCCATGAGTTCTATGAGGCCGAGCTGAAGTATCTGGTTGAGCATGAGTGGGTGCGTCGCGCAGAAGATGCGCTGTGGCGTCGTACGAAAGAAGGCATGTGGCTGAATGCCGAACAGCAGTCCCGCATGACCCAATGGCTGACGGAGTATGTCGAGAAGCACCAGCTGTCGCTGGCCTCCTGATAAAAATGCCGGATGGCGGCTAACGCCTTATCCGGCCTTCAAAAGTGTATAAACGTAGGCCGGGCAAGCGCAGCGCCCCCGGCCTCGGATGTTACAACCGCACCGAATCAATATGCCAGATGTTCTCGGCATACTCTTTGATCGTCCTGTCCGAAGAAAAGTACCCCATATTGGCGATGTTTATCATCGACTTCGTGGTCCACTCTTCCGGATGGCGATACAGCTCATCAACCTTATCCTGGCAATCGACATAGCTGCGATAATCCGCCAGCACCTGATAGTGGTCGCCAAAGTTAATCAGCGAATCGACCAGATCACGATAACGCCCAGGCTCCTCAGGGCTGAACACGCCGCTGCCAATCTGCGTCAGCACCTGATGCAACTCTTCATCTTTCTCGTAATACTCACGCGGCTTGTAGCCCTGAATGCGTAAAGCCTCAACCTCTTCCGCCGTATTACCAAAGATAAAGATATTCTCCGCACCCACATGTTCCAGCATCTCAACGTTGGCGCCATCCAGCGTCCCGATGGTCAGCGCGCCGTTGAGCGCAAATTTCATATTACTGGTCCCGGAGGCTTCGGTCCCGGCCAGCGAAATCTGCTCAGACAAGTCGGCAGCAGGAATAATCACCTGCGCCAGACTGACGCTGTAGTTGGGGATAAACACGACCTTCAATTTATCGCCAATCTGCGGATCGTTGTTGATCACCTTCGCGACATCGTTGATCAAATGAATGATGTGCTTCGCCATGTAATAGGCTGAAGCCGCTTTACCCGCGAAGATATTCACGCGCGGCACCCACTCGGCGTCTGGATCGGCTTTGATGCGGTTGTAGCGGGTGATCACATGCAGCACATTCATTAGCTGACGTTTGTACTCGTGAATACGCTTGATCTGCACATCAAACAGCGATTTCGGGTTCACTACCACGTTCAGCTGCTGGGCGATGAGCGTTGCCAGTCGCTTTTTGTTCTCCAGCTTCGCACGACGCACAGCCTGATTCACTAACGGGAAATCACAGTGCTGCTCAAGCTCGCTGAGCTGGCTGAGATCGGTACGCCAGGTGCGGCCAATGTTCTCATCCAGTACGTCAGAAAGCGATGGGTTCGCCAGCGCCAGCCAGCGACGCGGCGTCACACCGTTGGTCACGTTGCAGAAGCGGGTCGGGAAAATCTTCGCAAAGTCAGCAAACAGCGACTGCACCATCAGGTTGGAGTGCAGTTCAGACACACCGTTAACCTTGTGGCTCACCACCACCGCCAGCCATGCCATACGCACACGACGACCGTTTGATTCATCGATAATCGACGTCCGTCCCAGCAGAGCGGTATCGTTCGGATACTGCTCCTGCAGCGTCTTCAGGAAGTAGTCGTTAATCTCAAAAATGATTTGCAAATGGCGCGGCAGGATTTTGCCCAGCATATCCACCGGCCAGGTTTCCAGCGCTTCACTCATCAAGGTGTGGTTGGTATACGAGAAGACCTGACAGCACACCTCAAACGCGTCGTCCCAACTGAACTTGTGTTCATCGATCAGCAGGCGCATCAGCTCAGGGATCGACAGCACCGGGTGGGTGTCGTTAAGGTGAATGGCGATTTTATCGGCCAGGTTGTCGTAGGTTTTATGCAGTTGATAATGGCGGTTCAGGATGTCCTGCACCGTTGAGGAGACGAGGAAATACTCCTGGCGCAACCGCAGTTCGCGTCCCGAATAGGTAGAGTCATCCGGATACAGTACGCGGGAGACGTTCTCGGAGTGGTTTTTATCTTCCACCGCCGCAAAGTAGTCGCCCTGGTTAAATTTACCGAGGTTGATTTCGCTACTGGCCTGGGCATTCCACAGGCGCAGCGTGTTGGTGGCGTCAGTGTCATAACCGGGGATAATCTGGTCGTAGGCCACTGCGAGGATCTCTTCGGTCTCAATCCAACGCGTTTTCTTGCCTTCCATCTGCACGCGGCCGCCAAAGCGCACTTTGTAGCGCGTGTTGTGGCGTTTGAATTCCCACGGGTTACCGTATTCCAGCCAATAGTCCGGGGACTCTTTTTGTCGACCATCGACAATGTTCTGTTTAAACATGCCATAGTCATAACGGATACCGTAGCCACGTCCGGGCAGACCCAGCGTTGCCAGTGAGTCGAGGAAGCAGGCTGCCAGGCGTCCGAGGCCACCGTTACCGAGACCGGGGTCATTCTCTTCGTCGATCAGATCTTCCAGATCTAATCCCATACCTTCCAGCGCACTTTTAACATCGTCGTAAATCCCCAACGATAACAGCGCATTGGAAAGCGTGCGCCCAATCAGAAACTCCATTGACAGATAATAAACCTGACGGGTTTCCTGGGATAATTGCGCACGGTTAGAACGCAGCCAGCGCTCCACGAGACGATCGCGCACCGCGAATAACGTGGCGTTCAGCCACTCATGTTTGTTGGCAATGACCGGGTCCTTACCAATCGTGAACATCAGTTTGTAGGCAATAGAATGCTTAAGTGCCTCGACGCTGAGTGTGGGCGATGCATAAGTAAATGGAGCGTTCATATAGGTGATTCCTGGATATCTATTTCAAGCGGTAGTAAAGCTCGCGGTAAGACTTCGCCGCGACTTGCCAGCTAAAATCCATGGTCATGGCCTGGCGTTGTACAAACCGCCAAAGCGAAGGCCGGGACCACAATACGAAAGCACGCCGGATCGCGCGTAGCAGCGACCAGGCATTACTGTCCTCAAAGACAAACCCACTGGCGATACCGTCCGCCAGGTTTTCCAGCGAACTGTCAGAGACCGTATCCGCCAGCCCACCGGTACGCCGCACCAGCGGCAGCGTGCCATACTTCAGCCCATACAACTGCGTTAAGCCGCACGGTTCAAAACGGCTGGGTACCAGAATGACGTCGGCCCCACCCATGATGCGGTGCGAGAAGGCTTCGTGATAACCAATTTGCACCCCTACCTGTCCGGGATGTTCCGCCGCAGCGGCCAGGAAGCCTTCCTGTAATACTGGGTCGCCCGCGCCAAGCAGCGCCAGTTGCCCCCCCTGCTCTAACAGACCCGGCAGAGCCTCCAACACCAGATCCAGCCCTTTCTGACTGGTCAGACGGCTCACGACAGCAAACAGCGGCACTTTATCGTTAACCTTAAGTCCCATCGCAATTTGTAGCTGACGTTTGTTCTCCGCCTTCTCATCCAGCGTGTCGCGTGTATAGCGCGAGGCCAGTAGCAGATCGGTTTCCGGGCTCCAGATTTTTTCATCAACGCCGTTCAGCACGCCGGAAAGCCGTCCTTCCCGATGACGCTGTTGCAACAGGCCTTCCATGCCGTAGGCAAACTGCGGCTCGGTAATCTCCCGCGCGTAGGTCGGACTCACCGCCGTGATGTGGTCGGCGTAGTACAACCCGGCCTTCAGGAACGAAATCTGCCCGTTAAACTCCAGCCCGTGCACATTAAAGAACGACCATGGCAATTGGATGTCATCCATATGCTTTGCATAAAACATGCCTTGATACGCCAGGTTGTGGACGGTGAACACCGATTTCGCCGGATGGCCGCGCGCCGCCAGATACGCCGGGGCCAGACCGGCATGCCAGTCGTGCGCATGCACCACATCCGGGCGCCAGAATGGGTCAAGCCCGCAGGCCATTTCACATCCGGCCCAGCCGAGCAACGCAAAACGCAGGACGTTATCGGTATAAGCGAACAGGTTGGTGTCGTGATACGGACTACCCGGACGGTCATAGAGATGCGGCGCGTCCACGAGGTAAATGCCGACGCCGTTGTAATGCCCGAACAGCAGCGTAATTCTGCCTGCAAAGGTATCGCGACGCGTCACCACCTGAGCATCAGGAATGCCGCGACGGATATCCGGAAACGCCGGGAGCAGCACGCGGGCATCTACACCGTCCGCAATTTGCGCGGCCGGTAACGCCCCAAGAACATCCGCCAGTCCCCCGGTTTTTAGCAGGGGGAACATCTCTGAACATACGTGTAAAACCTGCATTATCGCTCCTGTTTGATTTGCAGTTTGCGCAGCATTTCACGCGTGACCAGCACAATGCCTTCTTCTGAGCGGTAGAAGCGACGAGCATCCTCTTCCGCATTTTCACCAATCACCATGCCTTCAGGGATAACGCAGGCGCGGTCAATGATACAACGACGTAACCGGCATGAACGTCCTACCCATACTTCAGGCAACAACACTGCCGAATCAATGTTACAGAATGAATTCACCCGCACTCGCGGGAACAGAACGGACTGCACCACCACCGAACCAGAAATAATACAGCCGCCGGAGACCAGCGAGTTCAGCGTCATTCCGTGGCTACCGGAACGGTCCTGCACAAATTTCGCCGGCGGCAGAGATTCCATATGCGTACGGATTGGCCAGTCCTGGTCGTACATATCCAGTTCAGGCGTTACCGAGGCCAGATCGAGGTTGGCCTTCCAGTAAGCTTCCAGCGTTCCCACATCGCGCCAGTACGGCTCGGATTCCGGGTCAGACTGTACGCAGGACAACGGGAAGGGATGTGCATACGCCATGCCAGCTTCGGTGATTTTTGGGATGATGTCTTTACCGAAATCGTGACTGGAGTTTTCATCGAGGTCATCTTCCGCCAGTAATTCATACAGGTAATCGGCGTTAAAAACGTAGATCCCCATGCTGGCAAGAGATTTGGTCGGGTCGCCCGGCATGGCTGGCGGGTTGGCAGGTTTTTCAACGAACTCGATAATTTTGTCGCTGTCGTCCACGTCCATCACACCAAACGCGCTGGCCTCTTCGATAGGCACCGGCATACAGGCCACGGTGCAACGCGCGCCCTTCTCGACGTGGTCGATCAGCATACGCGAGTAGTCCTGCTTATAAATATGATCGCCTGCGAGGATCACCACATATTCCGCTTTGTAGCGGCGAATGATGTCCAGGTTTTGGGTTACCGCATCCGCCGTGCCGCGATACCAGTTTTCACCCTGCATTCTCTGCTGCGCAGGCAGCAGATCGACAAACTCGTTCATCTCTTCGCTAAAGAACGACCAGCCGCGCTGAATATGCTGTACCAGCGTGTGCGACTGGTATTGCGTGATCACGCCGATACGGCGGATGCCGGAGTTAATGCAGTTGGATAAAGCAAAATCGATAATGCGGAATTTACCGCCAAAGTGCACGGCCGGCTTGGCACGTTTATTGGTCAAATCTTTCAGGCGGGTACCGCGGCCACCGGCCAGGATCAGGGCAACAGATTTTAATGGCAGCTGGCGCGCCAACATAACACGATCGTTCTTCTCTAAACTCACCATGACTAACTCCTTTTTTATCCTCTATGGAACACACACAGTCCGTGCGCAGGTCCCTGCCAGACAGCCGTAAGCACCGGATTGTCCTCTCCGGCAAATGGGGGAATAGCTCGCCATTCCCCTTCAGGTAAAACGATATCTGTCACCTCAAGCGTGGCGTTTATTGCAATCAGGAAACGGTCGGAAAGCAGGATTTGCATCTGCCTCGGGCCGTTTTGCCACTCATCCGCACTTAAGGGTTGTGCGTACTTATTCAGCCAATGAACATTGCCATCGCCCTCTTCCCACCAGCAATCGCCCGTTAATGCGGGGATTTGCTGGCGAAGATGAATCAACGCGGCGGTAAAGGTGGTTAGCCCACCGTTTGCCTGCTGCCAGTCCAGCCAGGTTAAGGCGTTATCCTGACAGTAAGCGTTATTGTTGCCGTGCTGGCTATGGCCATGCTCGTCACCGGCCAGCAGCATCGGCGTCCCTTGAGAGAGCAACAGCGTGCTCAACAGCGCATGAATGCTGTCGCGCCGCCGTTCAATCAGGTCCAGCGAGCCGCCTAACCCTTCTTTACCATGATTATCACTGTAGTTATTGCTAGTGCCGTCGCGATTTTCCTCACCATTCGCTTCATTGTGCTTATTTGTGAAGCACACACAGTCACGTAGGGTAAAACCGTCGTGCGCGGTCACCAGATTGACCGTGGCGCTGGGTTTGCGGCCATTGCGTTTAAACACGTCGCTGGATGCGGCAAAACGCCCGGCGAATTCTCCTAAAGAGAGATTACGCTGGAGCCAGAAACGTCGCGTCGCATCGCGAAAATGGTCATTCCACTCGGCAAACGGCGGTGGAAAGTTCCCCACCTGATACCCGCCTTCACCGATATCCCACGGTTCCGCAATCAGTTTGACGTGTGAGAGCAGCGGACAGTTTTGGATTGCAGTGAACAACGGCGCATCCTGACGAAACGTAGGCGTACGTCCCATAACCGACGCTAAATCAAAACGAAAACCATCCACGTGGCAAGTTTCAACCCAGTAACGCAGGCATTCACACGCATACTCGACCACGCCGGGATGGCTCAGATTGAGGGTGTTCCCACAACCGGTCCAGTTGTAGTAATCGCCATCATCCCTGATCCAATAATAGCTACGGTTATCGATTCCGCGCAGCGAGAAGACGGGTCCTTCAAGATCCAGCTCGGCGCTGTGGTTCAAAACGATGTCGAGAATGACCTCAATCCCCGCTTTGTGCAGCGCTTTCACCGCATCACGGAACTCATCCAACGCGCTCTCCGGCGAGCAGGCGTAAGCCGGATGCAACGCAAACATAGCGACCGGGTTGTAGCCCCAGTAGTTCGACAAGCCCAGCCGCTGCAGACGCGGTTCGCTGGCGAAATGCGCCACCGGTAGCAGCTCAAGCGCAGTAATGCCCAGGCGTTTGAAATAGTCGATCATCACCGGATGACCCAGCGCTTTATAGGTTCCGCGAAGCTCTTCCGGCAGCTCAGGATGCAGATACGTCAGTCCTTTGACATGCGCTTCGTAAATCACGGTATTGCCCCACGGCGTGCGCGGCGGGGCATCGTCTTCCCAGTCATAATGGTCGGACACCACCACGCCCTTCAGCGCGATGGCGGCATTATCATGATGATCAGGTTCATTTAGCCCGCCGTGCAGCAGCGGGTTATCTTTTAACGCGCCATCCACCCGGCGCGCATAAGGATCGAGCAACAGTTTCGCCGGGTTAAACCGGTGGCCTTGCTCTGGTTGCCACGGACCATGTACGCGATAGCCATAGCGCAGGCCCGGACGGGCGTTGGCCAGATAACCGTGCCAAATATCGCCGCTACGCCCCGGCAGGTCATAGCGGAGTTCACAGCCTTGCTCATCGAAAACGCATAATTCAACGCGTTCGGCGTGGGCCGAGAAAAGCGTGAAATTGACGCCATGGCCGTCATACGTTGCACCATGGGGGGTGGCGTTGCCGGTTGCCAGATGCGTCATTCCCCCTCCCGAACCAGCCAGATCGTCGCCAACGGCGGCAACGTCAGGCTCAGTGAGTGCTGGCGGCCATGACTGGCGATTTCATCGCTATGCACCGCGCCGCCGTTACCGGTATTGCTACCGTGGTAATGCATCGAATCGGTATTGAGGATTTCACGCCATTTGCCCGGCTGATTGATACCGAAGCGATAGCCGTGGCGAGGTACTGGCGTAAAATTGCTGATAACGATAATTTCGTTGCCGGCCTTGTCACGACGAACAAAAATCAGCACCGAACGTTCTTTATCGTCAACCACCAGCCATTCAAAACCATAGCGGTCAAAGTCGAGCTCATGCAGCGCCTTGTGATGGCGATAAGTATGGTTCAGGTCACGCACCAGACGTTGCACCCCGTGGTGCCAGTTATCGCCGCCTTCCAGTAAGTGCCAGTCCAGACTGACGTCGTGATTCCATTCACGTCCCTGAGCAAACTCGTTGCCCATAAACAGCAGTTTCTTACCCGGGAAGGCCCACATCCAGCCGTAGTAAGCGCGCAGGTTGGCAAACTTCTGCCATGCGTCTCCCGGCATGCGGTCGAGAATGGATTTTTTACCGTGCACCACTTCATCGTGCGACAGCGGCAGAACAAAGTTTTCGGTGTAGTTGTACAGCATGCCGAAGGTCAGCTTGTCGTGATGATACTGACGATAAACCGGATCCAGTTTCATGTAGTCCAGCGTGTCGTGCATCCAGCCGAGGTTCCACTTATACCAGAACCCTAAACCGCCCATGTCCTGCGGTCTTGATACGCCGGCAAAGTCGGTTGACTCTTCCGCCATGCTTACGGCGCCGGGCACCTGTTCGCCAAGAATACGGTTGGTATTGCGTAAAAATTCAATCGCTTCGAGGTTTTCACGACCACCAAATTCGTTCGGGACCCATTCCCCTTCTTTCCGGCTGTAGTCGCGATAAATCATCGACGCCACGGCATCCACGCGCAGCGCGTCAATACCAAAACGTTCAATCCAGTACAGGGCATTACCCACCAGATAGTTGCTGACTTCACGGCGGCCGTAGTTGTAGATCAGCGTATTCCAGTCCTGGTGATACCCTTCACGCGGGTCACTGTGCTCATACAACCGGGTGCCATCAAACTCTGCCAGACCAAAATCATCTGACGGGAAATGGCCCGGCACCCAGTCCAGAATGACGTTCAGCCCCGCCTGATGCGCGGCATTCACAAAATAGCGGAAATCATCACGCGTCCCGAAACGACGGGTCGGCGCATACATGCCGGTTGGCTGGTAGCCCCAACTGCCGTCGAACGGATGCTCGTTAATCGGCAACAGCTCGAGATGAGTAAAGCCCATCCACTTGGCGTAAGGAATCAGTTGATCCGCCAGTTCGCGGTAGCTCAGCCAGAAGTTGTTATCAGTATGACGACGCCATGAACCCAGGTGCACCTCGTAGATAGAGATCGGCGCATCAAACTGGTTGGCTTTTTTGCGCTCCTCGCTTTGCACCACTTTTTCGGGCAGGCCGCAGATAAGCGACGCGGTTTCCGGGCGCATCTGCGCTTCGAAGGCGTAAGGGTCAGCTTTAATGCGCAGCTTACCGTTAGCATCGATCATCTCGTACTTATACAGCTGACCATGCTGTGCGCCGGGGATAAACAGCTCCCAGATACCGCTCTCTTTACGCAGACGCATCGGGTGGCGACGGCCATCCCAGTAGTTGAACTGCCCGACCACCGAAACACGTTGGGCGTTGGGCGCCCAGACTGAGAAACGCGTACCGGTTACGCCATCCATGGTATCCGCATGCGCGCCCAGCGTTTCGTAAGGACGCAGGTGCGTACCTTCAGATAACAGCCAGGCATCCATATCCTGGATTAGCGGACCAAAACGATAAGGGTCATCAATAAGATTCTGCTGGCCATGCCAGACAACGGCTAACTGATAACGAAAGAAATTTTTACGGCGGGGAAGTACAGCACAGAAAAAACCGCGAGAGTCGAGGCAGTCCAGCTTGCCGACTTTACGTCCGGTTTTGGGTTCGATCACCCACACTTCTGTGGCGTCTGGAAGTAAGGCGCGGACTTCAAGTCCCGCGTCAGTTTGATGCATACCGAGTACGGAAAAAGGATCCGCAAAATGGCCTGCAATTAGCGCATTAATCACGTCTCTATCGATACGAACGGACATGGTTGTCATCCTGTTTTATGGTGTCACGCCTTCCAACTGATTTTCGACATCAGGTAGTGACACTTTTTTTGACCTGAACGGCGCAGCACAATTGTGCATCCTCTCTGCGTCGTCCCACCTTCAGGCAACAACTTAATACCTCCGGTACTAAGTCACCCTTAAAGAATAGCCAATGCTTTATCTTACTCCTGGTAAAAAATGAAACATCTGCGCTTACTCCTGTATTACGCAAAAAAAGGGGTGATTCCTCACCCCTTGATCGTTAACAAATTATTACGCCAACTGGCGCAGCATACGGCGCAATGGCTCCGCAGCACCCCACAGCAACTGATCGCCCACGGTAAAGGCTGACAGGAACTCCGGTCCCATATTCAGCTTACGCAGACGGCCTACTGGCGTGGTCAGCGTACCGGTAACGGCCGCCGGGGTTAACTCACGCATGGTGATCTCCCGATCGTTTGGCACCACTTTGGCCCACGGATTGTGCGCCGCCAGCAGTTCTTCCACGGTCGGAATAGACACATCTTTTTTCAGTTTAATGGTGAACGCCTGACTGTGGCAGCGCAGCGCGCCGACGCGCACGCACAGGCCATCAACCGGGATCACGGCAGACGTGTTGAGAATTTTGTTGGTTTCCGCCTGTCCCTTCCACTCTTCACGGCTCTGGCCGTTATCGAGCTGTTTGTCGATCCACGGAATCAGGCTCCCGGCCAGCGGTACGCCAAAGTTATCAACCGGCAGTTCGCCGCTGCGGGACAGGGTCGTCACCTTACGTTCGATGTCGAGAATAGCGGAGGAAGGGGTCGCCAGTTCATCGGCCACATGGCCATACAGATGGCCCATCTGGGACAGCAGTTCACGCATGTGGCGCGCGCCGCCGCCGGAAGCCGCCTGATAGGTCGCCACGGAAACCCAGTCGACCAGGTCATTGGCAAACAGGCCGCCGAGGGACATCAGCATCAGGCTAACGGTACAGTTACCGCCGACAAAAGTCTTAATACCTTTGTTCAGACCGTCGGTAATCACATCCTGGTTAACCGGATCGAGAATGATGATGGCATCGTCTTTCATGCGCAGCGAGGAGGCCGCGTCAATCCAGTAACCCTGCCAGCCGCTTTCACGAAGCTTTGGATAGATTTCGTTGGTATAATCGCCGCCCTGACAGGTCACGATGATATCGAGCGCCTTCAGCGCGTCCAGATCAAAAGCGTCCTGAAGCGTGCCGGTCGCGGTTCCACCAAACGTCGGTGCCGCCTGCCCGAGCTGGGAAGTAGAAAAGAAAACAGGGCGAATGGCGTCGAAGTCACGCTCCTCAACCATGCGTTGCATGAGAACAGAGCCGACCATACCGCGCCAGCCGATAAAACCAACATTTTTCATAGCGTTTTTTTCCTGCGAAGATGTGTGCTGTGTATGTATGCCAGTGTCCTGGTGGCATATCCTTCACCATACAAAATGCAGCCAAAGTCGCAAGTGAAATTAATCAATGATAGCGAAGCCATCAGTAATGCGACTTATCCCGCTGCGCAAGCAAGCAGAAAGTCCGCGGTAATTATCAGGGAATTTGAGTTATGAATGAAATCATTTCAGCGGCAGTTTTATTGATCCTGATTATGGATCCGCTCGGAAATCTGCCCATTTTCATGTCCGTATTGAAACATACCGAACCAAAACGCCGCCGCGCGATTATGATTCGCGAGCTGTTCATTGCGCTGTTGGTGATGCTGATATTCCTGTTTGCGGGCGAGAAAATTCTGGCATTTCTTAACCTGCGCGCAGAAACCGTCTCGATCTCCGGGGGCATCATTTTGTTCCTGATCGCCATTAAGATGATTTTCCCCAGCGCCACCGGGAACAGCACCGGCCTTCCGGCAGGCGAAGAGCCATTTATCGTACCGCTGGCAATCCCGCTGGTGGCCGGGCCGACAATCCTGGCCTCGTTGATGCTGTTATCACATCAGTACCCAAATCAGATGGGGCATCTGGTGATTGCGCTGCTGATCGCCTGGGGCGGGACATTTGTGATTCTGCTGCAGTCGTCGCTGTTTTTACGCCTGCTGGGCGAGAAAGGGGTGAACGCGCTGGAGCGTCTGATGGGATTGATTCTGGTGATGATGGCGACCCAGATGTTCCTCGATGGCGTACGGATGTGGATGAAGGGGTAATTTTACACGCTGCGCTTTTTGAGCGCAGCGGACTTCTCTCATTGCGCCAGATAATAATCCGACTCAGGTAATTGCGTTACCACTCCCGCTTCCTTTGCTCGTCGCAGCCAAATCGTCAACTGTTCCAATGTAAGTCCCGTGACGTTTATCAAATTCTCCAGACTGATTGGCTCCGCCGCCAGAAAAGGAAGTTCGCTTATGAACAGTTGGTAGTAATCAACAGGAACCTGAGCCTGTTTTACTGCATACTCCACCACATTTTCTTGCAGAGCAAAGAGGTCGTGCTGAGACACCGAATTGATGTTACTGTCTGTTTTAGCCACAGTCAGAAGCTGCTGACAATCAATATCCTCGGCTCGTCCGGCACTCCATATCCCCCCCTTTTCAACTAATAACTCATTAGCTGATTCATCATCCTGAGTAGGTTTTATCCATACCGGCACCCACTGATTTTTTAAAGCTTCAAGAGCGCCAGTGACAGTTCCCCCCTTCAGACCCGCATGAACAACCATTGCGCTTTCCGAAAGGCAGTAAACATATTTATTTCGCGCCATTGCATTGGCGACACTAAAGCCAGCTTCGGGATAAAAAGGTGAGATCAGCACCAAATTGCCTGACATCAATCCGTTACGCCATTTTGGAGATGTTGTCGCTTTAAGCAAGCTATCGGTTAGTACGCCGATTGACCGTCCTCCACTCTCTAGCGCCGCTAGCATCGCGCCTTCATCGGTTCCTCTTGCCCCACCAGATATCACTGTAATGCCCTGATGCGCAAGATTTGACGCGAGCTGGCGAGTAAATACAAGGTCATCCTCCGCAACCTTTCTCGACCCCACAATGGCGATACCGCCAGTCTGCAGCAACGCCTTATTACCGCAGCCAAAAAGCACGGGTGGGGAGTCATTACGCAAAATATTTTTTAACCGGACAGGATAGTCAGCATCCGCTCGGGTCAAAATCCACAAGCCTGCTCTTTGCCATTTATCAACTGCCAGAGCCAGGCTGTTACCGCGCCCAAGTAGGTTTACTATGCGATTCAGAGGAATACGCGGATCGTTCCAGCCAGTCAGCAATTTTTCTGGATTGGGGATCAATAATTCAGCAGGCGCTACCCGTTGATGCTTCAGCCACAAAGCAAATCTTCCCCATTCAGTATTACTCAACGGCTTATGCTCATTTGTTTTTGAACTGGAGAAATAGCTGGTCAGCAAGAGTGTCGCTTGTGCAGTGGCTGTAAGATTCATCCATTTTTTACCGAAGTTGATGCCAGTGCTACAGGATAAACATCCGGACAGCCTGACTGTCTCAATAGTGCTGCCAGCACAGTTAACGTCCAGCCTGAATCCACTACATCGTCTACGAGTAAAGCAGGACCAGCTGGCAATGGCTGACTAATTCTAAAAATACCATCAAGATTTTTACATTGATGATAGCGATTTTGCTGTAATTTCTGCGGATAATTGTCCATGACCTTATCGATAACATCAACAAAGGGCAAAGCAAGTTTTTCCGCTAAACGTTGGGTAAAATTCGGCACGAGATGTGGATGAGCTATCGAAGGCACACAACACACCCACGTCGGAGCGGGGTCAGGTAGCCAACGTTCGAGAATCATTTCTGCACAAGCGTCGACCAACTCGTCATGAAACCAACCAGCGTGCTTGCCCTCGGCAACCATTTCCCCCCAACCAGCATCACCCCAGCGAGATAAAATCCGACCTTCATGTCCCCGCATGTTGAGAGGAAAGTTACCTCTGAAGCCATAGTGTTCAAATGCGCCGGGCGCAACTTGCTTATTCAGAATTAAAGGTAAATCCGCATGCCTGACAAAAACATTCGCGCCATTAACCAGCACAGGATCCAAAGATGTATTCATTAATGGTCGCCGCAGGCAAGAACTACATTTCCCACAGCGTTCGGTTGTAGGTTCATCAAGCGCACGCCGAAGAAATAACATTTTGCATTCATCCGTAGCAATATAGCGCTCAACTTCAGATAACTCGCTGACTCTTTGTTCGGTCAGGTGCGCAATGCGCTGATGATCCATTGAAAAATGAACAGCTGTTCTGCGCCACAGTTTATCTTCATAAACAACAGGGGTAGGATTCTCCGTCACGAGTAATTTCAAGATTTTTTCAATCTGCTTATTACGCAAATTAGTATGAGCTTCAATATCGCGCAGCGTTAATCCATCATTCCCTTCAAGCACCTGTAAAACTTCCACGACTTGCTCTTCAGAAGGAAATGCGCTTTCACGGAAAAAATGATGAATAGCGCGATCCTCGATACCACTGAGCAATATGCCAACAGCATAATTGATTCCACGCCCTGCACGCCCTACCTGCTGGTAATAGCCAATAATGGAGCCAGGCATTTGATAATGAATAACAAATCCTAAATCAGGTTTGTCATATCCCATACCCAGCGCCGTCGTCGCAACTAAAACCTTAATCTCATTAGTCAGCAATGATTGTTCGAGAAATTCTCGCGCAGAATTGGTGTCAGGGATTTCCGGTAGTGAAACGCCACTATAATAAGCATAGGCGGTAATATCATTTTTCCGTAGCCATGCAGCGACGAGTTCCGCATCTCGGGTTGTAAGCGTGTACACAATACCCGAGCCAGTTAGTTGCGGAATTACTGTGACAAGCCATGCGAGGCGTGCGGGTTGATCGGCCAGCGATATCGCATCCAGGGCCAGACTATCTCGCGCTAAAGTCCCCCTTTGAATGATGATATCCCCTAATTGTTGGCGAATATCGTCAACGACCCGATTATTTGCCGTCGCCGTCGTTCCCAATGCTGGCGTATTGGGCGGCAGTTGACGAAGAATATGCAGAATTTGGCGATAGTCCGGGCGGAAATCATGGCCCCAATCCGAGATACAATGGGCTTCGTCTACAACCAGCAAACCGATACGATCGGCTACAGGTCGCAAAACAGCCTCAATAAATTCCGAATTAGCCAGACGTTCAGGTGAGATAAGCAAGCAATCTAATTCATCACTCAGCAACCTTCCGGTAATTGAGTGCCACTCTTCCCGGTTAGCAGAATTAAGCGTTTCGGCTCTGATACCGAGTCGTTTTGCAGCAGCTACCTGATTACGCATTAAAGCCAGTAGTGGCGAAACGATAATTGTGGGTCCCAATCCTCTGTCGCGAAGAATTTTTGTACTGATAAAATATACGGCGCTTTTCCCCCACCCCGTCCGCTGCACAACCAGTAGTTTTCTGCGCTGATTAACCAGAACATCAATCGCTTCCCATTGCCCATCTCTGAAGCAAGCGTCCTCACTTCCAATCATCTGACGTAAAAGTAATTCAGCGCCGAGCCTATCCATAGCAATCTCCCTCAACAAAAGATGCTGGTATTTAGCCCAAAGGACGTACTGGAATTTGTGATAGAAATCAAAAAGTCAGGAAGGATTCAATTAATGAAATTATTGCTGCGAGGAAACTCGCAGCAATATGTAACAGCTTAACTAGCTCAGCAGTTGGAAGGCAATCATACCGACAATCGCGCCGACCGTGCCGAGGATAGTTTCCATCATCGTCCAGGTCTTCAGCGTTTGCGCTTCGGTCGCGCCGGTGAATTTCCCGAACAGCCAGAAACCAGCGTCGTTAACGTGGCTGACGACGATTGAGCCGCCTGCGATACAGATAGACAGCGCCGCCATCTGCGCGCCGGAGTAGTTCAGTTGCTCAATCACCGGCATGACCAGACCGACCGCCGTTAAGCAGGCCACGGTCGCGGACCCCTGAATGATGCGTACTGCCGCCGCCAGCACGAAGCAGGTAATGGCAATGGGCAGCCCCATACCGGTTAACGCTTCACCCAGGGCCGGGCCAACGCCGGAATCAACCAGCACCTGCTTGAACACGCCGCCCGCACCAATCACCAGCAGAATAATCCCCGCCGGTTGCAGCGCGTGACCACAAATCTCCATCACCCGATCTTTTGCCATGCCCTGGCGCACTGCCAGGCCGTAAATCGCCACCAGACAGGCAACCAGAATCGCGGTAAACGGGTGACCGATAAACTCGAACCATTCATAGGTTGAAGAACCGACCGGCACAAAGCGCGCGGCGATGGTTTTCAGGCCAACCAGTACTAACGGCAGCAGGATCAGCGCCAGACTGAAGCCAAAGGAGGGCATTTTGCCTTCGCCCAGATGCGGCTCGGTAATGTCTTCTGGCACATGCAGTTCAACGTAACGGCTGATGAAATTGCCCCACAGCGGCCCGGCAATAATCATGCCCGGAATGGCTGCGCACAGGCCAATCAGGATCATCCAGCCAAAGTCAGCGTGCATTTGGGATGCCAGCAGCATCGGCGCAGGTCCCGGAAGCAGGAACGCCGCAGCGGCCGCCACCCCCGCAAACAGCGGAATAACCAGCTTCACCAGGTTCGTTCCGGTGTGACGCGCCATTGAGAACGCCACGCTTATCAGCAGCACAATCGCCACTTCAAAGAACAGCGGTAGCGCGCAAATCAGGCCGGCCAGGCCAATCGCATAATGCGCGCGGCTGTGACCGAAAGATTTCAGCATCTTGACGGCAATCTGATCGACCGCGCCGGTCTCGTGCAAAATCTTGCCAAACATCGCCCCCAGCGCCACCACAATCGCCAGAAAGCCGAGCGTGCCTCCCATCCCTTTTTCCATGGTCGCCGCGATTTTATCAAGCGGCATACCGGAAAAGAGACCTGCACCAATAGACACCACCATCAAAGCAACAAAGGCATGCATACGCGCCTTCATCACCAAAAACAGCAGTAATAAAACAGACCCTACTGCTGTTAAAACAAGCGTTAATGTAGTCACTACTTACTGCCCTGGTTAATCACTTCAATGGTGCTAGCTACCACACCGTCCAGCGGCTGATCGATATCAACCACCAGAACATCTTTTTCATTCGCATCCGGTTCTTCCAGCGCTTCGAACTGGGTTACCAGCATTTGCGTTTTGAAGAAGTGCCCTTTACGCGCCTTCAGGCGGCTTTCGATTACGTCAAAATCGCCCTTCAGGTAAATGAATGAGAGGTTCGGGTTACCGTCGCGCAGCTGATCGCGATAGACTTTTTTTAGCGCGGAACAGACGATCAGCGACACCTTATTGGTACGCTGCATCGCAAAGGCGGCGTCATTCAGCGCCTGTAACCACGGTTTACGGTCGTCATCGTTGAGTGGCTCACCGGAAGCCATTTTCATGATGTTGCTGCGCGGATGGAGAAAATCGCCATCAAGAAACGCGGCCTGCAGTTGATGCGCCACTTCACTTGCGACAGCAGATTTACCGCTGCCTGATACGCCCATCAGAACGTAAACGTGGTGATCATGATTAGTCGTGCTCAAAGCGTTGCCCCCACTGGTACAAGAATCAGGAAATTGTTACGGGTAACTGTTATCGGTAACATTGTCCAGCCGGATAAATAGAGAAGCAATATCCATTCGTGCCCGAAGTGTATAAGTGTGAGCTACTTCAAAGTTGTTGGCTTAAATAGATCCACCCGGTGACAAGGTGAAACCTAAATCTAACATTTTAGGTGTGACTGCTTCACCTCGGATGCGCGCCAGCAGGCGTTCTGCGCCAATGCTGCCCATTCGTTCACGCGGCGTGAGCACACTCGCCAGACGCGGCTCCATTACCTGACCGATATCATGGCCGTGGAAACCGGCAATCGCCATATCGTCAGGGATTCTCAGCCCTAAACGCTGACATTCAAATGCCGCCCCTACCGCCAGGTCATCGTTGGTACAGAACACACCATCCAGTTGCGGATATTCACGCCGCGCCTGACGGATAAGTTCAATACCGGATGAGTAAGATGAAGACTGCTCCACCATCACGCTGTACGGCACCAGATTGGCATCGCGCATAGCCTGTTCGTAGCCCCTCTGTTTGATGATAGTACGTTCATCAAGACGCGCGCCAAGATAAGCAACATGACGGTGCCCACGGGCGATGATAGCGGCGGTCATCTGACGTGCGGCCTCGAAGTTATCAAAACCGACGGCGATATCCAGACACGGGGACTGACTATCCATCAACTCGACGACCGGGATACCCGCGACTTCGATCATTTTCAGCGTACGGGGTGTATGGCTACGTTCAGTGAGGATCAGACCATCGATATTCCACGACAGCATCGACTCCAGACGCTCTTGCTCCATTTCGGGCTTATAGCCGTAGTGCGCCAGCATGGTTTGATAACCATGCGCGTCGGTGACGGCCTCAATGCCGCGTAACACTTCCGCAAAAACCTGGTTGGTGAGAGACGGTAACAGCACGCCGATAGCGCGACTGGTGGCGTTAGACAGGATATCAGGTGCGCGATTGGGAATATAACCCAGCTCATCAAGTGCAGCGGCAATTTTGCCCCGCAGCGCCACGGAGACCTGCTCCGGGTTACGCAAAAAGCGGCTGACCGTCATTTTAGTCACGCCCACGCGGTCGGCTACATCCTGAAGTACGGGTCTTTTCTTTTTCATCGTCCTGAAGCGTTAAAAAGGGATAGATTTTCCCAGTTTACCACGGACGTGCGGAATTAATGACAAACGATGAAAAGCCGGATGTCGACGCTTTCGCGTCTTATCCGGCCTACAAAGGGCTACAGCACGTTAGACTGGCGGCAGGTCAAACAGTAACACTTCGCTGTCGCTATCGGCATGAATCGAAATTGCCTGCTCATCCCAGATTGCCAGACCATCGCTGGTGGTGGCTTTGGTTCCGTTAATGGTGACATTGCCTTTTACCACCTGGATCCAGACGCGGCGCTCGGCGGCAATCTGATGCACCGACTGCTCATCTTTGAGCAGCGCCCAGCGGTACAACTCCATATCCTGGTACACTTTCAGCGAACCATCGCGGGCATCCGGCGACAGCACCAGTTGTTTGCCCTGCACCGCATCGAAACGGCGCTGTTCATAGCGTGGCGTAATCCCGTTTTCCTGCGGCATGATCCAGATTTGATACAGGTGCAGTTTCTCAGTATTGCTCGGGTTGTACTCCGAGTGTCGGATCCCCGTCCCGGCGCTCATAATCTGGAATTCACCGGCCGGAACCTGCTCTTTGTTGCCCATGCTGTCCTGATGCTCCACCACGCCTTCCAGTACGTAGGTCAGGATTTCCATGTCTTTATGGGGGTGAGTGCCAAAGCCCTGACCTGCGTCGATCACATCATCGTTAATCACGCGCAGTGCCGAGAACCCCATAAAGTTCGGGTCATAGTAGTTAGCAAAAGAAAAGGTATGCCAGGAATCGAGCCAGCCATGATTCGCATGACCACGGTCATTCGCTTTGCGTAAATAGATCATTATGTTCACCCCCAGATGTTTTCGATGGAGTAAGTGTGGACCTAATCCGTCTGGGATCATAGAGGGTGAAAATTGACTCCTCTGTTCAAAAAATATGAACAACCTCAGAGGAGTCGGTAAGAGCTATTTGGCGAGGGTTATCGTCGCGGGAGACGCCTGTTCGAAGGCCCGTTCGAGGATTTCCAGGTTGGTAAGAACTTCAGATTCCTTGACGTAATTAGGCGTACCGACGGTCAGCGTCTGGTACAGCGCATCATAGACGCGACCGTAGTCCCCCACTTCCGGTTTCACCTCTTCTTTCACCGTAATGCCATCATCATTGACATACTCCAGCACACCAACAGAATCGTCAGCGGCGAAACCGGGTTCGCCGGGCATAATATTGGCCTTCAGGCTGGTTTCCTGCTGGTCGATACCGTACTTCACAAACGAGCCTTTGGTGCCGTGAACAATAAACTTCGGATAGTCGATTTTCACCAGATGGCTGGTTTTCACAATGGCTTTCAGGTCACCGTAGAACAACTGCGCTTCAAAGGTATCATCCGGGTTCGCCTTGTTGCGCAGACTGCGAATGTCATAGGCTACATGGTCGGGACGCCCGAACAGCGAGATAATCTGATCCATGGTGTGTACGCCCAAACCATAGAATGCGCCGTCCTGCGGCAGGCCCGGTTTGGTTTCCGCCACGGGTCGGTAGTAGTCAAAATGGCTTTCAACTTCCACTATTTCACCCAGTTTGCCGCTCTCAATCGCTTTTTTAGCCGTGAGAAAACAGGAATCAAAACGACGATTCTGATACGGCGTGACGGTCAGTCCTTTGCTTCGCGCCAGTTCGAACAACACTTTTGCTTCCGCCAGCGTCGGCGTGAACGGTTTCTCAACCAGCACGCTTTTACCCGCCTCCAGCGCGCGTTTGGCATATTCAAAATGGCTATCAGCATGTGTACAGACGATCACCAGTTTTACCTGCGGATCGCCCAGCACCTCATCCAGATCGCTGGTGAAGTGAATGTGGGAATAGATCGGCGCCTGCTCTTCCGGTTTAGCGTGACGACGGAAAATATGCGCGACATGCCAGGTATCTTTACGATTCAGAACGTAAGGGAGATGGTAACGGGTGGTGCTTTTACCGAATCCAATAAATGCGCAGTGTAAGGTCATGAGACGATCCTTTTGAAGGTGATTGTTTACACCATAGCGCAAAGCGTGAGGAGACTGAATATTTGATTCTTTGCCGGGGACAAAATGGCAAGTAAGCCAGGCTGAAACAAAACCCAAAAAAAAAGCCAGCAAAAGCTGGCTAAAATAATACTGGAAGCAATGTGAGCAATGTCGTGCTTTCAGGTTCTCCGTAGGGGTTCCCCTGAACGCAGAGCAATAATAATCATTCTCATTCGCACTTGTCTACTTCTTTTTGCAAAAAAATGCAGTTGACGGAATTTTCTTTCTCAGCGAGTGTAAATGCTCAATTAACCCTGCAGGAGATAAGGAATGAGTGAGATAGTGATACGCCACGCTGAACCGAAAGATTACGACGCCATTCGTCAGATTCACGCCCAGCCGGAGGTGTACCACAACACGCTACAGGTTCCTCATCCTTCCATGGAGATGTGGCAAACGCGACTTGCCGATCAGCCGGGGATCAAACAGTTGGTGGCCTGCATCGATGATATCGTCGTGGGACATCTTTCCATTGCAGTTGCCCAGCGCCCGCGCCGCAGCCACGTCGCTGATTTCGGTATTTGCGTTGACGCTCGTTGGCAAAACCGCGGCGTCGCCAGCGCGCTGATCCGCACCATGATCGACATGTGCGACAACTGGCTGCGCGTTGACCGCATTGAGCTAACGGTATTTGTTGATAATGAGCCCGCCGTGGCAGTCTATAAGAAGTACGGCTTTGAAATCGAAGGCACCGGTAAGAGATACGGCCTGCGCAACGGTGAGTATGTTGATGCGTACTTTATGGCGCGCGTGAAATAAAACTTCCCCGCCCCACTTCAGATCATTCCAGTTATTGTGATCTACTTCTCCTCTATCAGAACAATAACCACCTGAGTCTTATGGTTATTATCACTTTAATCTTTATCACTGTTTTCTCCGTAATTTTAGCAATATTAATATTACATTTTTGTTTTTTTTTGGTTTCTGCCGTCACTTTATGGTGACAATCACAACAATATACTCCTCCCGGGACTAACTTAACCACGGTGAGGTAAAAAATGAAATTTGAACGCCATCATAGAATATTGAAGGAACTCAGTATTTCGGGAGCTGTAAAAGTTTCAAATCTGGCGAAATGTCTCAAGGTAACAAAGGAAACTATTCGTTCAGATCTCAATGAACTTGCCGGACAGGGATATCTTACTCGCTGTCATGGTGGTGCATTTATTACCCTTGATTCTCTTGATAACGTCGCAAAAAATGAAATTGCTTATGTGCTGGAAAAATATGAATCAGCACAGAAAATAAAAAAAGGTCTCTCTGCCATGAAAAATAATGTATGTGTTATTGGCTCGTTCAATGTTGATATTATCAGTTATCTACCGAGATTACCCTCAACGGGAGAATCATTGCTTGCCGATAAATTTATTTTTTCACCCGGCGGTAAGGGATGTAATCAGGCATTAGCCGCGAGCTATGCCGATTCTGATGTGCATTTTATTACTAAAGTAGGTTCAGACCATTTTAGTGATTACGCCATTAATTTTATAAACTCATCAAAAATCCATAAAAGTGTTATCTACCAGACCAAAGAAACACAAACAGGTACAGCAACCATCATGGTGAATGGAGATACCGGAGATAATGTCATCGCTATCTACCCTGGCGCCAACATGACAATTTCCCCTGATGAAATCACCATTCAGAAAGAAGCCATTGTTCATTCAGATATTGTTCTTGTACAACTGGAGACGAATTACGAAGCACTGCAGCAAACAATTCGTCTCGCACAAAAAAATGACATACCAGTCATTATCAATCCAGCGCCATACAATGACATGGTTAACACCATCATTGATAACATTGACTATATTACGCCGAATGAAACGGAAGCGGGCCTGCTGGCCAATATGGCGGTTAATGATATCGAATCAGCCAAATGCGCAGCCAAAATTATTCATCAGAAAGGCGTCAAAAATACCATTATTACGTTAGGTAGCAAAGGTTCTCTCGCTTATGACGGAACACAATTCATCTATTCCCCGGCATTTCCGGCAGTAGTAAAAAACACTGCTGGCGCTGGCGACGCTTTCAATGGTGCTCTCGCCTCTGGCCTTGCTAAAGGAAAATCACTGGCATCCGCATTGTGCTACGCCAGCGCATTTGCCTCGCTTGCGGTTGAAACACCGAATGCGTCTGATATGCCGGAAAACGAATCCGTTCTTCATCGCATTCAGGGTTCACATTACAAACAAACTATCTCTACTCACTAAATCAAGGGGCAGACTATGAACAATACGCAGAAAAAACTAAATGTGCTCTTTATTGGAGAATCCTGGCATATTCACATGATTCATTCAAAAGGTTATGACAGCTTCACTTCCAGTAAATATGAAGAAGGCGCCACATGGTTACTGGAATGCTTGAGGAAAGGCGGCGTTGAAATTGATTACATGCCTGCCCACACGGTACAAATTGCATTTCCAGAGAACATTGATGAGTTAAACCGTTACGATGTTATTGTTATTAGCGACATTGGTAGCAATACCTTCCTGTTGCAAAATGAGACATTTTATCAGCTAAAAATAAAGCCAAATGCCCTGGAATCAATTAAAGAGTACGTCAAAAATGGCGGTGGACTACTCATGATTGGCGGCTATCTGTCATTTATGGGTATTGAGGCAAAAGCCAATTATAAGAACACCGTTCTTGCTGAGGTTCTGCCAGTTATTATGCTTGATGGCGATGACCGGGTAGAAAAGCCAGAGGGTATCTATGCTGAGGCTGCCTCACCTGAACATCCTGTTGTTAACGGATTCTCAGATTATCCGGTATTTCTGGGATATAACCAGGTCGTCGCCAGAGACGATGCCGATGTTGTCTTAACAATAAATAATGACCCATTGTTAGTGTTCGGTGAATACCAACAGGGTAAAACCGCCTGCTTTATGAGTGACTGCTCCCCACACTGGGGAACCCAGCAGTTTATGTCATGGCCATTTTATACCGACCTGTGGGTCAACACGCTTCAATTCATCGCCAGAAAATAAAAAACAATGGAGTAACGAAAGTTACTCCTTTTATAAAATATAAGGATTGATGTATGAACAAGAATAAGTACTCAACCCCCTTACTGATGCTTGCCACCATCTTAGCCGGTATGCTTTCCCCGATGCAGTCTGCCGTTAATGGACAGTTAGGGCACTGGTTACAAGACGGTAATGCTTGCGCAGTAATCTCGTTTGCCAGCGGTCTGGTCGTCATGTTTTTTATTATTATTGCGCGCAAAGAAACACGCCAGCAATTCGCCTCAATACCCACTCTGATTAAAAAGAGAAAAATCCCGCTATGGAATTGGTTTGCAGGATTATGCGGGGCGATGGTCGTATTTTCTGAAGGCGCATCCGCCAGCGCGCTGGGCGTTGCCACCTTTCAAACGGCATTAATTTCCGCCCTGCTCCTTTCCGGCCTGCTGTGCGACCGTTTTGGCGTCGGTGTGGATGAGAAGAAATATTTTACGCCATGGCGCATTACTGGCGCATTGTTCGCAGTTATCGCCACAGTTTTTGTCGTGTCGCCACAGTGGCACTCAACCTCGTTTATCCTGCTCGCTATCCTTCCCTTTTTGGCAGGGTTACTCGCTGGGTGGCAGCCTGCGGGGAATGCTAAAGTCGCCGAGGCAACAGGCTCCATGCTGGTGTCCATTACATGGAACTTCATTGTCGGCTTTTGTGTCCTGGGCGCGGCGCTGGCGATCCGTATCGCATTAGGCCATGTCACCGTCCAGTTACCCGATACATGGTGGATGTATCTCGGTGGTCCTCTGGGTCTGCTGTCCATCGGGCTAATGGCGATTCTGGTGAGAGGCTTAGGGCTATTGATGCTGGGCGTAGCGTCAACAGCGGGCCAACTGCTTGGCTCTGTGCTAATTGATGAATTGATCCCTTCATTAGGCAATACGGTCTACCTGGTCACCATCATCGGTACGCTGTTCGCGTTAGTCGGTGCGATTGTTACCACCATACCTGAATACAGAGCATCCAAAATGGCGCAAAAAATGGAGGTGTCAGGATGAAAGGTTTCCTGCAAACCGTAACTGGCCCGGTGGCGAATACTGATATGGGTCTGACGCTACCGCATGAACATCTGTTTAACGATCTGTCATCGGTCGTTGACGAGCCACATTATGCTTTTTCACAGCAACTGGTGGGAAAGAAAGTCAGTGCTGACCTGCAGTGGGGGCTGAAACACGACCCCTACTGCTGCGCCGATAACATGGACCGAAAAGAGATTGATGATGTTATCTTTGAAATCAATAACTTTATGTCCCTGGGCGGCAGGACGATTGTCGACGCCACGGGATCAGAATCCATTGGGCGGGACGCCTCAGCGCTACGAGAAGTTGCCTTAAAAACGGGTTTGAATATCGTTGCGTCATCGGGGCCTTATCTGGAGAAATTTGAAAGCACCCGGATCCATAAACCTGTCGAGCTGTTAGCCTCACTCATTGATAAAGAACTGAATCAGGGTATTGGCGAGACGGATATTCGTGCTGGCATGATCGGTGAAATCGGCGTATCACCTGCTTTTACCCAAGCGGAGCGTAACAGCCTGCGAGCAGCGTCTCTGGCACAATGTAACAACCCCCACACGGCGATGAATATCCATATGCCGGGGTGGCTGCGACTGGGGGATGAGGTGCTGGATATTGTGCTGGAAGAAATGAACGTCTCTCCGGCAAAAGTCTCGCTGGCGCATTCGGACCCTTCAGGAAAAGATGTCGTCTATCAACGTAAAATGCTCGACCGCGGCGTATGGCTTGAATTTGACATGATTGGTCTGGACATTACCTTCCCAAAAGAAGGTGTCGCGCCGGGCGTTCAGGAGACAGCTGATGCGGTAGCACATCTGATTGAGTTGGGTTATGCCGACCAAATCGTTTTAAGCCATGACGTTTTTCTCAAACAGATGTGGGCGAAAAATGGCGGAAATGGCTGGGGGTTTGTACCGAATGTCTTCCTCGCCTATCTGGCTGCCCGAGGAGTAGACAAAGATACTCTTCGCAAACTCTGTATTGATAATCCAGCTCGATTACTCACGGCATAATCTGCAAATAGCCCGGTGCCTGACACCGGGCCTGGTAGTAAAAATCAGTATCCCGCCGTTAAGTCATCCACGGAACGCGGGTCGGACGCGCCATACAGGGCGCCATCCGGCCCAACCATAATACTTTGCGTGCTGCCCATCGCCTCTTTCAGCGCCACTTTCTGTCCTTTTTGCTCCAGCAACTTGAGCGTGTCCGGGCTGAAGCCCTTCTCGACGCGAAGCTCATCCGGCAACCACTGATGATGGAAGCGCGGCGCGTTGGTCGCTTCGGCGACGTTCATTCCGAAATCAATGCTGTTCACTACCATTTGCAGCACAGTAGTGATGATTCGACTCCCGCCAGGGCTGCCGGTCACCAGCCAGGTTTTCCCGTCTTTTACCACGATAGTCGGCGACATCGACGACAGCGGACGCTTCTTCGGCCCGACCGCGTTGGCATCGCCGCCCACCAGTCCGTATACGTTCGGCACGCCCGGCTTGGCAGAGAAATCGTCCATTTCATTATTGAGCAGAATACCGGTATTACCCGCCACAATCCCGGTGCCGAAGGTTGTATTCAAGGTATAGGTCACCGCCACGGCATTGCCGTCTTTATCCACCACCGAGAAGTGGGTGGTCTGGTTGCTTTCATACGGGGCGAGCTTGCCCGGTTTTATCTGGCTGGAAGGTTTGGCCTTGTTGATATCAATTTGATCGGCCAGCGTTTTCGCATAGGCTTTGTTGGTCAGCGCCTGCCACGGCACTTTCACAAAGTCCGGGTCACCCAGATACTCTGAACGGTCGGCATAGGCGTATTTTTCCGCTTCCGCCATGATTTGCATGGCATCGGCGCTGCCAAAGCCGTACTTCTTCATGTCGAAGTTTTCAAGAATATTGAGAATTTGCACGATGTGAATACCGCCCGAGGATGGCGGCGGCATGGAGAAGACCTGATATCCGCGATAGTCACCGCTGATGGGCGTACGCTCAACGGCTTTATAGCTGGCTAAATCCTCTTTGGTCATCAGACCGCCGTTCTTCAGCATTTCCCCGGCAATCTGGTCGGCAATCGCCCCTTTATAAAACGCATCCGGGCCGTTTTCGGCAATCATTTCCAGGCTTTTCGCCAGATTTTTCTGGACCAGCTTATCGCCCTTCTTCAGCGGCTCGCCGTCTTTCCAGAAAATGGCTTTGCTGTTCTCATGATTAGGGATCACTTCGCTGCCGTAAGTTTTTAAGTCGTCGGCCAGCGCATCGTTAACCACAAAACCCTCTTCCGCCAGCTTCATCGCCGGACGCACTACTTTATTCAGCGGCATCGTGCCGTATTTCTCCAGCGCCAGCGAGAAACCCGCCACGGTACCCGGCGTACCGGATGCCAGATGCGACGTCAGCGACTTTTTCGCATCGGCGTTACCCTGATCGTCGAGGAACATATCACGGGTCGCCGCAGCAGGCGCCATTTCACGAAAATCAATCGCCGTAGTGTTACCGTCTTTGGTGCGCAGCAGCATAAAACCACCGCCGCCCAGGTTCCCCGCCTGAGGATGCGTCACCGCCAGCGCGTAACCAACGGCGACGGCGGCATCAACGGCATTGCCCCCCTGTCTGAGGATATCCACCCCGACCTGGGTGGCTAACGCATCCACCGAGGCTACCATTCCCTGCTGCGCACGCACGGGATGGAACACATCTTCCTCGACACCGTAGGATACCGGCGGTGGCGCTGCCGGCGCGGCAGCAACGCTAAAACAACTTCCTGAGAGCAGAGCAGCAATGGCTACCCGGCGTAAAAACGTCGGTTTTATCATCGTTATTCTCCAGATGTATGGGGTCGGCCCCCACTAAGCCTGGTGCATAACTCTGAAATAATCATCGTAACGGCGAGAAAGGAGTAAACTTAAGCGATCCCCGAGAGGAGAAAAGCGATGAAACGACTCTTACTTTTAGCCATGCTATTGCCGTTTGCAGGCTTTGCACAGCCCATCAACACCATGAATAACCCGAATCAACCGGGTTACCAGATCCCGAGCCAGCAGCGTATGCAAACCCAAATGCAAACGCAGCAAATTCAGCAAAAAGGGATGCTCAACCAGCAGTTGCAAACGCAAACCCGCATGCAGCAACAGCACATGGAAAACCAAATCAACACCAATTCCCAGCGAGTCCTTCAGTCCCAGCCTGGAGAGTTGAATTCGGGTCAACAGCAGATGCTGCCCAACAGCAACGGTGGCATGTTGAACGGAACCCGCAACCCGGACAGTTCGCTGAATAAACAGCAACATATGCTGTCAGAGAAAAAGAACGGCGACATGCTGAAGCCCTCCAGCACGCCGCAGCCTAACGTTCCGTTAAAAACGATTGGGCCTTAATAGGGTTGAAAATCCGGTCCTATCGTATCAATAGCATCGGTACAGATGCAGTCCACTCCCCAGCGCAGCAGCTCTGCCGCGCGCTGGGGTCGGTTGACGGTATAAACCAAAATACGTAGCCCCGCGTCGCGCAACGCATCCACGCGCGTTTCATCCAGCAGCTTATGATTAAGATGAATCGAGACGCAGCCGAGCCGGGTAGTGAGTTCGCGCCAGTCGTCACGCCATTCATCAAGCAGTAAACCGCGCGGCAGTTCTGGAACCGCCTGCTGCGCCGCTTCAAGCGCGTCAATTTCAAAAGACGACAACAGCGGCGGCGTCATTCCCGCCCACAGTTCACGCGCGGCCAGCGCCACGACTTTGCCGGTTAGCGTTCCGGTGCCGGTAGTGGGTTTAATTTCAATATTCGCCATCATGCCGTGCTGACGGCAGCGCGCGGCCACTTGCGAGAGCAGCGGCAGCGGTTCGCCTTTAAACTCGCCGCTAAACCAACCGCCTGCGTCCACGCGTAATAGATCCTGCCAGTTCAGTTCACCCGCCACGCCCCAGCCGTTACTGGTCCGTTCGAGATTGTCGTCGTGCAGCAAAAAGATCTCGCCGTCTTTCGACAACTTAGCGTCAAACTCAATCATGGTATGCCCGTATCGCGCCCCCACGTCGATCGCCGCCAGGGTGTTTTCCGGAGCCAGCTTACCGCCGCCGCGATGGGCGACAATGTGGGGATAAGGCCAGTTACTCATACGCGTTGTCCTGTTTCGCCATCAAAAAGATGCAAATGATTTTCTGGCAGATGCAGCCACAGCGTGCTGCCTGCCGTCGGGCGATGCTGATGCGCCAGTCGCACCACCAGCTTTTGCTCGCCCCAGCGCCCGTGCGCCAGGTTATCCGCGCCCAGCATTTCCAGCGTGTCGACAACCAACGGCACACCGCCATCGGCCTGCGAGCTTAACGCAATATGCTCCGGGCGGATACCCAGCGTCATGTTACGCCCAATACACTCCCGGACGCTCCTGGCGATGGGCAAAGCCATGCCGTCATCCAGTTCAAAATGCGTACCCGAAGCGCTAATACGCCCATCCAGTAGGTTCATCGCCGGGCTGCCGATAAAGCTCGCCACAAAGCGGCTGGCAGGTTTCTCGTACACTTCAACCGGCGTACCGATCTGCTCGGCAATGCCTTTGTTCATCACCATCACCCGCTGGGCAAGGGTCATCGCTTCAACCTGATCGTGCGTCACATACAGCGAGGTGGTTTTCAGTCGGCGATGCAGATGTTGTAACTCCAGACGCATCTGGACGCGCAGCTTGGCATCGAGGTTAGAAAGCGGCTCATCGAACAGGAATACCGCCGGATCGCGAACAATCGCCCGTCCCATCGCCACGCGCTGACGCTGGCCGCCGGAAAGTTCGCGTGGGCGACGTTTGAGCAGTTCACCCAGTTCGAGAATACGTGCCGCCTCTTTCACCCGCTCGGCAATATGCTCCTTACCCATTCCACGGATCTTCAGCCCCCAGGCCATGTTTTCTTCTACGCTCATATGTGGGTAGAGGGCATAGTTCTGGAACACCATCGCAATGCCGCGATCTTTCGGCTCCATCTCGGTGACGCGCTTATTATCGATCCAGATATCGCCGCCGCTGACCCGCTCCAGCCCGGCCACCATCCGCAACAGCGTAGACTTGCCGCAGCCGGATGGCCCGACCATCACAATAAACTCCCCGTCCGCAACGTCCAGCGTCAGCGGTTTAATCACCTGGGTTTTGCCATCCCAGCTTTTGGTTACTGCCTGTAGTTTGAGTCCTGCCATTTTATTTCTCACTGTCCACTAAACCACGCACAAAGGCACGCTGCATGGCTAACACGATGATTACCGGAGGGATGAGCGTCAGCAGCATGGCTGCCATCACCTGATTCCATTGGGTGGTACCTTCGCCGGTGGCGATCATGCCTTTGATGCCCGCTACCGCAGTGCCCAGGTTGACATCGGTAATAATTAACAACGGCCACAAATACTGGTTCCAGCCGTAAATAAAGGTGATCACGAACAGCGCCGCCAGATTGGTTTTTGACAGCGGTAGCACGATATCGCGGAAAAAGCGCATCGGTGACGCGCCGTCAATACGCGCCGCTTCAACCAGCTCATCCGGCAGGGTCATAAAGAACTGACGGAACAGGAAGGTCGCGGTAGCCGACGCCATCAGCGGCAGCGTCAGGCCCGCGTAGCTGTCGAGCATTTTCAGGTTGGCGATCACTTCTACCGTCGGGAAAATACGCACCTCAACCGGCAGCATCAGGGTGATAAAAATCATCCAGAAGAACAGATTGCGCAGCGGAAAGCGAAACCAGACGATGGCGAATGCGGAGAGCATAGAGACGGTGATTTTCCCCACCGTAATACTGAACGCCATGATGAAACTGTTGAGCATCATCAGCCAGAACGGAGCGCTGTTGACGCCCACGCCGTTGACCCAGATGTATTTCATGTTTTCCAGCAACTGCGTGCCGGGAATCAGCGTCATCGGCGTTTCAAATACCGCTTTGTTGTCCAGCGTCGCCGCGACAAACGCGACGTACAACGGGAACAGGATCACCATGATTCCCAGCATCAGCATGGTATGGCTGAATATTGTCAGCCCACGACGGTTCTCAATCATTGGTAACGCACCTTACTTTCCACATAGCGGAACTGCACCACCGTCAAAATAATGACCAGGAACATCAGCACCACCGACTGCGCGGCTGACGCAGAGAGATCCAGGCCGACAAAGCCTTCACGATAGATCTTATAAATCAACGTCGTGGTCGCCTGTACCGGCCCACCTGCCGTGGCGGCGTCGATCACCGGGAAGGTGTCAAAGAAGGCATACACCAGATTAACCACCAGCAAAAAGAAACTGACCGGCGCAATCAGCGGCAGCGCCAGTTTAAAGAAACGGCGAACCGGTCCTGCGCCATCAATCGCGGCGGCTTCGATCAACGACCGGGGAATAGATTGCAGTGCGGCAAAGAAGAACAGGAAGTTGTAACTAATCTGCTTCCAGACCGACGCGAACACCACCAGAAACATGGCCTGACCGCTGTTTTGCGCGTGATTCCAGTCATAGCCAAACTCAGCGAGCAAATGGGTGATCAGCCCGCGACCCGGGTTAAACAGGAAGATCCACAGTACGGCGGCAACGGCGGGCGCAACGGCGTAGGGCAACAGCATCAACGTCTGGTAAAAACGGCTACCGCGCACGACATAATTCACCAGCGCAGCAAAAAACAGCGACACCAGCAGGCCGCTTACCGTAACCAGCGTACTGAACTTTATCGTCGTCCAGAACGAATCAAGGTAGTACGGGTCATGGAACAGCGCGACAAAGTTTTCCAGTCCGACAAACTGGCTGGAAAGGCCAAAAGGATCAACGCTTTGTAGCGAGTACCACAGCGCTTCACCGGCGGGCCAGATAAAGAAAATAACGGTGATAACCAACTGCGGGGCCACCAGTAAATAGGGAAGCCAGCGCGAGCGAAACACCGGACGGGATGAGGACATTGAGGTTTGATTCCTGAACAGCGCCAGATGGCGCTACGCTTATCCGACCTACGCGCATTTGTAGGCCGGGTAAGGCGCAGCCGCCACCCGGCATTTCACATTACGATTTGGTCGATTGCTCAAAGCGGCGCAGTAACTGATTGCCACGCTCAACCGCGGCATCCAACGCCTGCTGTGGGGTTTTCTTTCCGGTCCACACGCTTTCCAGCTCTTCATCCACGATGGTACGGATCTGCGGCATGTTGCCCAGACGCAGCCCTTTAGTGAACGGCAACGGCGGTTTGTTCAGCATCTGACGGGTGGCGATATCGGCCCCGGGGTTCTTATCATAGAAGCCCTGCTCGCGAGTCAGATCGTACGCGGCGGTGGTGATCGGCAGATAGCCGGTTTTCTGGTGCCATTCGGCAGCAATCTCTGGTTTCGCGAGGAAGTTAAGGAATTGCGCCACACCTTCGTAGGTGGCTTTGTCTTTGCCCTGCATCACCCACAGACTGGCTCCACCGATAATCGCGTTCTGCGGTGCGCCCTTCACATCGGCATCGTACGGCATCATGCCGACGCCATAGTTGAATTTGGCGTAGTGGCGGATGTCGGCCAGAGAACCTGAAGAAGCGGTGGTAATGGCGCAATCCCCGTTGTAGAACTTCTCGGTGGATTCATCTTTACGTCCAAAGTAGCTGAAGTCGCCCTTTTTATTCAGCTCTTCCAGTAGTGCAATGTGTTTCACCTGCTCCGGTTTATTGAACTCCAGCACCGCATCAGTACCGTCAAAACCGTTGTTTTTGGTGGCGACCGGCAGGCCGTTCCAGGCGCTGAAGTTTTCAATCTGGATCCAGCCCTGCCAACCGCTGGCATAGCCACACTTCATACCTGCGGCTTTCAGCTTCGCGGTGTATTCCGCCAGATCCTGCCAGGTTTTTGGCGGCTGCTCAGGATCTAAACCGGCTTTTTTGAAGGCATCTTTGTTGTAATACAGCACCGGCGTGGAGCTGTTAAACGGCTGGGAGAGTAAATGTCCGCTTTTCGAGTCAGTGTAATAACCGGAAACCGTCGGCACGAACTGAGATTCATCAAAGTTAATACCGGCCTCTTTGAATACTTCATAGACCGGTTTAATGGCTTTCGAGGCCATCATCGTTGCCGTCCCCACTTCATAAACCTGCAGCAGCGCAGGCGCGTTTCCGGTACGGAAGGCGGCAATACCTGCGCTCAGGCTTTGCTCATAGTTGCCTTTATACTGTGGAACAATTTTGTAGTCGGGATTGGCGGCATTAAAACGTTGCGCCAGTGAATCAACTTCTTTACCCAGTTCGCCTTCCATTGAGTGCCAGAACGGGATGGTGGTGACTGCCAGCGCCTGACCTGCAAATGCCAGGCTAAGTGCCAGTCCTAAAGCTGTATGTCGTAACGATATCATCGGTTATCTCTCTTGTTGTGCCGGATGCGCGATATCACGCGTTTTATGCTCGCGGGGGTAACATGACATGCTCGAATGACAGAAAAATAACTTTTTTATTACAAAAAAAAGATAGTAAGGCGACAAACAGATGGCAAGGCGGTGAAAGCGGAGTGACAGGAAAATGCGGGGTGGAGCACAACAAAGCCGGGGAGGTGCCTTACCCGGCCCATAAAAAGATTTGCCGTACAGATGAGATCACTCAGGCTGTGCGAACGTAAACTCCAGCGCCAGACCCAGGACCTGCATACCGTGGATATTATCTTCCGGCGATATCGCCACCAGACTTTCCAGAAACTTGAGCCGTCGCGACTGGGCGTTAATGATGAGCTTTCCTCGTAACGCAGGAAGCTTCAGCGAAGTGATGGGATAAACCACACGGCCAACGACTTCAACCGGCAGCTTGCGTAAGTCGACCTGCTGCAGCACACCAACAGAAGAGTACAGCAATGCAACAGGCGTAACGGCAAGCAACGGCGCGCTACTGATACTCACGAAATCCAGAAGTAGCTCGGGGCGCAGATAGTGCAGTCCATTAAAAGAGACCGTAACACCGTCTATTGCGGGCATGGGCAGCACGTCAGTTTGACGCGGTAAATCATTCATTCAATTACCATTGACTCAAGATATACATCAAGCCATTGATTATGCAGCAAATAACCTATACTTGCTGGGACAAGGCTCGCAATACCTGCAGATTTAGCTAGCGACGTGACCTGACACGCTGCCCATTGACTCCGGTAACGTTAATCCCGACGCCAGCGTCGCTCAAATTCATTCTGTAAACGCTGCTGTTCCCGCCGCTCACGTTCACGTTGGATATCTGATTTTTCATCTTCCCAGCCAGGGCATACCGAGCTGGTGAATACTTCGCAGGGCGAGCTGGATTGTGCCAACGGGTTGGCCGGTTTCTCTTCCCAGATAGATGGATCGCGCGGGTCGAACGTTTGCGGTTCCAGTGCCTGAACACCAGATGCAAACGCCAATAACAGAGTTCCAATCATCATGCAGGTACCTGAACGTATCATCCTTTCTCCATGTTCATGTTATTATTGATAACCATTCTCAATAATAACATAACGCGATAAAAAGGGGCCATCAGGCCCCTTAGCTCTTAAGAGAAATCTTAACCGCCCAGATAAGCGCTACGCACCGCTTCATTCGCCAGTAGCGCATCGCCGGTGTCTTCCAGTACCACATGACCGTTTTCCAGCACGTAGCCGCGGTCGGCGAGTTTCAGCGCCTGGTTGGCGTTCTGCTCGACGAGGAAGATGGTCATCCCCTGCTCGCGCAACTGCTCGATAGTATTAAAGATCTGCTGGATGATAATCGGCGCCAGACCCAGCGACGGCTCATCAAGCAACAATAGCCGGGGCTGGCTCATCAGCGCACGGCCTATCGCCAGCATCTGCTGTTCACCGCCGGACATGGTACCCGCACGCTGAATGCGACGCTCATGCAGGCGCGGAAACAGGTCATACACCCATTTGATACGTTCCTGAAACTGGTCCTTCTCGGCAAAGAAACCGCCCATCGCCAGGTTCTCTTCCACCGTCATGCGCGAAAACACACGACGCCCTTCCGGGACGATCGCCACCGCTTCACGCATGATTTTAGCCGTTTGCCAGTCGGTAATGTCTTTACCATCAAAGACAATGCGTCCGCTGGTCGCGCGTGGGTCGCCGCATAACGTACCGAGCAGGGTGGTTTTCCCCGCGCCGTTGGCACCGATAAGCGTTACGATTTCACCCTGATTGATATACAGGCTCACCTCGTGCAGCGCCTGAATTTTGCCGTAGTGGGCGCTGACTTTATCGAACGATAACATCGCCTTATCCATATTATGCCTCGCCCCCATTATGCTTCACCTAAATAGGCGCGGATCACGTCCGGGTTATTACGAATCTGTTCCGGCGTCCCGTTCGCCAGCGGCGTGCCCTGGTTTACCACGTAAATACGGTCGGAAATGCCCATCACCAGTTTCATATCGTGCTCAATCAACAGAATGGTGGTGTTGTGATGATTGCGCAGTTCGGCAATCAGCTCATCCAGCTCTTTGGTCTCTTTCGGGTTGAGACCAGCGGCAGGCTCGTCAAGCATCAGGATCTCAGGCTGCGTCACCATGCAGCGGGCGATCTCCAGGCGACGCTGGTCACCGTAGGCGAGATTACTGGCCTGACGGTTGGCATGCTCCAGCAAACCAATACGCGCAAGCCAGGTGGCGGCGCGATCCAGGGCTTCACTTTGCGCGCGACGGAACGACGGCGTTTTTAACAGGCCGGAAAAGACACCGGTTTTCAATTGCTGATGTTGCGCCACCAGCAAGTTTTCAATCACCGTCATTTCGCGAAACAGGCGTACGTGCTGGAAAGTACGCACCACGCCCATACGCGCAATTTGCTGACCCGGCAGCCCTTCCAGATGCTGGTCACGCAGCTTAATCGTCCCACCCGTCGGTTTATAAAAACCGGTCAGGCAGTTAAAGACCGTGGTTTTTCCCGCGCCGTTCGGCCCGATTAACGAGACGATTTCCTGCGGTCTCAGTTCCAGCTCAACGTTGTTCACCGCCAGCAGACCGCCGAAGCGCATCATCAGGCCGTTAACGGATAATAATGGCTGACTCATGCCTGCTCTCCTTTTGCTTCCCCGTTTTTCAGCTTCAACTGCGGACGGGTCATCGGTAACAAGCCCTGCGGACGCCAGATCATCATCAGTACCATCAAACCACCCAGCATTAACATGCTGTATTCATTGAAATCACGCATCAGTTCGCGTGACACCACCAGCAGGATAGCTGCGAGAATGACCGCAAACTGCGAGCCCATTCCACCCAGTACCACAATCGCCAACACAAAGGCCGACTCGGCAAAGGTGAACGATTCCGGGCTGACAAAACCCTGCCGCGCGGCAAACAGCGTGCCGGCAAAACCCGCGAACGCGGCGCTGATGGTAAAGGCGGTCAGCTTGATGCGTGTAGGATTTAAGCCCAGCGAACGGCAGGCGATTTCATCTTCACGCAGCGCTTCCCACGCACGTCCCAGCGGCATGCGCAGCAGACGGTTGATGACAAACAGCGAGAACACCACCAGCAGCAGCGCCACCAGATAGAGGAAAATCACGCGATCGGACGGGTCATACTTCACGTTAAAGAAGTTGCTGAAGGTATCCCAGCCGCCTTCACGCGCGCTGCGGCTGAACTCAAGACCGAAAAAGGTGGGTTTCGGGATCTGGCTAATACCGTTCGGGCCGCCGGTGATTTCGGTGTTGTTGAGCAGCAGGATACGGACGATTTCGCCGAAGCCTAAGGTCACAATCGCCAGATAATCACCGCGCAGACGCAGGACCGGGAAGCCGAGCAGGAACCCCGCAGCGGCAGAAACCAGCCCCGCCAGCGGCAGACAGGTCCAGAAACCGAGGCCGTAATAGTGGTTCAGCAGCGCAAAGGTGTAAGCGCCGATGGCATAGAAGCCGCCGTAGCCCAGCACCAGCAGACCGGAAAGCCCCACCACCACGTTTAAGCCGAGGCCGAGGATGATATAAATCATCGTCAGCGTGGCGATATCGACCGTACCGCGCGAGACCATAAACGGCCATGCCACGGCAATCACCAGCAGCGCCACCAGAAACAGTTTCTGTTTAACAGTGGAGCCGTCAATCGCTGGCAGAATAAACTTCGGCCCGGAGACGCTCTTCAGACCTTTCTGGAACGCCGGACGCAACAGTTGGAAAAGAAACACGACGCCAGTGCCGATAAACACCCACTGCCAGCGGATATCCGCAGCGGTGTCCACCACCAGTTTGGTGCCGTCCAGCTCTAACTGGACGCCCATGAAGACGCCAGCCAGGATGAAGAACATGGCGGCAGAGAGCAGCGCCATTGCAAAATGCATCGGTTTCATACTTTCTCTACCTCCGGACGACCCAGGATACCGGTCGGCATCACCAGCAGTACCAGAATCAGCAACGCGAACGACACCACGTCTTTGTATTCCGTACTCAGATAAGCAGAGGAAAGCGCTTCGGCAACGCCCAAAATCAGGCCGCCAATCATCGCGCCAGGAATGCTGCCAATGCCGCCCAGTACCGCCGCGGTAAAGGCTTTCATCCCGGCCATAAAGCCGATGTAAGGGTTAATTACGCCATAGAACTGACCGAGCAGCACGCCCGCAACCGCCGCCATTGCCGCACCGATCACAAAGGTCAGCGCAATCACGCGGTCGGTGTTAATGCCGAGCAGGCTGGCCATTTTCAGATCTTCCGCACAGGCGCGGCAGGCGCGTCCCATACGCGAATAACGGATAAACAGCGTCAGCGCCAGCATCGCGAGGAAGGTTACAATCCAGATAACCAACTGCATAGTGGTGATAGATGCAGAGAAGTTATCACTACTGCCGACAGTCCACTGGCCGTTAAACAGGCTGGGCAGCGCCACGTCGCGCGAACCTTCCGTCAGGCTGACGTAGTTTTGCAGGAAGATGGACATCCCGATAGCGGAAATTAGCGCGATCAAGCGCTTGGAGCTGCGCACGGGCCGATACGCCACCCGTTCAATACTCCAGCCGTAGGCGCTGGCAATCACAATCGCGCCGACGAAACCCGCCGCGACCAGTAGCCAACTGGAATCAATCCCCATCATCATTAGCGCAGCGATGATCATAAAGGAGACATAGCTGCCGATCATATACACCTCGCCATGGGCGAAGTTGATCATGCCAATAATGCCGTACACCATCGTATAACCGATGGCGATCAGCGCGTAGGTGCTTCCCAGCGTGACGCCGTTAAACATCTGCTGCAAGAAATAGAGGAACTGCTCGGACATAAGGTAACCTTTCTTAACCCGCCCGTTTTGCACGGGCGGTGGGATAACTCGTCTTCAGGTATTACTTCGCAACGGTTGATGAACCATCTGCGTGCCACTGGAAGACACCAAACTCAAATCCCTTCAAATCGCCTTTTTCGTCCCATTTCAGCGGCCCAATCACGGTATCAGCCCCGTGTGCTTTCAGATCTTTAACCAGATCCAGCGGCTCTTTGCTTCCGCTGCGATCCATTGCGCTCGCCAGTGACTGGACGGCTGCATAAGTGATCCACACGTATGGTCCGGTTGGATCTTTCTTGTCAGCTTTAAGCGCATCGACAATTGCTTTATTCGCCGGATCCTGGTCATAACGTTTTGGCATCGTCACCAGCATGCCTTCTGCGGCATCACCGGCGATGTTAGACAGAGAGGCATTACCCACACCCTCTGGCCCCATAAACTGCGTTTTCAGGCCAACGGATCGCGCCTGGCGCAGCATTTGCCCCATTTCCGGGTAGTAGCCGCCGTAATAGACGAAGTCGATATTTTCTTTCTTCAGACGGGCAATCAGCGCAGAGAAATCTTTTTCCCCGGCGGTGATCCCATCAAAGAAGACGATGTTGGCTTTGCCCGCTTTCAGGCTGTCCTGCACCGAACGCGCCAGGCCTTCGCCGTATTGCTGTTTATCATGGATGATGGCGATGCGCTGCGGCTTCACCTTCTCCAGAATGTATTTCGCGGCGGTTGGTCCCTGAGAGGAGTCCAGACCCGCAGTACGCATAATGTGTGCGTAACCGCGCTGGGTCAGTTCCGGGTTAGTGGCGCCCGGGGAAATCATCAGGATCCCTTCGTCTTCATAGATGTCTGACGCTGGCTGAGTCGAAGATGAGCACAGGTGGCCAATAACATACTGAATACCGTCGTTGACGATTTTGTTTGCTACGGCAACGGCCTGTTTTGGATCGCAAGCATCGTCATATTCCACGGCCACCAGCTTGTCGCCTTTGATCCCGCCTTTGGCATTGATATCTTTAATGGCCTGACGTGCGCCATTAAATTCCATATCACCCCACTGCGCGACCGGACCCGACATCGCCCCGACAACAGCCACCTTGATATCTTCTGCCATGACAGCATGCGACATTGCCAGTGCTATCACCCCTGCGATGATTGTTTTCGCATTCCGTTTCATTAACTGAATCCCCATTCGTGACGTAATTAATATTTTGTATTTATGTGGTTAAAAAGCAGACTGTGCTTTTTTTGAACTGCACTATTTTTACCAGTCTCATTAATGGGTTAGCGCAGTTTTTTAAGCAAAATCAGACTAAAATCTCTATATTTCAGTCGATTAAGAAAAGATAATATTCTGCTTTTCACTATAGATAAACAAAAAAAAGCACGTTTGTCAGCATAAAATAACGGTACAAAGAGCGGAATAAAATGCTGCATTCCAGGGTATTATCCTGCCTGTTTTTCAATCTCTAATGTTTCAAACTGTCATTACCGTTGTCGCAAAACTATTAACCTGGTTAATCGCATAAAAAAGAGAAAGCATCCGGGCGAATTATTTCGGTACACTGATCTCATCTTTTGTGATTTGGACATGCTGCTAATGAAGCTGACCATCGTTCGTTTAAACAACTTTAGCGCCCAGGATCTGATTGATCTGGGCAAAATCTGGCCGGAATATTCCGCCTCATCATTAAGCGTAGATGAAACGCACCGGATCTACGCCGCGCGTTTTAACGAGCGTCTGTTAGGCGCAGTACGTGTCACCCTGAGCGGCACACAAGGTGCTCTGGATTCGTTGCGCGTACGTGAAATCACCCGTCGTCGCGGCGTCGGGCAGTATTTGATTGAAGAGGTGATCCGTGAAAACCCAAGTGTGAGTTCATGGTGGATGGCAGATGTAGGCGTTGAAGACCGCAGCGTGATGGCCGCGTTTATGCAGGCGTTAGGCTTTACAGCCCAGGCAGATGGCTGGGAAAAAAGATAAAAAAGCCGGATGGCGCTGACGCTTATCCGGCCTACATGCTGGGAGCAAAAAATAAAAAACCACCTCGCAATTTTCCAGGTATGTAGGCCGGGTAAGGCGAAGCCGCCACCCGGCACTCGATTACTTGGCGTCGGTCGCCGTACCATTAGCATGCCAGTCAAACACGCCGAATTCGAAGCCTTTCAGATCGCCCTTCTCGTCCCAGGACAGCGGCCCCATTACGGTTTCTACTGAGTTTGCTTTCAGGTACTTGGCAATTTCAGCCGGATCGTCAGACTGGTTCAGACCGGCCTGCAAGGATTGCAGCGCGGCGTAAGTGGTCCACACGAATGCGCCACTCGGATCCTGTTTCTTGGCCTTGATAGCATCCACAATCGGTTTGTTCGCTGGCACCTGGTCGTAGTTCTTCGGCTTGGTTACCAGTAAGCCTTCCGCAGACTCACCCGCAATGTTAGACAGCGACACGTTCGCTACCCCTTCCGGACCCATAAACTGGGTTTTCAGACCTGCGGCACGAGACTGACGCAGGATCTGCCCCATTTCCGGGTGATAACCACCGTAGTAAACGAAATCGATATTCTCTTTCTTCAGGCGCGCTACCAGCGTCGAGAAGTCTTTTTCACCGGCGGTAATCCCGTCAAAGAACACCACGTTGGCGTTGCCTTTCTTCAGGCCGTCCTGCACCGCACGCGCCAGACCTTCGCCGTACTGCTGCTTATCGTGAATGATGGCAATGCGTTGCGGCTTCACTTTTTCCAGAATGTATTTGGCGGCAGTTGGCCCCTGATCGGAATCCAGGCCGGTGGTGCGCATCACCAGCTTATAACCACGCGCGGTCAGCTCCGGCGCCGTCGCTGCCGGGGTGATCATCAGAATGCCTTCATCTTCATAGATATCAGACGCGGGCTGGGTAGAAGATGAGCACAGATGGCCGATAACGTATTTAATCCCGTCGTTGACCACTTTGTTCGCGACCGCTACCGCTTGTTTCGGGTCACAGGCATCGTCATATTTCACCACGACCAGTTTGTCACCTTTCACCCCGCCCTTGGCGTTGATATCCGCAATCGCCTGCTCTGCGCCAGTAAACTCCTGATCGCCATACTGCGCTACCGGACCGGACATTGCGCCGACAACGGCCACTTTAATATCCTTAGCAAACGCCATATTGCTCAAAGACAGGGCGATACATCCTGCCAATAACGCTTTACCCTTCATATTCATCCTGACAATCCCCATTATTGTGGTTATTACGTGTGTTGTGATGTTGTTGTTCAGCACTTTATTTCGATTATTGGATAGCCACCCGTGCTTTAGCAGCATACTCTGCTAAAACATACCCGATTTTTATTATTTTGGAATAGCTAAATTTACATCCAGATAACAAATTCGTGTCTGGGGAGGGGAGGAAAGGTCGTAGGTCCGATAAGCAAAGCGCCATCGGGCAAAGGTGTTGTCGGATGGCAGCGTAAACGCCTTATCCGGCCTACAAAAAACAAAACCCCCGAATTCACATTCGAGGGTTCATTGGCAATGCGCGAAGATTACGCTTCGATCGCCGCGCGCAGTTTTTTCATGGCGTTCTTTTCAAGCTGACGAACACGTTCAGCGGAAACGCCGTAGCGATCGGCCAGTTCCTGCAACGTCGACTTGTTGTCTTCGTCCAGCCAACGGGCGCGGATGATATCCTGGCTACGTTCGTCCAGACCTTCCATTGCGTGAGTCAGTTTGTTCGCGGCCTGATCTTCCCAGTTATCTTCTTCAATGCCATCGGCAAAGTTAGAGGATTTATCCTGCAGATACAGAACCGGCGCCATCGGCTGGCTGTCAGACTCGTCGTCTGAAGACATATCAAACGTCATGTCCTGCGCCGCCATACGGGATTCCATTTCGCGCACGTCTTTGCTGGAAACACCCAGCTCACGAGCCACCATTTCAACTTCGTCCTGGTTGAACCAACCCAGACGCTGCTTGGTCTTACGCAGGTTAAAGAACAGCTTACGCTGTGCTTTAGTGGTCGCGACTTTCACGATACGCCAGTTACGCAGAACGTATTCATGGATCTCAGCTTTGATCCAGTGCACGGCGAAAGAAACCAGGCGCACACCCACTTCCGGGTTGAAGCGGCGCACGGCTTTCATCAGGCCGATATTACCTTCCTGAATCAGATCCGCCTGCGGCAGGCCATAGCCCGCGTAGTTACGAGCAATATGAACAACAAAGCGCAGGTGAGACAGGATCAGCGTTTTAGCTGCTTCCAGATCGCCCTGGTAATGCAGCTTTTCAGCCAGCGCCCGCTCCTCGTCAGCCGACAACATCGGCCACGCGTTCGCAGCCCGGATGTAAGACTCCAGGTTACCAACAGGGGCTAAAGCTAAATTTTGCATTTCTTTGGTCATTCAAATCCTCTCAATCTTTTCATCTGGCGCGTTGGCAAAAACTAATTAACAAAAACCAGTAGCAACAACCATGCCAGAGCTTATGAGCAACGAGAATATCATTCAATCTTTTATCAGACAGTGATTTTATCCACAAGTTCCATGTCGTAATGTGTATAGATTACGCACAAAATGTGACATCACAATGAATACGCCGGGAAGAGATAACAGGGACTCTTTCCCTGCAGAGCGAACTACTCAGTGCAGGGAAAGATTATACCAGAGATTTTTTAATCGGGGGTAAAGTGGCGTAAATGTTGAACCGTGGCAAGCCAGGCTGCCACCCAGCCGATCATTGAGCACACCAGCAGTAACAACAGGCACTCGTCGAATGATAAACCATTGATATCAAACTTAGTTCCAAATACCTGCGCCACTTCAGTCACCGCTGACGACAGACGCATCACCAAAATTTCTGACAAAATCAGTGAAAGAAATGCGCCGGAAAAACCGAGCAGCGCGCCGCCGTAAAGGAATGGGCGCAGGATAAATCCGTCCGTTGCGCCAATCAGCTTCTGCACGTTAATGGTATCGCGACGCGCAAAAATACTCAGGCGCACGCTGTTACCAATGACGAGGAAGACCGCCGCCACCATCAGCACGCCAATCATCGCGGATACACGCCCCACGAGTCCCGTCAGAGCAGCCAGACGAGCAAACCAGCTGTCATCCATCCGCACTTCATCAATACCGTTGATTTGTGCAATACGGTCGCGCAGGGTGTTCAGCGACTCCGTCCCCTGGAAGTCCAGTTTCGGGATAACTACCGCTACGGCAGGAAGCGGGTTCTCTTCCAGCATGTCCAGCGCGCCGCCAAAACCGGACCAGTTACGGAATTCGCCCAGCGCATCTTCGCGGGAAAGATAATTTACTTTCTCAACGCCCTGTTCGGCCTGCAACTGACCAACCACCCGCGCCGCCGCGTCATCATCCAGCGTTTTTTGCAGATAGACGGTGATTTGCGGCGAAGGATAATACTGGCTTGCCGCCTGGTTTACGTTTTTATAAACCATGTAGCACACGCTTGGCAGCGTCAGGGAGATGGCGATCACCATTACCGTGAGGAACGTCGCCAACGGCTTACTTTTCAAGTCCTGCAACGCGCCATGGAACGCATAGCGCACCTGCTCGTTAAAAACGTTGGTTTTACGTGAGTTCGGTTTTGGCGCGGCTTTCGCTCGTTTTGGCGCATTGCGACCACCGTCACCCGGCGCGCCGCCTGATTTACGAAAACGATCCAGTCGGCCACCGAACTGTTTGATTTGATTGATAGCGTCACGTCTATTCATGCGCCAGGCCTCCATGCAGGTGTCCATCACTCAGGACCAGCTGGCGGTAGGAGCGACGGGAGATCAGTCCAATGTCATGCGTGGCCATTAATACCGTGACCCCGACGCGGTTAAACTCTTCGAACAGGCGCAGGATCCCTTCCGACAGCGCGTCATCCAGGTTCCCCGTCGGTTCATCCGCCAGCAGTACCGCAGGTTTATTCACCACCGCGCGGGCGATACCCACGCGCTGTTGTTCACCGCCAGAGAGCTGAATCGGGAAGTTTTTCGCTTTGTCCAACAGCCCGACCTTATCCAGTGCCGCTGACACGCGACGACGAATATCGTCCCCGCTGGCGCCCGCGATGATCAGCGGGATTGCCACGTTGTCAAATACGGTTCTGTCCATCAACAGGTGGTGATCCTGAAAAATCATGCCAATCTGACGACGCAGAAACGGCACTTCACGGTTTTTCAAACGGCTGATGTCATGCCCGCTGAAGTAGATTTTCCCGGCGCTGGGCCGTTCAATTCCACAGATCAGCTTCAGCAGGGTACTTTTACCCGCACCAGAGTGGCCGGTCAGAAACGCCATCTCGCCAGGCTGCATATGGAAGGTCACTCCCTGCAGCGCTTGTCTCCCACCGAGATAGGCCTTGCTGACATGTTCAAAGCGAATCATTGTTAATCCTCTCGGGCAAAAAGTGCCTCTATAAAATCGTCCGCTTTAAACGGACGTAAATCCTCGATACGTTCGCCCACACCAATATAGCGGATAGGGATGCCAAACTGATCGGCAACCGAGAAGATGACCCCACCCTTCGCCGTACCGTCCAGCTTGGTCAGGGTGATACCGGTTAAGCCCACCGCTTCATGGAACAGTTTGGCCTGGCTTATCGCATTCTGCCCGGTACTGGCGTCGATAGTCAGCATAACTTCATGCGGTGCCTCTTCGTCGAGCTTCTTCATAACGCGAACGATTTTTTTCAGTTCTTCCATCAGGTGCGATTTGTTCTGCAAACGCCCTGCGGTATCAGCGATCAGCACGTCTACGTTACGTGCCTTCGCGGCCTGGATGGCATCAAAGATAACGGAGGCGGAATCCGCACCGGTATGCTGTGCAATCACCGGAATATTGTTACGCTGACCCCAGACCTGTAACTGCTCTACCGCTGCCGCACGGAAGGTATCGCCCGCCGCCAGCATCACCGTTTTACCCTGCTGCTCAAACTGACGCGCCAGCTTACCAATGGTAGTCGTTTTACCCACGCCGTTTACGCCAACCATTAAGATAACAAATGGCGTTTTACCCTCGACGTTCAGCGGCTCATCAACCTTCGCCAGAATCTCGCCCATCTCATCTTTCAGCAGACCATACAGCGCTTCAGCATCTTTGAGCTGCTTGCGGCTAGCGCCTTCCGTCAGATTCGCAATAATCTTACGGGTCGTTTCTACGCCCACATCAGCAATCAGCAACTGCTCTTCCAGCTCTTCAAACAGATCATCGTCGATCTTTTTACCGCGGAACAGACTGATAAATCCGGAACCGAGGTTTTCTTTTGTTTTCAGCAGACTGCGTTTCAGACGCGCAAAGAAACCTTCTTTAGTTGGTTTTTCCTGCTCCTGGACCGCCTCTTCTTCTACCGGTTTTTCAACGGCAGGTTCTTCAACCGGCACCACCATGACGGCTTCTTCCGCCGCCTCGGCAGCCAGGGCCTGCGCTTCCAGTTCTTCGTCAGTCAGTTGCGGTTCGTTTTCGGCTTCTTCTTCAACCGCCTCGACGATTTCGACAGTTTCCGCTTCAGCCTGCCACTCTTCGGCAGAAACATCTGCGGTTTTCACCTCTTCCGGCAGCGGCAATTCTTCGCGTTCGATAACCGCCGCCGCAGGGGTTTCCACTTCAGGTTCAACAGTGGATTCAGCAACCGCCTCAGCCTCCGGCTGCGGTTGCCCGGCAACAGGCGCTGCTTCCGGCTGCAGTTTTTCGATTTCAGCAACTTGTTCCGTGACTTCAACAACTTCAGCAGCAAAGGCTTGTGTTTGTGCCTCGCTACGGGTTTCCTCGGCGCGCGGCTGTTCGTCAACGACGGTAGTTTCTTCAGCAACCGGTTGTTGTTCTTCGTTTTTTAGTTCTGTCTCGTTTTCCGGTGCCTGCTCTTTTTGACCAAAGCCCAGCCAGGAAAAAAAGCCACGTTTTTTCTCTTTCGCCATTTGCGACTACACTCCCCCGCTGTTGCTTCATGGCACAGCGTCAACGCTATGTACATAGCAGCTAAAAAAATGATGAAATAGTCTATCACTTATACCCAATGAATTTCGAGTTACGTCAAGGCGGCAAGCGCACGAATCCCGATGAGCTTACTTTTAGTAAGTGATTCGGGTGAGTAAGTGCAGCCAACGAAGAGGTAACTTGAAAGGCGAAGGGTTAACTTAACTCACATCACCGCCTGGAATGACATGCTATAGGCGGATTGAGCAATAATAGAAATGAAAAAACCGAATCACTCTGGTAGCGGCCAGATCCGCATTATTGGCGGGCAATGGCGTGGCCGTAAACTCCCGGTTCCGGACAGCCCCGGCCTGCGCCCGACCACTGACCGCGTACGCGAAACCTTATTTAACTGGTTGGCCCCGGTAATGGTCGATGCACATTGCCTGGACTGCTTCGCCGGCAGCGGCGCGTTGGGGCTGGAAGCTCTCTCTCGCTATGCGGCAAATGCGACGCTTCTGGAGATGGATCGCGCGGTATCGCAGCAGTTGCAAAAGAATCTTGCTACGCTGAAGGCAAATCATGCCCGCGTCGTCAACACCAATACGCTGGCGTTTCTGGCCCAACCTGGTACGCCGCATAACGTGGTGTTCGTTGATCCGCCGTTTCGCAAAGGATTACTGGAAGAAACTTTAACGCTTCTGGAAACCCATGGTTGGCTGGCAGATGAAGCGTATATTTACGTTGAGAGCGAAGTCGAAAACGGCCTGCCGCCGGTTCCGGTAAACTGGTCGCTATACCGTGAAAAAGTGGCAGGACAGGTCGCCTACCGCCTGTATCAACGTGAAGCACAAGGAGAGCACGATGCTAATTAATCTGGGACGTCTGTTGATGCTCTGCGTCTGGGCATTTTTATTACTGAATATTTTCCAACCCTTCCCACGCCCGCTTAACATCTTCGTTAACGTCGCGCTGATCTTTATGGTGCTGATGCACGGCATGCAATTGGCGCTGCTAAAAAGCACCATGCCAAAAGATGGCCCGCAGATGACCAGCGGGGAGAAAATCCGCATTTTCCTGTTCGGCGTCTTTGAGCTGCTGGTCTGGCAGAAGAAGATTAAGGACCAGTTGAAGAAGTAACTGGGATGTTTTCGCCCGGCGGCGCGTTGCGAGCCGGGGCGACAAAATTTGTAGGCCGGATAAGGCGTAACCGCCATCCGGCATCAGTCAGATGAAACCTTAGCGTTCAGCCGTAAAATCAATAAAACGCGAACCTTTATAACTCAGCGTGCCCTTGTCTCCGACCGTTAGCGCATGGTACTGCCGGGCATCCAGGCGAAACGTCTGCTCCAGACCGCCGCTTTGCGGCTTAAAGCTGGCTTCATAGCGCATGCTGGTTCCTGCCGGGCTCACTTCCTGTTGACGGGATCGCCGATCGTTAAGTGGTTTTTCCCGCTTATTACTCACTACCACCTGCTTTTGCACCAGCGGTGCTGCATCGTTATCCGCTTTTTCACGCCGCTGCTGGACAAAGCGAAACGACGCGGCGACAACAATTAAGACAATGATAACAATGAAAAAAAGCGGCGGTTTGCTCATAGTATTAACCCATCAGAAAATGCGGAAATAAGCATACATTGCCTGTTATGGTGTTGTCATCTGGCAGTGTCGACCTCTACACTGAACAATAGAGCCGTAAGCACCCCGCTTACGAAAAAATAACGAATTCAAGGAACTAAGATGCTTTGGTCGTTTATCGCTGTCTGCCTTTCCGCATGGTTGTTCGTGGATGCTTCCTATCGTGGGCCCGCCTGGCAACGCTGGGTCTTTAAACCCCTCACTTTACTCCTGCTGGCGCTGCTGGCCTGGCAGGCGCCAATGTTTAACGCCATCAGCTATCTGGTGCTGGCAGGGCTGCTTGCCTCACTGCTGGGCGATGCGCTGACGCTGTTGCCGCGCCAACGTCTGCTCTACGCCGTGGGGGCGTTTTTCCTCTCGCACCTGCTGTATACCATCTACTTCGCCAGCCAAATGACGCTGTCGTTCTTCTGGCCTTTGCCATTGGTATTGGTGGTGCTGGGGGCGTTGCTGATCGCCATCATCTGGACACGGCTGGAAGAGCTGCGTTTAGCCATCTGTACTTTTATCGGCATCACGCTGATGATGGTCTGGATGGCGGGCGAACTGTGGTTCTTCCGTCCCACTGGCCCCGCGCTGTCGGCATTCCTCGGTGCCTCATTATTGTTCATCGGCAATTTTGTCTGGCTGGGTAGCCATTATCGCCGCCGCTTCCGCGCCGATAACGCCATTGCCGCCGCCTGCTACTTCGCCGGACATTTCCTGATTGTTCGTTCGTTGTATCTCTAATATCGCTTGACTCTGGAGTCGACTCCAGAGTGTATCCTTCGGTTAATACGAAATGATTATTAACCGGAGGATGCCATGTCGACGCCCGATGCCCCTGGCAAAAAAGCCCCACAATTTTCTTCTTTCAAGCCAGCGCCAGCCCCAAAAAAGGCGGACGACTGCTGCTGCGAAGGAAGTTGCTCCACCCCAACCACCGTATCCGAAAGCGTAATGGGCACCCGTTATTCCTGGAAAGTGGCAGGAATGGACTGTGCCGCCTGCGCCCGAAAAGTGGAAAATGCGGTCCGCCAGGTGAGCGGCGTCAACCAGGTCCAGGTGCTGTTCGCCACCGAAAAACTGGTCGTCGACGCGGGTTCTGATATCCGTCAGCAAGTTGAAAGCGCGGTACAAAAGGCAGGTTATACCCTACGCGATGAACAAGCGCCGGAAGCCGCCCCCGAATCACGCCTGAAAGAGAACCTGCCGCTGATTTCGCTGATAATCATGATGGCGATTAGCTGGGGGCTGGAGCAGTTCAATCATCCTTTCGGTCAGATAGCGTTTATCGCCACCACGCTGGTGGGCTTGTATCCCATTGCCCGCCAGGCCCTGCGTCTGATGAAAACCGGCAGCTACTTCGCCATTGAAATGTTGATGAGCGTGGCCGCGATTGGCGCACTGTTTATCGGCGCGACGGCGGAAGCCGCCATGGTGCTACTGCTGTTTTTAATTGGCGAGCGCCTGGAAGGGTGGGCCGCCAGCCGCGCCCGCAAAGGTGTTAGCGCATTGATGGCACTCAAGCCAGAAACCGCCACGCGCCTGCGTAATGGCGAACGCGAAGAGGTCGCAATCAATACGCTCCGGCCTGGCGATGTTATTGAAGTTGCCGCCGGTGGACGTTTACCCGCCGACGGTAAGCTGGTCTCCGGTTTTGCCAGCTTTGATGAAAGCGCCCTGACCGGCGAATCGATCCCGGTTGAACGCGCCACCGGCGAGAAAGTCCCGGCGGGGGCTACCAGCGTGGATCGTCTGGTTACGCTGGAAGTGCTTTCCGAGCCGGGCGCCAGCGCTATCGATCGCATTCTGAAGCTGATTGAAGAAGCGGAAGAACGCCGCGCCCCCATTGAGCGCTTTATTGACCGTTTCAGCCGAATTTATACCCCCGCTATTATGGCGGTTGCGCTGCTGGTTACCCTCGTCCCGCCGCTGCTGTTTGCCGCCTCGTGGCAGGAGTGGATTTATAAAGGACTGACGCTGTTGCTGATTGGCTGCCCGTGCGCGCTGGTTATCTCAACCCCCGCAGCGATTACCTCTGGTCTTGCCGCCGCGGCGCGTCGTGGCGCGTTAATCAAAGGCGGCGCCGCGCTGGAACAGTTGGGCAGAGTCACGCAGGTGGCGTTTGATAAAACCGGCACCCTGACCATCGGTAAACCGCGCGTGACGGCGATTCATCCGGCAAGCGGTATAAATGAGGCTGAACTGCTGGCGCTGGCAGCGGCGGTAGAGCAAGGCGCGACGCACCCACTGGCGCAGGCGATTGTTCGGGAAGCGCAAACGCGCGAGCTGACTATTCCTGTCGCGAAAGAACAGCGGGCGCTGGTTGGTTCCGGAATAGAAGCGCTGGTCAACGGCGAGCGCGTGCTGATTTGCGCCGCCGGTAAGCAGCCTGCCGATGCCTTTGCCGGACAGATAAGCGAGCTGGAAAGCGCGGGCCAGACGGTGGTGCTGGTGCTACGTAACGATACCGTTCTCGGTGTACTGGGCCTACAGGATACGTTGCGCGACGACGCCCGCACTGCCATCAGCGAGCTCAATCAGATCGGCGTGAAAGGGGTGATCCTGACCGGTGATAACCCACGCGCGGCAGCAGCCATTGCCGGGGAGCTGGGTCTGGAATTCAAAGCGGGGTTATTGCCGGAGGATAAGGTGCGAGCCGTTACCTCTCTCAACCAACAGTCGCCGCTGGCAATGGTCGGCGACGGCATCAACGACGCCCCGGCGATGAAAGCGGCGACCATCGGCATTGCCATGGGTAGCGGAACCGACGTCGCCCTGGAAACCGCCGATGCCGCCCTGACCCACAACCGTCTGCGTGGCCTGGTGCAAATGATTCAACTGGCGCGCGCCACCCATGCCAATATTCGCCAGAACATTGCGATTGCGCTGGGTTTGAAGGGGATTTTCCTCGTCACCACGTTGCTCGGGATAACCGGACTGTGGCTGGCGGTGCTGGCTGATACGGGGGCGACGGTGCTGGTGACCGCGAACGCGTTGCGGTTGTTGCGTAAAGGATAATGAGTGTGCCGGATGCGGCGTTGCCTTATCCGGCCTACAGGTTACACCGTCTTTGTAGGCCGGATGGCGCTTCGCTTAATGACCTTTGCGCACTAAATAGCGGTACGGCAGCGAGTCGGTCTCTTTGGCTACCAGTTCATGCTCCATAAAGGTACAGAAGCCGGGAATGTCGCGGGTTGTCGCCGGATCGTCGGCGACAATCAGCAGCGTTTCACCCGCCTGCATACCGCGCACGGTTTTACGCACCATCATTACAGGTTCCGGGCAGCGTAGTCCCTGGGCATCAAGCGTATGGTCGGGAGAGGTAAACAGATCGCTCATCGTAGTCTCATTCATGCAAAAACGGCGTTATTTTACGCTCTGTTGTGGCGTAAGCCAATCAGGTTAACGATTGCGTGAAAAACAACCATTGCAATGTGCTCTTAAAGCAGTATCATGCGACGGTTTTTTATTGGGTTCCCTCACCCCATCCAACAAAAAGGTCACAATATGACTCCGTTTACACAATCTCAGCGCGTAAAAGCGTTGTTTTGGCTATCGCTATTTCATCTGCTGGTGATCACCTCCAGCAACTATCTGGTACAGCTACCGATCTCCATTTTTGGTTTCCATACCACATGGGGCGCTTTTAGCTTTCCGTTTATTTTCCTCGCGACCGACCTGACCGTGCGTATTTTTGGCGCGCCGTTGGCACGACGTATCATCTTTGCGGTGATGATCCCCGCGCTGCTGATCTCCTATGTTGTTTCATCACTGTTCTATATGGGATCGTGGCAGGGATTCGGCGCGCTGCTGCACTTTAACCTGTTTGTCGCCCGTATCGCCGCCGCCAGCTTTATGGCTTACGCGCTGGGACAAATTCTGGATGTGCATGTCTTTAACCGCCTGCGTCAGAGCCGTCGCTGGTGGCTGGCGCCGACGGCTTCCACGCTGTTTGGCAACATCAGCGATACGTTGGCCTTTTTCTTTATCGCTTTCTGGCGCAGCCCGGATGCCTTTATGGCCGAGCACTGGATGGAAATCGCGCTGGTAGACTACTGCTTCAAAGTACTGATCAGCATTATTTTCTTCCTGCCGATGTACGGCGTGCTGCTGAATATGTTACTGAAAAGGTTGGCAGATAAATCTGAAATATCTGCATTGCAGACGAGTTAAAGGTTCATTTTCCGAGTTGTGATAAGATGGTCGAATGAGCCGTTATGGCCGTTTATCGAAAGGAAGAAGTCAATGCGCAATCTGGTTAAATATGTCGGTATTGGCCTGCTGGTTATGGGGCTTGCGGCCTGTGATAATAGCGATACAAAAGCGCCAGCAGAAGGTGCTGCCGCAGAGAGTAGCGCCACCGGACAACCGGTCAGCCTGCTGGACGGCAAACTCAGTTTTTCCCTGCCAGCGGATATGACCGATCAGAGCGGCAAGCTGGGTACCCAGGCAAACAATATGCACGTATATTCTGACGCAACCGGCCAGAAAGCGGTGATTGTGATTGTCGGCGACAATACCAACGAAGATCTTGCCGTACTGGCAAAACGTCTGGAAGATCAGCAGCGTAGCCGCGACCCGCAGTTGCAGGTCGTCACCAATAAATCTATTGAGCTGAAAGGCCACACGCTGCAACAGTTAGACAGCATCATCTCGGCCAAAGGCCAGACCGCTTACTCTTCCGTGGTGCTGGGTAAAGTGGACAACCAACTGCTGACGCTGCAAATTACGCTGCCGGCTGACGATCAGCAAAAAGCGCAAACGACCGCAGAAAACATCATTAACACGCTGGTTATCCAGTAACGGTTAAGACGATGACTCGGCCTCCGGTGACGCCACCTGAGGCCGTTTTTTTAGCCGCCAGGTTAGCAGTAGCGCCACCGCCACCAGCCCGGCCGCCGCCAGGTAGATAACCGGTACGCCCGCCCACGTCATGACCAGCCCGGCCAGCGGCCCGGTAACGCCCAGCGATAAATCCATAAACACCGTATAGGTCGCCAGCGCGGCGCCCTGATTTTGCTGCGGGACGGCTTTTACCGCCACCACGCCCAGCGCCGGGAACACCAACGAGAACCCGGCACCTGCCAGCAGAACGCCGATTTTCGCCATCCACGGCATGGAGGCCATGCCCACCAGCAGCAGTCCAACAATCTCGACGCTAAAGCAGATCATCGCGACATTGAGCCCACCTAACCGGTTGATACCATTTGGGAATAACAAGCGAGTACCCACAAATGTACAGCTAAAAAGCGTCAGCGCAAAAGCTGCGCCGTCCCAGCCTTTAGCATCATAAAACAGCGTGATAAAGGTGGCGATCACACCAAATCCGGCGGAGGCCAGCGCCAGCGCCATCCCGTACAACCAAACGCGCCCGAGCACAGCGCGAAACGGTAACGGCTTGCCTTTGCTGGCCTTCACCGCCGGTCGAGGGAGCGCCAAAAGTATCGCCAGCAGCGCCACGCCCATCACGGTCAGCGCCAGTCCCTGTAAGCCACCCCAGGCGTAACACAATACGCCCAGCGGAGCGCCTATCGCCATCGCGCCATAGGTCACGATGCCGTTCCACGAAATCACCCGTCCGATATGCATTGAGCCAACAACCCCTACGCCCCATAGCGTAGAGCCGGTACCGGCAAAGCTTTGCCCGATGCCCAGAATCACCCGCCCGATGCATAACAGCAACAAACTTACCAGCGGCCAACCTTGGGTTGAGCCTGCCAGCAGGTAACCCAGGCCACTTAAAAAGCAGCCGCACAGTCCGAATACCACGATTTTTTTCGGCCCCAGCAGATCGGCATAGCGACCGGCATGAGGGCGGCTCAGCAGCGTGGCGAAATATTGCAGGCTGATGACCAGTCCCGCCCAGAAGGCGCTAAATCCCATCACATCATGGACATAGCCGGGCAATACCGCGAGCGGCAGGCCGATGGTCAGATAGCTGGCGAAGTTAAACATCACCACCGAAACAATGCGCAGATTAAGGCGCAAACCGCTTAACGTCGGTTCAGCGACGGGTTCGGGCATGGAAGGTCACCACATTTTCACAACAGTGTTTCATTTCTACCATGTTGCAGACCATAAATCAGCAGCCAGTTTAGGAATAACAGACGCAAGCCAACCGCTACACTTAATGCAAAAACGCAAACAGGAAGAAAACATGACAACCGCTCAGCCCGATAAAACGGGTATGCATATTCTGCTCAAACTGGCCGCTTTGGTGGTGATCCTCGCGGGCATCCATGCCGCGGCGGATATCATTGTGCAACTGTTGCTGGCGCTCTTTTTTGCCATCGTATTGAACCCGCTGGTCACCTGGTTTATTCGCCGGGGGGTGCGTCGCCCGGTAGCCATTACGTTAGTGGTCGTGGTAATGCTGATTGTTCTTACGGCGCTGGTTGGCGTGCTGGCATCGTCGATCACTGAGTTCATGGCCATGCTGCCAAAATACAATAAGGAACTGACGCGCAAAGTTCTGTATCTGCAAGAAATGGTCCCCTTTCTGAACCTGCATATGTCCCCGGAGCGCATGTTGCAGCGTATGGACTCCGACAAACTGATGACCTTCACCACCACGCTAATGACGAGTCTTTCCGGCGCCATGGCCAGCGTCGTCCTGTTGGTAATGACGGTCGTCTTTATGCTGTTTGAAGTGCGCCATGTTCCTTATAAGCTGCGCTTCGCGTTAAACAATCCGCAGATTCATATTGCGGGGCTGCATCGGGCGCTGAAGGGCGTTTCACACTATCTGGCGCTGAAAACGTTGCTCAGCTTATGGACCGGCGCCATTGTCTGGCTGGGGCTGGCGCTGATGGGGATTCAGTTTGCTCTGATGTGGGGCGTGCTGGCATTCCTGCTAAACTACGTGCCCAACATTGGCTCGGTCATTTCCGCCGTCCCGCCCATGATTCAGGCGCTGCTGTTCAACGGCATTTACGAATGCGTGCTGGTTGGCGCGCTGTTTCTGGTCGTGCATATGGTGATTGGTAATATTCTCGAACCCCGTATGATGGGGCACCGCCTGGGATTATCGACGCTGATCGTCTTTCTCTCCCTGTTGGTATGGGGATGGCTGCTCGGCCCGGTCGGCATGTTACTCTCCGTGCCGTTAACCAGCGTGTGTAAAATCTGGATGGAAACCACCAAAGGCGGCAGCAAACTGGCAATTTTGCTCGGACCTGGCAGGCCCAAAAGTCGATTACCGGGATAAACTTGCAAATGGCACGTGAAGAATGATACACAACCCCATTATTACTAAAGGTTAGTCCTGATATGTATCAGCTCGTTCTTGGGAAAGTTTCTGTTTTAAGCGCTGGCGAACTGCCTGCCGCAATGAAAGAGCAAGCGCCGCAAGGTGCTCGCCGGGCACGCTGGCTGGCAGGCCGTGTGCTGCTTTCCCATGCCCTTTCGCCATTGCCGGACATTGTCTACGGCGAGCAAGGAAAACCCGCTTTTCCCGCTGATACGCCGCTGTGGTTCAATCTCAGCCATAGCGGCGATGACATCATCCTGCTGCTCAGCGACGAAGGGGAAGTCGGCTGCGATATTGAAGTTATTCGCCCCCGCGATAACTGGCAGTCGCTGGCAAATACGGTATTCAGTCTTGGGGAACATGCTGAAGTTGAAGCCGAACGCCCGGAGCAACAGCTGGCGGCGTTCTGGCGCATCTGGACGCGCAAAGAAGCCATAGTAAAACAGCGTGGCGGCAGCGCCTGGCAAATCGTCAGCGTCGATAGCACCGCGCTGACCTCCTCACTCTCCGTCAGCCAGTGCCAGATCGATACCCTGAGCCTGGCGGTGTGCACCCCCACGCCATTTACCCTGACCGCCGACGCCGTGCAGCGTCTGGAAGCCTTAGCGTAAATTTTCCGGGAAGTTTTTCGGCAACTCACTCGCCGCGCAGGCAATCACGTCGTCATTATCTGCCCCGCAGTCGCGCACGAAGGTGATGGTCGCGAACTCATCAATCACCTCGGTTGGATACGCCGGACCCGCATCGCGATACGACATCATCAGCGGAATATGATCATTCTGGAAGCACACCGTTTTTTCCGGATTGTTGATCACCCAGCGCGGGAAAAAGATGGTGCCGTGAAAGAGTTTGTCGCCCAGGTTTACGATCAGGCTGACGTCGGTCCCGGTCGGTTCGGTCCAGGAAATTTTATAAACACTCGCCCCTACCCGCACAATATACGCCCGCTGATCTTTCACCCAACGATTACCCACAATACCGCTGTGAATGCGGTAATCCAGCGTGGTCTCATTTTTTACGTAGATCTCGTAATTCCAGCCATTATCGTAGGTATAGACCAGATGTTTGCCGACAAATCCGCTCAAATCATGTTTATCAAAAGCGCTCATATTCGTTCTCCTCTTACTTGATGCGAGGATCTTAACGCTTCAAAAATTGGATTAATAACGCTATGTTTACATCATATTCATTCAATTTTTAGATGAGTTATGCACAAAACAACCCTTGAGCAATGGGCCCTGTTGGAGAAAGTGGTGGAACTGGGCAGCTTTGCGAAAGCCGCGGAAGAGACCAACCGTAGCCAGTCATCGGTAAGCTACAATCTGGCGCTATTACAGGAGCGACTCGGCGTGACGCTGCTGACGCCGGAAGGCCGCAGGGCGGTGTTGACCCCGGCGGGCGAGCTGTTGCTAGCTCAGGTCAAACCGTTACTGAAGGCCTTTTTATGGGTGGAGACCCGGGCAGCAACGCTGCAAAACGGCACACGAACACGGCTGGATTTGCTGGTCGATAGCATCTTCCCACGCAGACGCCTGTTCGCAATCCTCAAACAGTTTCAGCAGGCGTGGCCGCAAACGCAGGTGCGGCTGACCGAGGTACTGGAAAATGCAGACGACAGGCTGGCAGCGCATGCCGATGCGGACGTAATGGTCCTGACCCGGCGTCAGGATGTGACCGGGCGTGGTGAATGGCTGATGAACATTGACTTCGTGGCCGTTGCCCATCGCGATCACCCGCTCTGCACGCTGGATGCGCCGTTGGATGAAGACGCATTACGCGCGTGGCCACTGATTCGCATTGCCGATCGCGACAACCCGCAGCAACCGGTTCGCGATGCCTGGACCTTCTCTACCATTGATGCCGCGATTGATGCAGTGATGTATCAGGTCGGTTACGGCTGGCTGCCTGAGGAGCGTATTCAGACGCAACTGGCCCAGGGGCTTTTACGTCCGCTGCCGTTAAGCCATGGCGCTCGCCGCGCCACGCCTCTGCATCTGATCGTTAAAGATACTCTCGCGCCGCTGGATGAGCAGGTGAGCACGCTACTGCGTTTATTGCGGGAGCATTAACCTTTTCCCCAGAGGCCGAACGTGTGTTACAAAATATGCTAATTCCCGCATTCTCTGTGCGTCAACGCGCCACATGAAAGGTTAATTGCAGATGCAACGAGTCACCATTACCCTCGATGACGATTTACTGGAAACGCTCGACGGCCTGAGCCAGCGCCGTGGCTACAACAACCGTTCCGAAGCGATCCGCGATATTCTGCGCGGGGCGCTGGCGCAAGAAACCACCCAGGAGCACGGCACCCAGGGCTTCGCGGTACTCTCGTATGTTTATGAGCATGAGAAGCGCGACCTGGCGAGCCGTATTGTTTCCACCCAGCACCACCACCATGATTTATCGGTCGCCACATTACATGTGCATATCAACCATGACGACTGCCTGGAAATCGCCGTGCTGAAAGGCGACATGGGCGATGTACAGCATTTTGCCGATGACGTCATTTCCCAGCGCGGCGTACGCCACGGTCATTTGCAGTGCCTGCCGAAAGAAGAGTGATTGCCTGTTTCGTTGCCGGATGGCGGCTGCGCCTTATCCGGCCTACGTCCGTTACCGTCTGTAGGCCGGGCAAGCGAAGCGCCCCCGGCAATGATGATTACGCCATTGTGCCAATCGTCTTGCGAAAACGCAGCAGCGCTATCAGGAAGAACGCACCGCCAATCGCCAGCAGCGTCAGGAACTGCGGCCAGACGATGCTAAACCCGGCCCCGCGATAAAGTATCGCCTGCGCGAGGCTGACAAAGTGGGTGGTCGGCATGGTCAGCATAATGTCCTGCACCGCCTGCGGCATGCTTTCACGCGGCGTGGAGCCGCCGGAGAGCATCTGTAACGGCAGTAGCACCAGAATCATCAGCAGCCCCAGTTGCGGCATGGAACGCGCCAGCGTACCCATAAAAATGCCGATCGAGGTGGTGGCGAACAGGCTCAGCGCCACGCCCAGCATAAACAGCGGTATCGAGCCTTCAATTGGCACCCCGAGCACGCCTTTTACCATCAGCATCAGCGACAGACCGGAAACCACCAGCACCACCAGTCCCATCGACCAGATTTTCGCCATCATTATCTCAAACGGTGTCACCGGCATCACCAGCAGGTGCTCAATGGTCCCATGTTCGCGCTCGCGGATCAGCGCCGACCCGGTAAGCACAATCGCCAGCATAGTGATGTTGTTGATGATCGCCATTACCGCGCCAAAGCAGGCTGGCTCCAGATTGGGGTTAAAGCGCATGCGCATTTCCAGCGCCACTGGCGGCTCATTATTGTCGCGGTAACGCGCCACAAAACTATTCACTTCACCGCTAATGATATTCTGGATATAGCTGTTGCCGGTGAAGGCCTGGCTCATCCGCGTGGCATCGACGTTGACCTGGATATCCGGCTGTCGCCCGGCCAGCACATCACGCTGAAAATCAGGCGGAATGTTCACGGCGAAGGTGTAGCGACCGGCATCCAGCCCGGCATCCATCTCATCGGCGGTGATCATCTCCGGCGGCAAAAACCACGGGCGATAAAAGCTGTTCACAATCCGGTTCGACAACTGCGACTGGTCCATATCCGCGATGGCAATCGGCGCCAGATGCAGCGACCCCGGCAGGACAGTTGCGGAGGAGTAAACCGAAATCGTGAAGGCGAAAACGATCAGCGTCAGCATCGCTTTGTCACCCAGCAGACTGCGTAACTCTTTGATGCCAAGGTTATAAATATTGCGTAATCGGCGCATCACCCCTCCTGTTTTTTCAGCAGTAATACGCTCAGACCAACCACTACCGGAATGGCGATTGCCAGCGGGATAAATAGCTGCCAAAGATCCGCCAGATCCAGCGCTTTAGAGAACGTCCCGCGCGCAATGGTCAGAAAATGGCTGGTCGGATAAATTTCACCAATCCAGCGTCCCGGCCCTTCCAACGAGGCCACCGGATCGATCATCCCGGAAAACTGCGTCGCCGGGATCAGCGTAATAATCGCCGTACCAAAAATGGCGGCGATCTGGCTTTTCATAAACGTAGAGATTAACAAGCCCAGTCCGGTAGCAATGGTGACGTACAGCAGCGCGGCCAGCGTCAGCGTTAAAAAGCTGCCCTTATGCGGGACGCCGAAGACAAACACCGACAGCGCACATAGCAGCAGGAAGTTCAGCATTCCCAGCACGATGTAAGGCAACTGTTTGCCGAGCAAAAACTCGCTGCGGGTGGTGGGCGTAACGTACAGGTTGATAATCGACCCCAGCTCTTTTTCGCGCACCACACTGAGTGCGCTGAGCATGGAGGGAATCATCATCAACAGCAGCGGGATCACCGCCGGAACAATCGCCGGCAGGCTCTTCACATCCGGGTTGTAACGATAGCGCGTCTCGATGGTCATCAGCCCGTTTTGCCTACTGGCATTGGGCTGACGCGCCATCACATCCTGCAGCCAGGTCTGGTGCATCGCCTGTACATAGCCTCTGACCGTTTCTGCGCGGCTCGGCATCGCCCCATCAACCCAGACGCCAATCTTCACCGGCGTTCCACGCGCGATGTCGCGGCCAAAATTGGGCGGGATTTCAATGGCTACCGCCACCTCGCCCGAACGCATCCGTTTGTCCAGTTCGTCATAACTGGTGAGCGGCGGCTGCTCGATAAAATAGCGCGACCCCGCCAGATTCAACGTCCACGCCTGGCTATTGACGGTCTGGTCACGATCGAGCACCGAAAAACGCAGGTTTTCCACATCCATACTGATGCCGTAGCCCATAATCAGCATCAGGATCACCGTCCCCATCAGCGCCAGCGTGGAGCGCACCGGATCGCGTCGCAGCTCCAGCGCTTCACGCCGGCTGTAGCTGAACAAACGCCGCAGGCTAAAGCCCTGGCGTGGCGGCTGATTATTTTCATGCACCACCGGCGCATCCGCTTGCGAAAGCGTCGTCTCCGGCGCCGGGCCTGCGGCCTCCTGTAACCAGGAGATAAACGCCTCTTCCAGACTGGCGGCACCGCGCTGCTTCACCAGTTCCTGCGGCGTGCCGCTGGCCAGCACTTTTCCGGCGTGCATCAGCGACATGCGATCGCAGCGCTCCGCTTCGTTCATAAAGTGGGTGGAGATAAAAATGGTCACTTTATCCTGCCGCGACAAATCGACCATCAATTGCCAGAACATGTCCCTCGCCACCGGATCGACCCCGGAGGTCGGCTCATCAAGAATGAGCATTTCCGGGCGATGAATCACCGCCACCGCCAGCGACAGGCGTTGACGGATCCCCAACGGCAGCGCGCCGGGCAACGCGTCTTCGACATCGGTCAGGCTAAAGCGCTCGCTCATCTCTTGTACGCGCTCAGGGATTTCTGCCTCAGGGATATGGAACAGCCGCGCGTGTAGTTCGAGGTTTTGCCGCACGGTCAGCTCGCTGTAGAGCGAGAACGCCTGTGACATATAGCCTACCCGGCGGCGGGTATCGATATTCTTCGGATCAACCGCTTGCCCAAACAGCCATGCCTCGCCTTCGCTTGCGGGCAGCAGTCCGGTGAGCATCTTCATGGTGGTAGATTTGCCGCAGCCATTGGAGCCGAGAAAACCGAAGATTTCCCCGCGCGGAATGCGAAAGTTAACGTGGTCAACGGCGACGAACTTGCCGAAGCGCATGGTCAAATCTTTCGCCTCAATGGCAATCTCTTCCCGCTCAGCGTGATACGGCGGGATCACCACCGGTTTGTGCGCCTGACGCTGGGCTTCGGGTAACAGCGCGATAAACGCCTGCTCCAGCGTGTCGCTGGCGGTTTGTTCCCGTAGCTGCTGCGCGCTCCCGGTGGCTAACACTTCCCCGGCGTTCATCGCCACCAGCCAGTCAAAGCGCTCGGCTTCTTCCATGTAGGCGGTCGCAACCAGCACGCTCATGTTGGTCTGGCGCTGGCGAATACTGTCAATCAGATCCCAGAACTGAGCGCGGGACAGGGGGTCGACCCCGGTGGTGGGTTCATCGAGAATTAATAGCTCCGGGTCGTGGATCAACGCGCAGCACAGCCCCAGTTTTTGTTTCATCCCCCCCGAGAGTTTCCCGGCAGGACGATCGCGAAACGGCGCCAGGCCGGTACTGTTCAGTAGCTCGGTAATCCGCGCTTCGCGCTCCGCTTTATCATGACCAAACAGGCGGGCAAAGAAATCGACGTTCTCATATACCGACAGCGTGTGGTACAGGTTTTTCCCCAGCCCCTGCGGCATCCAGGCAATGCGCGGGCAGACATCCCGGCGGTGCTGCGGGTCGCGCATATCGCCGCCCAGCACCATCACGTTGCCGTGTTCAATGACCCGCGCGCCGGAGATGAGCGACAACAAGCTCGATTTCCCCACGCCATCCGGGCCAATCAACCCCACCATGCAACGGGCGGGAATATCCAGCGTGATATTGTTCAGCGCGACCGTTTTCCCGTAATGCTGACTCACGCCGTCAAGGTGCGCCACGGGAGGAACAGGAACCAGCGCCAGATGCGTCATTGCGGCAACCTCACCATCAGGTCGTCAGGCCAGGCGCGATTTTCATCGACACGCACCCACGCCATGCCCGGCAGACCGGTTTTCACGTACTCGAGATGCTGCTGCAACAGCTCTGGCGGGATACGCGCTTTGACGCGGAACATCAGCTTCAGCCGTTCATCGCTGGTTTCCACCGTTTTCGGCGTGAACTGCGCGACGCTGGCCACAAAGCTGATGGTCGCCGGAATGCGCAGATCCGGCGCGGCATCCAGCACCAGTCGCGCTTCGCCGCCAATCTTCAGTAAGCCAGCCTGTTCGGTAGGTAAGAAGAACGTCATGTAGACATCGCTGAGATCGACCATATTCAGCACGCGCCCCCCCGCGGAAAGCACCTCGCCTGGTTCGGCTACGCGATACTGTACGCGACCGTCGCGCGGAGCTTTCAGCTCGCTGTCATCAATATCAGCGGCAATGCGACGTTCGGTAGCCTGTGCGGCCTCTACGCGGGTCTGCGCCTGAATGATGCTGGTACGAGCGGCTTCAATCGCCGCTTTGGCCGCAGAGACCTGCGCCTTTGCCGACTCCAGCGCGGCACGTGCGCTTTCTGCCGCGGCCCGATCGTCATCCAGTTGTTGCTCGGACACCGCCCCTCGCTGGGATAGCGAACGGGAACGCACGTGACGTTTAGAGACCGACTGCAGTTCCGCCTCACGCTGTTTTACCACCGACTGCGCGGCGCGCATTTCACTTTGCCGCTGTTCCAGCAACGCCCGCGCCGCCGCCACCGCGCTTTCGGCTTCTTTGATTTGCGCGATCGCCTCCAGCCGCTGTTCCTGCAGCACGCGGGTATCCATTTTCGCCAGCACCTCGCCCTGACGGACAAACTGCCCTTCCGAAACGAGGATGGTATCAATACGCCCGGCAATCTTAGTGGCAATATCCACTTCGGTGGCTTCAATTCTGCCGTTGCTGGCTGCAAACCCCTCCGGTATTCCCGCAGGGCGCAGCATCCACCAGGCTATCGCGGCCACCACCACAAGAACACCCGCTCCCCACCACATCAGATGACGCTTAAACTTATCCATATTCGACCCGCCGTAATCCCTGTTATCAAACGTTGCGTGTCACAAAGCCCACTGAACAGCTATTCAGCGGGAGATTCCATCCGGGATGAGAAGGAATGAAAAACAATGACCATTGAGCGAGCAGGCGTTAAGGCAACGCGCGCCGCGAAGGAAGTGAATGACGAAAATGCTGTGAAATCGGGTAGTAATGTTGTCATCATCAGCGTTCCTGGCCGGAAATGAAACACGCATACTCATAACTGCTGTCTATTGAATACTAACACCTGGATTCAAGATGTCTATTCGGTTGTAGTGGGGATATCGCCGCCGACCAAGCATGTCCGGTGATCCGCTCACCGGACACGTTCTGGGTTTAATAAGCCTGCTGGTAAAGCCGCAACGCATCATCTTCATTAAGCGTAACGGGATTATTGCCCAGCAAGCGGGTCTGCTGCATGGCATCCTGCGCCAATATCGCCAGACCGTCTGCGGGAACACCAACGTCACGCAGCCTGTTGGGCGCCCCGGTTGCCGCAATAATGCTTACCATCCCGGCAATAAACGACTGGGCATCGATATCCACGTTTCCTGTCACCTGTGCCCCAATGACGGGAGCCAGCTCGGCATAAAGTGGGGCCGTTACCGCCACGTTAAATTGCAGGACCGGAACCAACATTAGCGCATTCGACAAGCCGTGCGGGATATGGTGTCTGGCACCCAAGGGATAAGCCAGTGCATGCACCGCCGCCACCGGAGAGTTAGCGAAAGCCTGTCCCGCCAGCATCGCGCCCAGCAGCACATTTTCTCGCGCTTCACGGTTGTGCCCGTCACGACATGCGGTCACCAGATGGCGACTGATTAAACGTAACGCTTCGCGGGCCAGCGCGTCCGAGAGTGGGTTTTTCTTATGTTTGCCGGTATAGGCCTCAATCGCATGCACCATCGCATCTATCCCGGCGGCGGCAGTATGGACAGGAGGAAGTCCCAGGGTCAGTTGCGCATCCAATAGCACCAAATCGCCATACAGTTGCGGGGAGACAATGCCCATTTTGCTGTCATCGTTGGTCGTCAAAATTGCAATATTAGTGACTTCAGACCCGGTGCCGGCGGTGGTGGGAATGTTAACCAGCGGTAGGCGTTTCCCGGTGACCTTGTCGATGCCGTAAAGCTCCGGCAGGTCTTGTTCAGAGTTGATTAATACAGCCACCAGCTTTGCGACATCGAGCGAGGAGCCGCCGCCCAGACCAATAACCATTTCGCAGTTATCATCGCGGGCAATCTGTAAAGCTTCGCGAACGAGGCGCTCGTGTGGGTCGGGTTGGACCCGATCATAAAGCGTCACCTGAAACCCTGCGTTGTGCAGACTGTGCAGAACCGGTGGCAAAACCCCAGCCTTGACCAGACCGGGATCGGTCACCAGCAATACACGACGTGCGCTAAACCGTTGCTGAAGAATCTCCCCTAACCGTGACGCACCCGCCCACTCGACGATGATTTCCGCTACCGTCGTAAACGCAAAATCCTTCATGACATTTTTCATTGGGGTATTCCTTGCAGTAAAAATGGACAGCTTTTAGCAATGCGGTTCATCAGGAGGAATGTGAAAGCTTTTCACCTCTTTACGCTCCAACATCGGGGCAATAATGCCAGTGCCAATTCGTTGAAAATGTTCCGTTTGCCGATGAAGTTCCAGCCCCTCTGCACAACGATAAGTTTCAAGAATCACAAAGCGATCGCCGTCTTCCGTGGAACGGAAAAACTCATACGATATATTTTCAGGCTCCTGACGCGTTGCCTCTGCCAGTATTCTGAGCGCGTCGTTAACTTTGTGACCCATCGTCGGTTGGGCAAAATAATGTGCAACGACAAACAGCTGCGTGTTTTCCATTTTTGGCTCCCGGTGGTTTAACGTAGCAAATTCACATCCCATAACGCGCTGTCGCTGCTTGATACAGCTATCGCGCCGTGCAACAACGCCGTCCGGGCATGTTCCTCATTGCAGACAAACCCGGAGGCCACAATCGGCGGCAACACATTACGATCGGCCTGCGGCAGCAACGGCAGCATCTGCGCAGGCATCAGTTGCACATAATCGGGTTCGCTTTGCTCCACGGCTTTCAGGCTGCGTAGCCAGGTCGAGCGGTCGGTGACGAAGATTTTCTGCATGGTGATCAACCCGCATTTTTTCGCGCGCTGTACGGTTTGCAGACGCGTGGAAAGCAACCCCATCGCCCCCGTTTCGGCCACATAATCAATGCCGCCTTTATCCTGGGACAGCCCATTACAACTGTCGATATTCACGATGACGTACTTTCCCGCCTTCGACAGCAGTTCGATCACCGGCTGGAGCTTAATCAGATCGATATTGGCAATGATGCAGACTTCAGCTGTGCTGGACAGTGCGGTTTTCAGTTGCTCAATGCCGTAAATCGCCATGATGACGGGCTGGCGTGCCAGGAGCACGCCAAGGTTTTTTATCATGATTGACCTGCCTGATGTGCGTAAAGCTGAGCGCTTAAGCCCAGCTTGCCCGGGTTAAGGATATTTTGCGGATCCAGCGCTTTTTTAATATCAGCCAGAACCGACAGCGATTCACCTAAAGAAGCCTGCATGTAGGGGGAACGGAGCAGCCCGACGCCATGGTGATGGCTAAGGGAAGTATTGTGTTTAATCAGCACCGCATTTGCCGCGTCCCATGCCGCACGATACCAGGCCGCACGCTGCTCGACGGGCACATCGCCACGCAGTGAGAAGTAAAGACATGCGCCGTCGACGTAGGCATGGGACTGATGCGCTGACCCCGCCAGCGTGCCCGGTACGGCGTTGATCGCTGCCACCACATCATCATAAACCGCGCTGAGATCGCGCCAACGCCCCACCATTTCCAGCGTATCCGCCACCAGGCCGGGGCTTTTCTTAAAGCCTTCGGCGCTTTTTCCCGTCAGATACCGGGTATCCAGCCAGCGCTCAAAGATAGATTCACCGTCAAGTTCTTCTCCGCTCTGCTGACAAATACGTTCACTGATCGCCAGCACCGCGTCGACAATGTCGGGTTCTCCCTCATCCGCAATCAACAGGACGTTGGTCTCGGGCAGGCCAAACTGCACGCCGCTTTCCAGGTTATCGTACAAGCGCAGTGCCGCTGGATTAGCGCCATGCTGTAAGATTTCGCGACACGCCTCCAGCCCACTAGCGAAGCTGGAAAAACCCCAGGCGATAGCGCGACCATAATCCGGCAGACGATGTAGCTTCAAACGCACACGTACTATCACGCCCAGCGTGCCTTCCGACCCGATAAACATTTGCTGTAAATCAGGTCCGATAGCGCTGCGTGCATAACCGCCAACGGTGATTAAGCGCCCATCGGCCAGCACCACATCCATGCCAAAAACCATATCTTCAATTTTTCCGTAGCGGGTAGAAAGCTGTCCCGCACCGCGACAGGCGACCCAACCGCCGACGGTACTGATCCCAAACGATGACGGCCAGTGCCCCATGGTCATGCCATACTCTTTTTGGATAGTTTGCTCGAAAATATCGCCAAACATGCCGGCTTCTACCTCAACAATCTGGCTTTGTGGATCAAAATCGAGCAATTTGTTGAGTTCGCAAACGTCGAGCACAATCCCCCCGCGCAGCGGCAATGCGGCTCCGGTAACGTTACTTCGCCCGGCAGAAACTGTAACCGGAATAGCGGATTCACTGGCGAGGCGCATTACGTCCTGAATCTGTTCTACGGTAGAAACGCGTACAATCACGCCTTTTGAGGTGGCAGGCGTGCCCTGGGTTTCCGCAATCATTGAACCGGCCCACCAGTCGCGGGTCCAGGTAATCACATCGGACTCCGACGTCAGCACCTCATCAGCAATCACCCGCAGCCGGTCAAACGTCGCTTCGCTAATCGCAACGGGATCTACCTGCATTCCTCTTGCGCCATTGCTGCTGGTGATATCTGTTGCCCATGCGGGGCGAGTATGTGCGCCAATGGTATAGTTTCCACGGTTATAACCACGTTTAATCGCTTCTTTACTGATCATTCTGATGTCCCCATAAGCATTGATTTTTCATGTTTAATTGCGGCCTGATAGCTGGCTACCTGTTTTGCCACCTGTTCAGGCTGTAACCGGAGTTCTTGTTGCAGTATTTCCCCAACGCGTTCTGCAGCAATGGCTGACGCATCGCGTGCCATCAGGCGCGCGCGAATTCGACGCGACAGCACATCATCAACGGTGCTGGCAAGCTCATGGCGTACGGCATACACCACTTCCGCTTCGGTGTAGGGAAGCCCTTCCACGATAGGTTTAACCAGCGAGGGATCGGCCTGAATAATGTCACTGACAAAATGCGCTTCAGTGCCATAGCGCTCGCCCAGATGCGCAGACAGGCCGCCAGAGGCCAGAATGGCCTGTGGGTCATAGCCAGCCGCGCCCAGCAAATACGCAGTTTTCGTTGAGCAGGCTTTTTTACGGCCCAGTATTTTGCTGGCCGCATCAATGGTTTCTTCCGCCATGTGGCGCGATGTCGTCAGTTTGCCGCCGACAATGGTAATCAGTCCGTCCGCTGCAACCCTGATCTCATGGTTACGCTTCATCTCAACGGTTTTGCCGCCCGCGGTACCGACAAGCGGGCGGCAACCAGCGATACTTCCCACCACATCTTCCGGGCGCAGATCCGTTTTCAGCGCCGAGTTTGCGCCTTCCAGCAGAAAGTCCAGTTCAGTACGATTGCAGTGAACATCGTTCAAATCGCCCTGATAGTCTTCATCCGTGGTGCCCAGATAGGAGACGTTGCCCCAGCGCGTAATGGTCGCGCGCCGACTGCGTCCGGCCACCGGAATGGTCACCGTGCAATCATTGCGAATTTTCATCCACGGGATGGCGACATGAACCCCCTTCGCCGGACGGATATTCAGCGGCGATGATTCCCCTTTTTTCAGCCCACTCCAGTCACGCAACCAGACACCCGTCGCCATAATGACAACCCGCGCTTTGACCCGGATTTCCCTGCCATCGGCATACACGATGCCCCCATTGACCTTGCCATGCTGGTCGCGTGTGGTTTCGATGACTTCGGCATGGTTTGTTACCGTCGCCCCATGAAACGCCGCCGTCCGCACCAGGGCCAGCGTTAACCTGGCGTCATCAACACGGGCATCGAAATACATAAAGCCGCCGGAGAGTTGCTCTTCTTTCAGCGTTGGGCAGTGCGATAACACTTCCGCCGGCGTTAATTTTTGGTGAAGAATACCTTCCCGCCATCCCCCGGCGAGATCGTAGGTCCAGAGCAGACTTTCAAACGCAGAGGACATGCGTTTATCAAACACGCCATTCTTATCGAGTACCGGAAATAAAAAGGGCAGCCGCTGCACCAGATGGCGAGCATTGCGGCGCATACGCTGGCGCTCGAGCAAAGAATGACGTACCAGTCCGAGGTTCCCTTGCTCGATGTAACGCAGGCCGCCGTGCACCATTTTTGATGACTTGGATGACGTCCCCGAGGCAAAATCACTCTTCTCAATTAACGCGACCCGATATCCGCGCAAGCTGGCATCCAGCGCCGCATAGGCCCCCGTCACTCCGCCGCCGACAATCAGAATGTCGTAGGTTTCGCTTTCCAGTCGGTCCAGTTGCTCAGGACGCTGAAGACGCAACGGTTCGGCGCCGTACATATCACTGCGTGTTTTGTTTGGCTTTCGCGAAGGGAAAAACTTCATGAGTCGGCGTGCTCCTGATTAGCGGTAGTGAGGCTGCTGGCGGTTTCCATTTCGAGCGCAATACGCATCTCCCAGCGGTTGATTTTTTGTTCGCGAAGGTCATGACTGATTTTGGGTTCAAACAGACGCGCCGTTTTCAGCGTGGCGCAGGCATCAGACAACGAATCCCACAGCAGCCCATCGGCTCCCGCCAGAAACGCCGCGCCGCGTAAGCTGGCCCTCGCCGTTTCGGCCATCCGCCGTACGGGGATCCCACTAACATCGGCCTGGATTTGCAATAACGTGTCGCTATTGGACAACCCGCCGCCTACCACCAGCTCTTGCGTTGCGATGCCGGTTGCCGCTTCATTGGCGCGCATACAGGCGGCTACCGAATGCGCAATGCCTTCCAGAATGGCGTAGGCCACCTGCGGACGTGTGGTCGAGATTGAAATACCGTTAAGCGAGGCGCGGGCATGCGGCTGCAAATGAGGAACACGCAGCCCCGTTAATGCTGGAATGAAACTCACGCCGCCAGAATCATTAGCCTGTGCAGCCAGCTCGCTGATTTGCTCGGGTGAGTCGAACCAGCGCAGCTTTTCGCACACCCAGTTCAGGGCCGAACCGGTCGTCGGGACGAATGTTTCTACAGAGAAGTGCGAGCGTCCTTTTTGTCGGCGCGCGGTCATGGTGAGCGTACTTTCACAGCTTTTTTTCAATGTCGGCACCGTCGGCCCCATCATTAAATCAACAAAGCTGCCGGTCCCATGCATACACAACGCCTGCCCGCGCTCAGTGCAACCCAGCCCAATAGCCCCCGCAAACTGATCCCCGGCGCAAGCCCGGATCGGGACGCTGATCCCGAGGATATCTTCACGCGTAGAGCCAAAATCATCGGTATCATCGTGCAATTCAGGCAGCAATGACGTCGGGAACTTCAGAGTCTGCAGCCATGGCAAATGGTACTGATGCTCGTTGAGGCAATACGCGCCCGCAGAGGTGGCGTTGGTGGGGGTGGTGACACATTTTTTTTCTTCCGCCAGATGCCAGAGCAACCAACTGTCAACGGTGCCAAAAACCAGGGTTCCAGCCTGGTGCGCCCTCTTCACTGCCGGTGTATTGGCGATATGGTATGACGCCCAGAGGTAAGGTGAACGTATCCCAACCGGTCGTCCAATTACTGGCAGCAGTTTCGCATCCCATTCGGGGGCAAGTCGCGCCAGCTCATCCGTAAAACGCGCATCCTGCCAGACCATCGCAGGCGCCAGCGCCTTGCCAGTGATTGCATCCCAGAGCACCGCCGTTGAACGTTGCGTCGCAATCGCCAGCGCCACAATACGCATCTTGCTGTGCTGCGCATTGGCAATCGCTGTACGACACACCGCAATAGTGGCCTGCAAAATTTCATCAGCATCTTGTTCAACAACGCCATGGCGCTGGCTACTGACCTGAAGCGGCTGGTATTCAAGACAGTGGACCTGGCTATTTCGCCCCACCACTGCCGCACGCGTACCTGATGTACCTTCATCAATAGCCAGAATGACATCTTCATATTCAATCATTTTGTACTCCTGTTTGATTCCGGGGCCATCGACTCGGGATAGGGTGAATGGGGTGATTCAAACTGCGGGGCGCCAGGCTCGTTATCCGGCTGAATCGTGGTGCTAGTGGGATCCCATGGGATCACAAAGCAGACGATGCTGGCGAACAACGGCACGGCGGACATGATCAGGAAGGTCGTTTGCAAGCCGTAGAGATCACGGAAAACGGGGAAGATAAACAGACCGAGCGCCGCACCTATTGCCCCGAGCGCACCGACCACGCCATTTGCGCCTGCCCGCAGTTCACTGCGAAAAGAGAGGGATGAAAGGCTTTTCCCGTTTGCACCGGGTCCACCTGAGTGACAAAGAATAAACAACGCGGGAACCAGCAAAGAGGCCCACAGCGGCATACTGTCGCTGAACAGTCCCAGCGTGAGCAGTACGAGAAAAGCCACGGCAAAACCGATCGCCGAAGAGCGGCGCAAGCCCAGACGACGACCGATTGCAGGAGACAAGAAACCGCCAACAATACCAAATACGTTAAAAAATAGTGAACACAAGGTTGCGTACACAAAGTTTTTACCGAACATCGCGGCACTAATAACCGGCAAATACCAGCCGACGCCAAAATACTGGATTGACTGGCAGATCTGAACCGTAGAAGCCAGAATCGTACGCGGTAAATATACGCCACGGAATATTAGCAGTACATTTCTCGCTCCTTTTTCTGCTTGCCCAATGACAGGTTTTTGCTCCGCTTTTGGCGCCAGAATAAAATTATCACCGTATATTTTATTCATAGCGATCACAGCATCAGAAAGCCGTGATTTTCTCGCCAACCATACCGGACTTTCTACTAAATAACGGAACTGGAAAAAAAGTACGATGAGTCCACATAACGCTGTCACGGCAATAGAATAACGCCAGATAGCATCCCCAACATCCCAGGAATAAAACATCAGCGCTAATGCCAGATTTAAACAAACCGCAACATACCAGACCCCTTGCCAGGTGTTTAAACGGCTTTTTAGTTTCACTGGCGTGAACTCTGCCAGCATCGCCATGGCCACGGCAAAATCCATCCCGTAAGACACGCCAACAAAGAAGCGGCCCACGATTATGGTGCTGAAACTGGAGGATGACATCACTAACAGCGCACCAATCACCGCCATTATTTTGGCGATTATCAGCGGTGGTACACGCCCCCAGCGATCGGCAATCCAGCCGCCAATAGGATTAAATAATATGGCAACCCACGATGAAAATGAGGTAAGTAACGCAACTTCAGTTGCGCTCAGCTTTAAATTGCGGGTCATTGGATTTAATCCAGCACTAAGAGCTGAATTTGAAAAAGCATCAAGGAACAGGCCACCTAATGCCAACCACCAAATAACACCGGCTCTGCCACTGATTTTTCCGCGAGAGTCGATGCAATTGATAACATCATCAACGCCACGGATTTTTATCGGATTTGAGAATGAGCATGCGGACATGGCTTTCCCCTTCATAATATTCGGAAGAAGGTCGCCATTAGCTAAAAAAATGCAATAAGAGACCATCTTAATTTCACAGATAGTCTCTTATCTAAAATCTGTATTTTTCCACTCTAGAAGGTAAGGGAAAGCGTGTCAAAGCGACTTTTTGCCCCATCGTTGATTCTGTGACTTGTAGCACACATGTTAATAAATCATTACAAAAACAGGTCGCCATGAGCCATTTTTCCGTTCTCAGCGGATGGGAGCGCCGCTGTGAGTGTACGTAGTCGATGCGCTGGTGGCTGATTTACGCTGAACGATCGCAGATCTTCCTGTACAACGTTATTGCAATATTCATCAAAAATGGGTGTTGAATACGAAATCCGCTTTTACTCTAAACTCCACACCAAACATAAAATCATTAAGATTCATATAGATAACCGCAAAAACATTTGATATTAATCATTTAAAAAACTTATTTTTCGTTATGTTGATCACATTAACATCAAAAGAATAGTGATCTTAAAATAGGTTTTAAATATTGTGGTCAGGCCGCTAGACCACAATAAGAGGATATATCATGAAAAGAAAAACAATGGGATGGCTTATCGTTTTTCTTCTTTTTATAGTTTACATGCTTAACTATATGGATCGTTCAGCATTGTCGATCACCGCTCCACTCATCGAAAAGGAATTAGGATTCAATGCTGCTGAAATGGGTATGATATTCAGCGCATTCTTTGTTGGTTATGCTCTATTTAACTTTATCGGTGGCTGGGCCAGTGACAGATTTGGCCCCAAGACAGTATTTCTGGTCGCCGCGTTACTCTGGTCATTATTTTGTGGGATGACCAGTCTGGTTACTGGCTTATGGACTATGCTGGCTGTTCGCGTGTTATTCGGCATGGCTGAAGGACCGGTCAGCGCGGCCGGAAATAAAATCATCAATAACTGGATTTCACGCAAGGAATCTGCAACTGCGATTGGTATTTTTAGCGCAGGTTCACCGTTAGGTGGCGCGATTTCTGGTCCGGTAGTTGGCATGCTGGCGCTTTCATTAGGCTGGCGTCCGGCATTCGGTATCATTTTCCTGTTCGGTTTAGTCTGGGTATTACTATGGTATTTCACTGCCAGTGATAAACCTTCAAAAAGTAAACACCTCGCCCCGGAAGAACGTGTCGATTTTGAAAACCATGATGACATCATTTTAGCGGATGACGGTAAAGCGATGCCTTCTCTCGGTTACTACATGAAGCAGCCTATGGTGTGGGCAACGACACTGGCCTTCTTCAGTTATAACTACATACTCTTTTTCTTCCTGACCTGGTTTCCAAGCTATCTTAACCACTCTCTACACCTTGATATTAAAGAAATTAGTATTGCAACCGTCATCCCGTGGGTAATTGGCGCGATCGGTATGGTATTGGGCGGAGTATGTTCTGATTTTATCTATCGCATTACAGGAAATGCCCTACTTTCTCGCCGTCTTATTCTCGGTGTTTGCCTGGCTGGCGCGGCGATCTGTGTGGCGATTTCAGGAACGGTTACGACTATCGGCAGTGCCGTTGGACTGATGTCAGTCTCGTTATTCCTGCTGTATTTGACTGGACCTATATATTGGGCAGTTATTCAGGATGTCGTGCACAAAGATAAAGTGGGCAGCGTCGGTGGTGCCATGCATGGACTGGCAAATATATCCGGAATTATTGGCCCTCTGGTCACCGGGTTTATTGTCCAGTTTAGCGGTAAATATGATTACGCATTCTATCTGGCTGGGGCTATTGCGATTGTTTCCAGCTGTCTGGTATTCGTATTTGTCAAAAATAAAGGATTAAAAACAAATGAAAGTCAAAGCTGTTTACATCAATAAACCTGGTGAAATTGAAACCCGTTGGGTTGATTATCCGGAAAAGAAAGATAATGAAGTACTAATAAAAGTTGATGCTGCTGGGATATGTGGCTCTGATATTGGTGCATTTCGTGGTACTAACCCATTAGTAACCTATCCACGTATTATTGGACATGAAGTCACAGGCATTGTTATTAAACAAGGCAAGGGCATGCCAGCAAATATTAAAGAAGGTGATCGCGTTATTGTTGATCCTTATATTTATTGTGGTCATTGCTACCCTTGCTCAGTAGGCAGAACAAATTGTTGTGAAAATCTAAAAGTAATTGGTGTACATATTGATGGCGCAATGCAGGAGGTGGTTGCTCACCCCGCACATTTAATTCACAAAATCCCTGATGATGTCGCCTCAGAGATGGCTCCGTTAGCTGAACCACTGACTATCGCACTGCATGCGCTACATCGCGCCAAACTGACGGCCGGAGAGCATATCGCCATTATTGGTGCCGGTGCGATTGGCCTGATGGCGGCACTGAGCGCATTGCGCTACGGTGCGACACCCATTCTGATCGATATCGTGGACGAACGACTTCAGTACGCAAAATCACTGGGCGTGCCTTACGTCATCAATCCGTCGAACATCCGGGTTATTGAGGCGATCAAAGAGATCACGCAGGGGACGATGGCGCAGGTTGTAGTCGAAGCATCTGGCGCCAACAGTGCAATTCGCGAAACTCTGGATCTTGCGTCATTTGCAGGTCGTATTGCTTTCACCGGCTGGCCAAAACAGGAGACATCGTTACCCACTAACCTGATCACGTTTAAGGAACTGGATCTGCGCGGATCGCGTACCAGTGCAGGTGAATTCGAAGAGGCGTTACAAATGCTGGCCACGCTGAACATTAATCCCGCGGATGTCGTCAGCAAGGTAGTGAATATTGATGATGTGCCTGACGCCGTGAAGGAACTCGATCAATACCCGGAACGCTATCTGAAAATCAATGCGACCTTTCATTAATTTTTCCAGGAGATAAAGCGATGGAACAAACCTGGCGTTGGTATGGCCCAAACGATCCCGTATCGTTGTCCGATGTTCGTCAAGCTGGTGCAACGGGTGTGGTAACTGCGCTGCACCATATTCCAAACGGTGAAGTCTGGTCCGTAGAAGAAATTCTCAAACGCAAAGAGATCGTAGAAAAAGCCGGTCTGGTCTGGTCGGTCGTGGAAAGCGTGCCGATCCATGAAGACATCAAGACCCACACGGGCCAGTACGATCTGTGGATCAAGAATTACCAGCAGACGCTGCGCAATCTCGCCCAATGCGGCATCTTTACTGTGTGCTACAACTTCATGCCGGTTCTGGACTGGACCCGTACCGACCTGGAGTATGTGCTACCCGACGGTTCAAAGGCTCTGCGCTTTGACCAGATTGAGTTTGCCGCATTTGAATTGCATATCCTCAAGCGCCCTGGTGCGGAAGCGGACTACAACGCGGAGGAAATTGCCCAGGCTCACCAGCGTTTTGCGGATATGAGCGAAGAGGACAAAGCCCGGCTGACGCGCAATATCATTGCCGGCCTGCCAGGTGCCGAGGAAGGATATACCCTGGACCAATTCCGTAGCCACCTTGCAACCTATAAAGATATCGACAAAGCGGCCCTACGGGAAAATTTCGCCTGGTTCCTGAAAGCCATTATCCCAGTCGCTGAAGAGGTAGGAGTACGAATGGCGGTTCATCCTGACGATCCACCGCGCCCGATTCTTGGCCTGCCGCGCATCGTTTCTACTATAGAAGATATGCAGTGGATGGTGGATACCGTAAACAGGGCGGCCAACGGCTTTACGATGTGTACCGGATCTTACGGCGTCCGCGCAGACAACGATCTGGTTGAGATGATCAAACAGTTCGGTCCGCGAATTTACTTTACGCACCTGCGTTCCACACAACGCGAAGAGAATCCCAAAACCTTCCATGAGGCAGCGCATCTCTCCGGTGATGTCGATATGTACAGCGTAGTGAAAGCGATAGTCGAAGAAGAACAGCGGCGTAAAGCTGAAGGCAACGCCTCACTTATCCCCATGCGACCCGACCATGGTCATCAAATGCTTGATGACCTGAAAAAGAAAACTAACCCAGGGTATTCCGCTATTGGTCGCCTTAAGGGCCTGGCTGAAGTACGCGGCGTTGAACTGGCTATCCAGCGCGCCTTCTTCAGTCAGTAACCACATTGCCGCATGGTATCCCCGCCATGCGGTTTTCACTTTCAGTCAGCACCAGTCTTTGATAGCGCATTATCAAAGAAGATCATCAATGACAGGAGTTTGTCATGGACAATAATCTCGCCACTGCACAGATTTCCACCCCACGCCCACGCAGGGATCGTTCACGCCTCGTTTCGCGCATCGTGCATCTTGGTTGCGGCGCTTTTCACCGCGCCCATCAGGCACTCTATACACATCATTTGCTGGAAAGCAGTGACAGCGACTGGGGCATATGTGAGGTCAACCTGATGCCCGGAAACGATGCCACACTGATTCAAAACCTGAAGGCGCAGGATCTGCTGTACACCGTTGCCGAACGCGGCGCACAAACGACAGAGCTTAAAATCATTGGCTCGATGAAAGAAGCGCTACATCCTGAATTTGACGGTTGTGAAGCCATTATCCACGCAATGGCACGTCCAGAAACTGCCATCGTTTCGCTGACCATCACCGAAAAAGGATATTGCACAGATGCCGCCAGCGGCGAGCTGGATCTGAATCATCCGTTTATCCAGCACGACATTGCCCACCCACAGTCCCCCAAATCAGCAATTGGTTATATCGTCGAAGCCCTCGCGCTACGCCGCCAGCAGGGATTGAACGCTTTTACTGTGCTGTCCTGCGATAACGTGCGGGAAAATGGCCACGTCGCAAAAACCGCTGTCCTGGGTTTGGCCGCCGAGCGCGATCCGCACCTGGCTGAGTGGATTGCCGAACAGGCAACGTTCCCATGCACGATGGTAGACCGCATCGTTCCAGCAGCAACAGAAGAGACGTTAGCGCAAATCGCCGAGCAGCTTGGCGTTTACGATCCCTGTGCCATTGCCTGCGAGCCATTCCGCCAGTGGGTTATCGAAGATAACTTTGTTAATGGACGTCCGGACTGGGATCGCGCGGGCGCACAGTTTGTGGAAGATGTGGTGCCGTTTGAAATGATGAAACTGCGTATGCTCAACGGCAGTCACTCATTCCTCGCCTACCTCGGTTATCTGGGCGGCTATGAGACGATTGCCGATACGATGACAAACCCGGCGTATCGCAATGCTGCGCTGGCGTTAATGCTTGACGAACAGGCCCCAACGCTGTCGATGCCTGAAGGTACAGACCTGGCAGGTTATGCGGAATTGCTTATCGCGCGCTTTACTAATCCAGCACTGAAGCACCGAACCTGGCAAATTGCGATGGATGGCAGCCAGAAATTACCGCAGCGTTTGCTGGATCCCATTCGGCTGCATCTGGCACGAGGGGAAGATTACCGTCATCTGGCTCTGGGTGTCGCAGCCTGGATGCGCTACGTCAGCGGTGTGGATGAAAAAAACAATCCGATTGATGTGGTGGACCCTCTGGCGGCACGGTATCAGGCGATAAATCAGCAATATCTGTCACCTGAAGAGCGTGTGCGGGCGCTGCTGACAATCGACACCATTTTTGGGACGGATTTGAGCGACAACACAGACTTTATCAAACGCGTAACCGCTGCCTGTCAGCAATTGCACAGCGTAGGAGCACGTGCAGCGGTAGCCGCTCTAAATCATTAAATATTTTACTTCAAAGACCCACGATCTGTCTGACATAAGCCAGATGTTCCAGTGATTTTTGGTAAGCACCGTCAGCATCAGCCTGGCGGATCGCATCCACAATCGCTTTATGCTGAGTATTCATGCTGGTTAATACATCCCGATTGCCGGAACGCTTGTCCAGTCCGGCATACGGGATGTTAACGCGTTGTTCCCACAGCATTCGCGACATATCAAGCAGTACGCGGTTCTGGCTGGCTTCAGATACCGTTAAATGGAACTGCTTATCGAGGGAGTAAAAGCCATGGACATTGTTTTCACTAATGGCTTTTTCCATGCTGAGGTGCAGCGCTTCAAGCTGACTAATAAGTTCATCTTTGCCTGCTTCTGCAGCAAGACGCGCGCAATGACTGTCAACCAACTCTCGCGAATAGAGTATTTCTTCAACCGTATAATCACTGGCGGAATGCTTTTTATCAGTAACAATAACGCCATTACCGGACTGGATGGTGATCCATCCTGAGATCTCCAGCACAATCAGCGCTTCTCTGAGCGATGCGCGACTCACGCCAAGTTGCTTCGCCAGTTCACGTTCAGGGGGCAAGAAGCTTCCTGGCGGAAAAATACTATCGTTGATGAGCTTAATGATGAGATTGGCTATCTTTTGATAGAGCCGCTCCTGTTTTACCTCAGGAATAACCATGTGCCTCCCGTTCTCTTATCTGTGAGATTTTTAACTGATTATCTTATCATTCCCGGAGTTAAGAAACGCATGCCTGAGTCAGTTCCTTGTAACAGCGGTAAACAAATTCACTCACCAGAGACCAAATCCTGCGCGCACGCCCAGGCGCTCGACCATGCCCACTGGAAGTTGTATCCACCCAGCCAGCCGGTGACGTCCATCACTTCACCAATAAAATAGAGTCCTGGCACTTTACGGGCTTCCATCGTGCGCGATGACAGCTCGTTGGTATCCACGCCGCCCAGCGTGACTTCAGCGGTACGATACCCTTCCGTACCGTTCGGCTGCACCCGCCACTCGGTCAGGGTCTCCACCAGCGTTTGCTGATCGCGCACGTTAAGCTGTTTCAGCGAGACATCCGGGATTTGCCCTAACTGCTGTAAACATTCCACCAGGCGTTTTGGCAACTGCATAGCAAGCGTATTCTTTAAGCTCTGATTAGGGTGGGCGCTGCGCTGTTCATCCAGGAAGTTCGCAAGGTCAACATCCGGCAACAAATTAATGCTGACAAATTCACCTGGCTGCCAAAAACTGGAAATCTGCAGCACGGCCGGACCAGAAAGCCCGCGGTGCGTAAAGAGCAGGTTTTCACGAAATACGGTGCCGTCCTCGGCGGTGATAACGGAGGAAACGGATACGCCAGAGAGCACCTGAAGCTGCTCCAGCAGCGGCTTGTGTAAGGTGAAAGGCACCAGACCTGCGCGCGTCGGCAACACGTTCAGACCGAATTGTTCGGCAATTTTATAGCCAAACGGCGTCGCGCCCAGACCCGGCATCGAAAGACCACCAGAGGCGATAACCAGCTTTTTCGTGCCGACAGTCATGCCGTTCAGCGCCAGGATGAAATCTTCCCCCTCACGCTCAACGCTGAGGACTTCGCTACGTAACCGCATAGTTACGTTACCTTTTTCACACTCGTCCACCAGCATATCGACAATTTGCTGGGCGGAATCGTCGCAGAACAGCTGACCCAACGTTTTTTCGTGCCAGGCGATGCCGTGCTTGCCCACCAGATCGATAAAATCCCACTGCGTATAACGCGCCAGCGCCGATTTGCAAAAATGCGGGTTTTGACTCAAATACGCGGCAGGTTCGACATAAAGGTTGGTAAAATTGCAGCGTCCCCCGCCAGACATGAGGATCTTGCGTCCCGGCTTTTTACCATTATCAATCAGCAGTACCCGGCTACCTGCTTGTCCTGCCTGCGCGGCACAAAACATACCCGCTGCGCCAGCGCCTATAATAACGGTATCAAACCTTTCCACGTTGCGATCCTCTCTAAAAAGCGGGGGTGAATTGTAAAGATTCCTCAGTGGTCGCACCAGCACCAAACTACCGATAAAGGGTATTTATCTGAAATATATAGGATAATTCTTTAGTGGTGTAAAACAAAGCAGGAGACAAATCAAAAAAACTCTATATTTCACTTTGCCCGCGCCGCCAAAGTCACTGATAATGCGCCGCGTTCATGTCCTCAAAATGGCGTAACGTCCTATGCTACATTTGTTTGCTGGCCTGGATTTACATACCGGGCTTTTACTATTGCTTGCTCTGGCTTTCGTGCTGTTCTATGAAGCAATTAACGGCTTCCATGACACAGCCAATGCTGTCGCAACCGTGATCTATACCCGTGCAATGCGTTCGCAATTGGCGGTGGTCATGGCTGCGTTGTTCAACTTCTTTGGTGTTTTGCTGGGTGGTCTCAGCGTAGCGTATGCCATCGTGCATATGCTGCCAACGGATCTGCTGCTAAATATGGGATCGTCACATGGCCTCGCCATGGTGTTCTCCATGCTGCTGGCGGCAATTATCTGGAACCTGGGTACCTGGTACTTTGGTTTACCTGCATCCAGCTCCCACACGCTGATTGGCGCGATTATCGGTATTGGTTTAACCAATGCGTTGATGAACGGCACCTCGGTGGTGGACGCACTTAACATCCCGAAAGTGATGGGTATTTTTGCCTCGCTAATCATCTCGCCGATTGTCGGTCTGGTGGTTGCTGGCGGCCTTATATTCATTCTGCGTCGCTACTGGAGTGGTACGAAAAAACGTGCCCGTATCCACCTGACCCCAGCAGAACGTGAAAAGAAAGATGGCAAGAAAAAGCCGCCGTTCTGGACGCGTATCGCACTGATCCTCTCCGCTATCGGCGTGGCGTTTTCTCACGGCGCGAACGATGGCCAGAAAGGCATTGGTCTGGTGATGCTGGTGCTGATTGGCGTAGCGCCTGCAGGCTTCGTGGTGAATATGAATGCTTCCGGTTACGAAATTACCCGTACCCGCGATGCTATCAATAACGTCGAAGTCTTCTTCCAACAACGCCCGGACCTGCTCAAGCAGGCGACTGGCGTAGACCAGTTGATTCCGTCCCCGACGGAAACGGTCACAACGGCATCGACAGAGTTCCATTGCCACCCAGCGAATACCATCAACGCGCTTGAGCGTGCGAAAGGTATGCTGGCGAATCTGGAAACCTACGACAAGTTAAGCGTTGAACAGCGTGGCCAGCTGCGCCGTATTATGCTGTGTATCTCTGATACCACGGATAAAGTGGTGAAATTGCCTGGCGTAAGCGCTGACGATCAACGTCTGCTGAAAAAACTGAAAGCTGACATGCTGAGCACCATTGAGTACGCGCCTATCTGGATCATTATGGCCGTCGCACTGGCGCTGGGTATTGGTACGATGATTGGCTGGCGTCGCGTAGCCACCACCATTGGTGAGAAAATCGGTAAGAAAGGCATGACCTATGCCCAGGGGATGTCGGCGCAGATGACCGCCGCAGTCTCTATCGGTCTTGCCAGCTACACCGGTATGCCCGTTTCCACCACCCACGTTCTCTCCTCTTCCGTTGCGGGAACGATGGTTGTTGATGGCGGCGGTTTACAGCGTAAGACGGTAACCAGCATTCTGATGGCCTGGGTCTTCACCCTGCCGGCGGCGATTATTCTTTCCGGGGTGCTGTACTGGCTCTCCCTGAAGCTTATCTAAGCGGATGCACGGTAAAAAAGCGGGTCAGGAAACTGACCCGCTTTTTTTGTATCTGTCGTTGGTAATCAGTGCCAGATAATCAGCGCAACCATGCTGATTAGCACCAGTCCGCATAACGCGCTGGTAAGAATGAACTGACCGCGAACCCGCTCACAGCGGCGAATAAATTCATCATCATGGTGATCGCGGTAACGCTGAGCGTAGATATACCACACCAGACGCATCTGCTTGTTGGGTTGCCCATGCGAGGTAAAAAATCCCCCACCATCGACATACTGGTAAAGTAATGGATCGCAACCACGAAGTACCACTAACAGTGCGCGTAACGAAGAAAAATAGCGCGCCATATTAACAATGCAAACGACACACAAAGCCCAGAACAACGCAATGGTGCTTATCATATCTCCTCCCCGGCGACCCGCCCACGGAACTCCTTTCCGGGACTACCGCTCCCCGATACCCTACCAATCATTCAGTGAAGAGTGCTACCGAAACCGCTCGTGTTAGTATCACGCATCCGAGCGCCTCTCTAAATAGTGTAGGAGATTAGTTAATTTTTTTGCCAGAAGGTTAATCGCTATCAATGCAATTAACTAAAAAATTTGTTTAACTGCTTGGCAAGCAAGGCGGATTGACGGATTATCCAGGTCGCTATAATGTAAGGATAGTCCTTATATGGTACGTTTTTACGACTGGGCTAGCCCCGCGCATAAGGTTCGCAGGACGCGAATGACGCGGCGGCAGATAAACGCCAGCAGGCTAGTCATCGACAACTTATGGAAGGAGTAACACTATGGCTTATAAACACATTCTTATCGCGGTTGATCTTTCTCCGGAAAGCAAAGTTCTGGTTGAAAAAGCGGTCTCTATGGCGCGGCCTTACAATGCTAAAGTCTCCCTTATCCACGTTGACGTAAACTATTCCGACCTGTACACCGGGCTAATCGACGTGAATCTGGGCGACATGCAGAAACGTATTTCTGAAGAAACCCACCACGCGTTAACCGAGCTGTCCACCAATGCAGGCTACCCTATCACCGAAACCCTGAGCGGTAGCGGCGACCTGGGCCAGGTTCTGGTTGATGCCATCAAAAAATACGACATGGATCTGGTCGTTTGTGGTCACCACCAGGATTTCTGGAGCAAACTGATGTCCTCCGCACGTCAACTGATCAACACCGTCCACGTCGACATGCTGATTGTTCCGTTGCGTGACGACGAAGAAGCATAAAATGCTTGCCGCCGGGAGATAACCCGTCCCGCAGCAAACAGTAAAGCCTGTAAACGCCCGCCCGCGCGGGCGTTTTTGTTTTTATCATCCGGACACAATTAGTACATCAACCCAACAAATAAATCATAATTAGTGTGATCAACTAATTGGATCGAAAACTATCTGTATAATACTCTACCCGCACGGCTAATCGCCGCAGTCTATAACAAAATAAGACTTTTTCGGCGCGTTTAAGTATACGCGTTCATACTTTTCGGGATGGCTTTGAAAGGCGATGGAATATGAATAAAACTGCACCTACGGGCTTGCTGCAGCAACCTCGTCCGTTCTTCATGATCTTCTTTGTGGAATTATGGGAACGATTTGGCTATTACGGCGTTCAGGGCATCCTGGCGGTATTTTTTGTTAAGCAACTCGGTTTTTCTCAGGAACAGGCATTCGTCACCTTTGGTGCTTTTGCCGCACTGGTCTACGGCCTGATCTCGATCGGCGGCTACGTCGGCGACCACCTGTTAGGGACCAAGCGCACGCTGGTACTCGGTGCGATTGTGCTGGCGATCGGCTACTTCATGACCGGGATGTCGCTGCTCAAGCCCGATCTGATCTTTATTGCTTTGGGTACCATTGCCGTGGGTAACGGGTTATTTAAAGCCAACCCGGCAAGCCTGCTGTCAAAATGCTATCCACCGAAAGACGCCCGACTGGATGGCGCTTTCACCCTGTTTTATATGTCGATTAACATCGGTTCGCTGCTGTCGCTGTCGCTGGCGCCGGTGATTGCCGATAAGTTTGGCTACGCGGTGACCTACAACCTGTGCGGGGCCGGGCTTATCGTCGCGCTGCTGGTCTACTTTGCCTGCCGTGGAATGGTGAAGAATATCGGTTCTGAGCCAGATCATAAGCCGCTGAATTTCCGTAATCTATTCTGCGTGCTGGCCGGTACGGTAGTGACGATATTTATCTGCGCCTGGCTGATGCATAACGTGAAGATTGCCAACCTGGTGCTGATTGTCCTGTCGATTGCCGTGACGATCATCTTCTTCCGCCAGGCCTTCAAACTGGATAAAACCGGGCGCAACAAAATGTTCGTGGCTTTTATCCTGATGCTGGAAGCGGTAGTGTTCTATGTGCTGTACGCACAGATGCCAACGTCACTTAACTTCTTTGCTATCAATAACGTACACCATGAAATTCTTGGTTTCGCCATCAACCCGGTAAGCTTCCAGGCGCTGAACCCGTTCTGGGTGGTAGTGGCAAGCCCGGTACTGGCCGCAATTTATACCCGTCTGGGAAACAAAGGCAAAGATCTGACCATGCCGATGAAGTTTACGCTCGGTATGTTCCTGTGCTCGCTGGGTTTCCTGACCGCCGCTGCTGCCGGAATGTGGTTTGCCGATGCGCAGGGACTGACGTCGCCGTGGTTTATCGTGCTGGTGTATCTGTTCCAGAGTCTGGGTGAACTGCTGATTAGCGCCCTGGGACTGGCGATGGTCGCCGCGCTGGTACCGCAGCACCTGATGGGCTTCATTCTTGGGATGTGGTTCCTGACCCAGGCCGCCGCTTTCCTGATGGGAGGTTATGTCGCGACGTTCACCGCAGTACCGGAAAACATCACCGACCCACTGCAAACGCTGCCTATCTATACCAATGTCTTCAGTAAGATAGGCCTGGTGACGCTGGCGGTAACGGTAGTGATGGCGATTATGGTGCCATGGCTGAACCGAATGATTAATACGCCAGATAGCAGCAAGTAAGCTTATTTTTTAACATTAACCGCGAGTCATATCGCGGTTTTTTTGCCTTTCAAGTCCTACCCTGTAAGAGTATAGTTTGTACAACCAGGTCATCATGGACGGACATGACCATGAACTATATTGAATTTATTGAGACTTCAATCTTCTCACGCCAACGGAAGGCACTGCTCACCGAGGATGAGTACCGGGCATTTCAGGAAATGCTCATTATAAATCCATTGGAGGGAGATTTAATTCAGGGTACAGGCGGTTGCAGGAAGGTCCGCTTCGCACCTGAAAGTACCAACAAAGGCAAAAGTGGTGGGATTCGCAGTATTTACTATTTTCAAAATGGCGAAGGGCGTATCTGGCTTTTCATGGCTTATCCTAAAAGCAGGAAAGACAGCCTGAGCGGCGAGGAAAAAAACGCACTCAAGGCCATCATTCACCAATTGAAAGAGAGCTCGTTATGAATGATTTCTTTAAAGAACTGATGGAATCGGCAAGCGAGGCCGTTGAAATTAGCCAGGGCCGTAAAGCTGCCGCCCAGGTCACCCGGTATGAACTTCCGGACGTCAAAGCCATTCGTAAACAAGCTAAAATGAAGCAGGATGAATTTGCACAGGCGATAGGTGTTTCATCCTCTTTGATCCAGGCATGGGAACAAAAAAGACGTATTCCTACAGGAACCTATCTTAAGGTTCTCCGCGTTATAGAACGCAACCCAGAAATGGTCAATCTTTTCAAAATAGCCTGAGATACCGCCCGATTGCCTCGCGCTATCGGGCATTTTCACTCACTACCCTTTGCGCGCGTCTATCCACTCCTGCACTTCCACCACAAAGGTGTCCGGTGCTTTGCGGTACATTTTGCGCGCCAGGTCCAGAATCGTATGCTGGCCGAGCGCTTCTTCCATTCGCTGCTGCGCCATATCCATCACCGAACGCACACCGCAAATGCCTTCACAGGCCCACTGCGGTGGATGCTCCTCAAATACCGCCAGCCGCTGACGGATCTCGCGGCACTCAAAGATGCGTTTATCGCCGTCAATGGCGTTGGCCACGTCCAGCACGGTGATCTCCTCCGCCGGTTTCGCCAGTTGGAAACCGCCGCCCTTCCCTTCGCTGCTCCGTACCAGCCCGGCCTTCGACAGACGGGTAAAGATTTTGGCCAGATAGTCATACGGTACGCGCTGCAGCTCGGCGATTTCGCGCACGCTCATATCACGTGCGTCGCCTTTGCTGTCCACCATACACATCAGGCTATGGATGCCGTACTCAACCCCGGAACTGTAAAATGCCATGCTCTTATCTCAGCCAAAACGAATCTGAGTATATTGTAGCTTTTTCGCATCACGCATTCCAGATACCGGATAACACCTGCAAATAGATTAAAATTAAAAACTATATTTATCATAAAGATAATAACAAATTGCCGGACTCAATCCGCGACAGGACTGAAATCTCATTGCAATCTATAACTACGACCAATAAAATCCGAGTAAATAAATCGGAGTCACCAGTGAGATAAGCATCATGCAAAAACAAATTCTGATCGTGGGCGCTGGCTTTGCCGGGATGTGGGCAGCGCTGAGCGCCGCGCGTTTAGCGGATAAAAATCAGCAACATATTGATATCACTGTGATTGCACCGCAGCCCGAGCTGCGCGTGCGTCCACGCTTTTATGAAAATGCCGTTCAAACGTTGGTCGCTCCGCTACAGCCGCTGTTCGAGGTCACTGGCATACACTTTTTACAAGGGCATGTAGAACAGATTCTGCCAGGATCCCGCGAAATTAGCTGGCAAGATACCAACGGAGAAAACCATCTGCATCGCTATGACCGCCTGGTACTGGCCAGCGGTAGCCACGTTAACCGCGACGCCGTTTCCGGTGCCGCCGAACACGCCTTTGATCTCGACCAACTGGAGAGCGCCGCGGTGCTTGAGCAGCACATTAAAGATCTGGCCTTACAGCCGGAGAGTGAGGCCCGCAATACCGTGGTAGTTTGCGGCGGCGGCTTTACCGGAATTGAGATGGCGCTGGAATTACCCGGCCGTCTGCGCGAAATTTTAGGGGCTGATGCTAAGACCAGAGTAGTCGTAGTTGAACGCAGTGCACAACCGGGCGGACGCTGGAGTCAGGCGCTGCGCGATGTGATTATCGACGCTTCCGCCGAGCTGGGCGTGGAGTGGCTGGTCAACGCGGAAGTAGAGAGCGTCGACGCGGCTGGCGTAACGCTGAAAGATGGGCAGGTTATCGCTTCACAAACGGTGATCTGGACCGTCGGCGTCCAGGCGAGCGACCTGACCGCACAGATTAACGCCCCACGCGATCGTCAGGGACGCCTGCATGTGAACAAGAACCTCCAGGTACTGGGTCATGAGGATATCTACGCCACCGGCGACGTCGCCTATGCGGCTACCGATGACAAAGGCAATCATGCGCTGATGACCTGCCAGCACGCCATTCTGCTGGGGAAATTTGCCGGTAATAACGCGGCGGCGAGTCTGCTGAACGTCGCGCCGCTGCCGTATCGTCAGGAGATGTATGTCACCTGTCTGGATCTCGGCGCGTGGGGGGCGGTATACACCGAAGGATGGGATCAGCAGGTGAAACTGACGCGTGAAGAGGCGAAAAAGCTGAAGTTATCGATTGTCAGCGAGCTGATTTACCCGCCGAAGGCGGAGCGCGAAGCGGCGTTTGAGATTGCGGACCCGCTGGCGCCGTTTGTTTAAGCCGTAATGCCGGGTGCGGCAACCGCCTTATCCGGCCTACAAATAATTGAGAATCGTAGGCCCGATAAGCGTAGCGCCATCGGGCAATCCGTTACTCCGTCAGAGGGGTTCCGGCATAAATATCAAACCGATGCCCTTTGGTCACCACCGCGTTAGGCGTGGCCACGTCAGCCAGCGGCGGCGCGTAGTCCGGGCGTTTCACTACCACACGTTTAGTCGCTAGCTGACGCGCCGGTTCCAGCAAGCCGTCAGCGTCGAGATCCGGCCCCACCAGCGACTGAAACACGCGCATCTCTTTCTTTACCAGCGCGCTTTTTTGCTTATGCGGGAACATCGGATCGAGGTACACGACCTGCGGGCGTGGGGTAATATCGGTTAACGCTGTCAGACTCGAGGCATGAATCAGCTGTAAACGTTCCTGAAGCCAGCCGCCAATTTCCGCATCGGCATAGCCGCGCGCCAGGCCGTCATCGAGTAACGCGGCGACCACCGGATTGCGTTCCAGCATCCGCACACGGCAGCCGACGGAGGCCAGCACAAACGCATCGCGCCCCAGCCCGGCAGTGGCATCGACCACGTCCGGCAAATAATCGCCTTTAATGCCGACGGCTTTCGCCACCGCTTCGCCGCGACCGCCACCAAACTTGCGCCGGTGCGCCATTGCCCCGCCGACAAAATCGACGAAGATGCCGCCGAGTTTCGGTTCGTCTCGCTTACGCAATTCCAGATGTTCCGGCGTCATCACCAGTGCCATCAGGTTGTCTTCATCATGCTCCAGCCCCCAGCGGGCGGCCAGAACAGATAAGGCGCCGTCTCCGGCGCCCGTTTCATCCAGTAAACAAATTTTCACGCGAACAATTAGCCCTTGATGCCGTAATGCGCCAGCATGGCGTCGAGCTGAGGTTCGCGGCCGCGGAAGCGTTTGAACAGCGTCATCGGCTCTTCCGAACCACCGCGAGTCAGGATGCTATCGAGGAACGACTGACCGGTTTCACGGTTGAAGATGCCCTCTTCTTCAAAGCGGGAAAATGCGTCCGCCGCCAGCACGTCGGCCCACAGGTAACTGTAGTAACCCGCTGCGTAGCCGCCAGCAAAAATGTGGCTGAAGGCATGCGGGAAGCGGCCCCAGGTTGGGCCCGGCACCACGGCGACCTGTTTCTTAATTTCGGCCAGCGTCTCAAGGACTTTCGCCCCCTGCTCTGGGTTAAACTCCGCGTGCAGGCGGAAGTCGAACAGGCCGAACTCCAGCTGACGCAGAATAAACAGCGCCGCCTGATAGTTTTTCGCCGCCAGCATTTTATCCAGCAGTTCCTTCGGCAGCGGTTCGCCGGTTTCATAATGGCCGGAGATAAACGCCAGCGCTTCCGGCTCCCAGCACCAGTTTTCCATAAACTGGCTTGGCAGTTCGACCGCATCCCACGGCACGCCGTTAATACCGGAAACACCGGCAGTTTCGATGCGGGTCAGCATGTGATGCAGGCCATGACCAAATTCGTGGAACAGGGTGATCACTTCGTCATGGGTAAACAGCGCCGGTTTGCCGTTCACCGGGCGGTTGAAGTTACAGGTCAGATAGGCAACCGGTTTTTGCAGCGTGCCGTCTGATTTACGCATCTGGCCGACGCAGTCGTCCATCCACGCCCCGCCGCGTTTGTGTTCGCGGGCGTACAGGTCGAGGTAGAAGCTGCCGCGCAGTTCGTTGCTTTCGTCATACAGTTCGAAGAAGCGCACTTCCGGGTTCCACACGTCAACATCAGTACGCTCTTTCGCGGTGATGCCGTAAATACGTTTTACCACTTCAAACAGGCCGTTAACGGCTTTGTTTTCCGGGAAGTACGGACGCAGTTGTTCATCGCTGATGCTGTACAGATGCTGTTTTTGTTTCTCGCTGTAGTACGCGATATCCCACGGCTGCAGCTCTTCAACGCCAAATTCGGCTTTGGCGAAGGCGCGCAGTTGGGCCAGCTCTTTTTCCCCCTGCGGACGGGCGCGTTTCGCCAGATCGGTCAGGAAGTCGAGCACCTGCTGCGGGTTTTCCGCCATTTTGGTGGCCAGAGATTTAAAGGCGTAGCTTTCGAAGCCCAACAGTTGCGCCAGCTCGTGACGCAGCGCGAGGATCTCTTCCATCACCGGGGTGTTGTCCCACTTGCCCGCGTTCGGCCCCTGATCGGAGGCGCGGGTGGAGTAGGCGCGATACAGCTCTTCACGCAGCGCCTGGTTGTCGCAGTAGGTCATTACCGGCAGGTAGCTTGGGATATCCAGGGTCAGCAGGTAGCCTTCCTGCTCTTTGGCTTCGGCCTGCGCTTTCGCCGCCGCCAGCGCGCTTTCCGGCATGCCGGAGAGTTCAGCTTCGTCGGTCACCAGCTTGCTCCAGCCCATGGTGGCGTCGAGCACGTTGTTGCTGTACTGGTTACCCAGCTCGGACAAACGGGTGGCGATTTCGCCGTAGCGCTGCTGTTTCTCTTTCGGCAGGCCGATACCGGACAGTTCAAAATCACGCAGCGCGTTATCGACCGCTTTTTTCTGTGCAGTGTTCAGGGTGGCGTAATGGTCGCCATCACGCAGGTCGCGGTACGCTTTGTACAGACCTTCATGTTGCCCAACCCAGGTGCTGTACTCGGAGAGCAGCGGCAGTGTTTGCTCGTAGGCTTCACGCAGTTCCGGGCTGTTTTTCACCGAGTTCAAGTGGCTGACCGGAGAGAAAATACGCCCCAGCACATCGTCCACTTCCGCAAGCCTCTGGCAGAGATTTTCCCAGGTGTACGGCGCGCCCTGCGCAACGACTCGCTCAACGTTTTCGCGACAATCGTTCAGCGCCTTAGTAACGGCAGGCACAACATGTTCGGGCTGAATTTTAGAAAATGGCGGCAGTTCGAAGGGAGTCAGCAATGGATTGGTCATTAGCGCGGTCCTGTTGAAAAGAGTGAATGAAGCGCGTATCCGGCGCTGTGCATATTAATTTGTACAATGGGGTTAAGTGTAGAGGATTTCAATGCTAACCGTGACGGAAAGACGCCCGGTGGCGCTGCGCTTACCGGGCCTACGGGTAATCTGTGCCGATCTGCTGTAAACTGTGGCAAATCGTCATTTCAGCGGAATTTCATTACCCATGCTCAGTTATCGCCACAGTTATCACGCAGGCAACCACGCCGACGTCCTTAAACACACCGTTCAGAGCCTGATCATTGAATCACTCAAAGAGAAAGAAAAACCGTTTCTCTATCTGGACACCCACGCTGGCGCTGGCCGTTATCAGCTGAGCAGTGAGCATGCCGAACGTACCGGTGAATACCTGGAAGGTATCGCCCGTATCTGGCAGCAGGACGATTTGCCTGCCGAACTTGAACCCTATATTTCCGTGGTGCAGCATTTCAACCGTAGCGGCCAGTTGCGCTACTACCCGGGCTCTCCGTTAATTGCTCGTCAGTTGCTGCGCGAACAGGACAGCCTGCAATTAACCGAGCTGCACCCAAGCGACTTTCCTTTGCTGCGCGGCGAATTTCAGAAAGATGAACGCGCACGTGTGGCCAAGGCTGACGGTTATCAGCAGCTAAAAGCAAAATTACCGCCGGCTTCCCGTCGTGGGCTGATCCTTATCGATCCACCATACGAAATTAAAACCGACTATCAGGCGGTGGTCACCGGCATTAACGAAGGCTACAAGCGTTTTGCAACCGGCACCTATGCGCTGTGGTATCCGGTGGTCCTGCGCCAGCAAATCAAGCGCATGATCCACGATCTGGAAGACACCGGTATCCGCAAAATTCTGCAAATTGAGCTGGCGGTGCGCCCGGACAGCGATCAGCGCGGCATGACGGCGTCCGGCATGATTGTGATTAACCCGCCGTGGAAGCTGGAACAGCAGATGAACAGCGTCCTGCCGTGGCTGCATAGCAAGCTGGTTCCGGCAGGAACCGGGCACACTTCCGTAAGCTGGATCGTGCCGGAGTAATCGCAGCCATCGGTGGAACCTTTTAATATCAGGTATACAATCGCGAATATTTTGGCGGATGGCGTAACGCCTCTCCGCCCTACCATGAACATGAAGGAGCGGTCATGACCAAGCACTATGATTACATCGCTATTGGCGGCGGCAGCGGTGGTATTGCCTCCATTAACCGTGCGGCAATGTACGGCCAGAAATGCGCGCTGATTGAAGCCAAAGAGCTAGGCGGCACCTGCGTTAACGTTGGCTGCGTACCGAAGAAAGTGATGTGGCATGCCGCACAAATCCGTGAAGCGATTCATATGTACGGCCCGGATTACGGTTTCGACACCACCATCAATAAGTTCGACTGGGATAAACTGATCGCCAGCCGTACCGCCTATATCGATCGCATTCATACCTCGTACGACAACGTGCTGGGTAAAAATAACGTCGATGTCATTAAAGGTTTTGCCCGCTTCGTGGACGCTAAAACCATTGAAGTGAACGGTGAAACCATTACTGCCGATCATATTTTGATCGCCACCGGCGGTCGTCCGAGCCATCCGAACATTCCGGGTGTGGAATACGGTATCGACTCCGATGGCTTCTTTGAGCTGCCAGCGCTGCCAAAACGTGTAGCCGTTGTTGGCGCAGGCTACATCGCCGTTGAACTGGCGGGCGTGATTAACGGCCTGGGCGCAGAAACTCACCTGTTCGTGCGTAAACACGCGCCGCTGCGCAGCTTCGATCCGATGATCGTCGAGACGCTGGTCGAGGTGATGAACACCGAAGGTCCGACCCTGCATACGCACGCGATTCCGAAAGCGGTGGTGAAAAACGCGGACGGCAGCCTGACTCTGCAACTGGAAGATGGCCGTAGCGAAACGGTAGATTGCCTGATTTGGGCAATTGGTCGTGAACCGGCCACCGACAACTTCAACCTGGCAGCAACTGGCGTGAAAACCAACGAAAAAGGCTACATCGTCGTTGATAAATACCAGAATACCAGCGTGCCGGGGATTTATGCCGTTGGCGACAACACCGGCGCCGTTGAGCTGACGCCGGTTGCCGTTGCCGCGGGTCGTCGCCTGTCCGAGCGCCTGTTTAACAACAAGCCGGACGAGCATCTGGACTACAGCAACATCCCGACCGTGGTCTTCAGCCACCCGCCGATTGGCACCGTCGGCCTGACCGAGCAGCAGGCGCGCGAACAGCACGGCGATGATCAGGTGAAAGTGTATAAATCCTCGTTTACCGCGATGTACACTGCCGTGACTTCACACCGCCAGCCGTGCCGCATGAAGCTGGTTTGCGTGGGTCCGGAAGAGAAGATTGTTGGTATTCACGGCATCGGTTTTGGCATGGACGAAATGCTGCAAGGCTTCGCGGTGGCGCTGAAAATGGGCGCGACGAAGAAAGACTTCGATAACACCGTTGCGATTCACCCAACGGCGGCAGAAGAGTTTGTGACCATGCGCTAATCGCACAGGTGTAGACGCTATTCACTACACGCTCAAGTCACCCCCCTCCGGCAACCGGAGGGGGTGTTATGTCACCTCCGCCCGCGCTATTCGGCCAACGCACGCATCTCTTTAATCAGATCAGATTTCCCTTCAAAACCGATGCCCGGCAGTTCTGGCATGACGATATGACCCTCTTCCACCTTAACTGAATCCGGGAAACCGCCGTACGGCTGAAACAGATCCGGGTAACTTTCATTCCCACCAAGGCCAAGACCCGCCGCAATGTTCAGCGACATCTGGTGACCGCCATGCGGTATGCAGCGTGATGGAGACCAGCCAAACTGCGCCAGTACGTCCAGGGTACGCAGATATTCGACCAGACCGTAGGAAAGCGCACAGTCAAATTGCAGGTAGTCGCGATCCGGGCGCATGCCGCCGTAGCGCAGCAGGTTGCGCGCATCCTGATGAGAAAAGAGGTTTTCACCTGTCGCCATCGCGCCTGGGTAAAATTCTGACAGCGCGGCCTGGAGAGAATAATCCAGCGGGTCGCCGGCTTCTTCGTACCAAAACAATGGATAATCCCGTAGCATTTTGGCATAGGCAATACTGGTTTCCAGATCAAAGCGGCCATTGGCATCGACGGCAAGACGCGCTTCGTCGCCAATTTCAGCCAATACCGCTTCGATACGGCGACGGTCCTCTTCCAACGATGCGCCGCCGATTTTCATTTTAACTACGTTGTAGCCGCGGTTCAGATAGCCTCGCATTTCCTGACGCAGCGCACTCAGGTCTTTACCCGGATAATAGTAACCCCCCGCCGCGTAGACAAAGACGCGTGGATTCGCCTCAACGCCCTTCATCTCAGCCAGCAGACGGAACAACGGCTTGTTGGCAATTTTGGCAACCGCATCCCAGATAGCCATATCCAGCGTACCAACAGCCACCGAGCGCTCACCATGGCCCCCCGGCTTTTCATTACTCATCATGACGTCCCAGATTTTATGCGGATCCAGGTTATCGCCTTCGGCATTCAGCAGACTTTCCGGGTCAGCGTCCAGAATGCGGTTACGGAAGCGTTCGCGGATCAATCCCCCCTGGCCGTAACGACCATTAGAGTTAAATCCGTATCCCACCACGCGACGACCCTCTATCTCAACGTCAGTCACAACGGCCACCAGACTGGTCGTCATCTTGCTGAAATCGATATAGGCGTTACGAATAGGGGAAGCGATGGGTTTGGTAATTTCTACAACATCGAGGATACGCATGTTTTCTCCGGCGGGTTCTTAGTCAGTTATGCTCGCACTTACACGCCTGTAAAAAGTGATAACTCATGCCGGTTTATTATTGGCATAATGCATCCAGGCAGCATTTAAGGACGCCATCGTCCTGTATTTCTCCATCTTAAGCAGTGCTCATTTACTGATCTAATGCCAAAGAGGCTGGCTGTAATGCAAAATCGGCATCACCTGGAACTCACCTGGCTTGAAGACTGCGTTGCGCTGGCGCAGTCACTCAATTTCTCCCGCGCAGCCGCTTCCCGATATGTGACGCAGCCCGCATTCAGTCGGCGCATTGTCTCGCTGGAAGAGTGGCTGGGAACGCCGATTTTTGAGCGTAACCGCCGTGGCGTTAGCCTGACCCGTGCGGGGGAAGTTTTCGTCGCTCAAGTGCCCGAACTGATCCGGGCGCTATATACCCTGAGAAATGAAACCATTGAAGCGGCGGGAAATACACGACCGGATGTTATTTTCTCCGCAACGCACTCCCTGTCGTTCTCATTTTTTCCGGCGCTGATGCGTAATAACGAAAAAATCGCCCTTTTCGGCTCATTTCGCCTGCTGTCAGACACGCTCAGCGCCTGTGAAAGGATGATTGAAAATGGGGATGCGCAGTTTCTGCTGTGTTATTACCACCCTCACATGCACATCAATCTTGATCAGACGAAATATCTCAGCGTTCGCCTTGGACAAGAAACGTTATTACCCTACTCCAAATGTGATCCCGGCTCTCATCAGCCGCTCTGGCAGGCTACGGGGGGCAAAAAATTTCCGTTCCTCTCCTTCTCTGCAGAATCCGGTCTGGGGAGGATCCTCTCGAACACGTCACCGGTGAATCATGCCCGACGCGGTATGGACATCGCCTTCACCGCCGATCTGGCCGCCACGCTGCTGGCGATGGTTAAAGCCGGGGACGGCATTGCCTGGCTGCCGGAAAGTCTGGCGGCTCCGGATATTCAGGCCGGGACGATTGCCGCGGCGGCCCCACAAAAGAGCGGATTATGGATACCCATTGATATCCGACTGTTTCGGCCTGCGGGCAGAATGTCCAGAGCGGTAGAAGAATTGTGGGAAATATTCGTGGGCGAGCAGAGGTAACAAAATATCCGGATGGGAGGAAACGCGCCCATTTTGCATACAAACGAGCGCGTTAAACAACCGATCTTAGTAGGTATTAAAATAATGCTGAATGAGCTCAGGATTTTTCGTTTTTGTCAGGGCTGTCATCAGCAAAACCCGGGCTTTCGCAGGATTTAATGAATCAGACACCAATCCCGGCTGCCCTTTATCCTGTGGAACAATGCCGTTACCCGTTCGGGATGCACGCACCACAATGATTCCCGCTTTCTCTGCTTTTTTAATTCCAGCTTCACTTCTGACAGAAACCGACCCGGCACCGGTTCCGGCATAGACAATCCCATCTACATGATGCGCAATTGCAGCATCATACATATATTCAGGATCGTCCTGGTAACCATAAATAATCGCTACCTGCGGCAGCTTTTTAAGATTTCTTACATCAAAAACGGAACGCAGGGTATGCGTCTTTTCAATGCGAGTTTCAAACTCTGGTTTGCCATTGACGATAACCCCTAAATACCCCTGCTCAGGGGCTTTGAAGGTATCCAGCGTGGTCGCGTTTGTCTTGGTCACAAACCTTGCAGAACCTATGCGATCATTTAAAACCACCATAACCCCCCGACCCCTTGCATTCGGATCGGCGGCCACCGTGACCGCTTCCAGCAGATTCATTGCACCGTCTGCGCTAATGGCCGTCGCGGGTCTCATCGCCGCAGTGAACACCACGGGTTTATCGCTCTTAACCGTCAGATTGAGAAAGTAGGCCGTTTCATCAAGCGTGTCGGTTCCGTGGGTAATAACGATACCGTCAACGTCATCACGCGCGAGCAGCGCATTCACCTGCTTAGATAGCTTTAAAATAATGTCACTGGTCATGTTTTCGCTGCCGATATTAGATATTTGCTGACCATCAACACTGGCAATCTTATTAATTTCAGGCACCGCTTTAATTAATGTCTGAACACCTATTTCACCAGATTTATATTCCGATGTTTGGGTGTTATTTTCAGCGGTACCAGCGATGGTTCCTCCCGTCGCCAGAATTATTATGTGAGGTTGCGTTATCGCACTAAAAACGTTTGAGCTGATAAATAACATCGCCGCCGCGATGAATATTTTAATATTCATTTTCATCCTCTGAATTTAATTAATTAGGGATACAGGAAATGCTTCAAAAAAAATCAAGCCAGGATTATTTTTCCGATAATAAGGCCAACGACGACAGCAACAATAACATTCACTAAACCAGGCCGCATAAAACTATGGTTAAATACATATTTGCCTATGCGCGTAGTTCCCGTGTCATCAAAAGCAAGCGCAGCCAGACATTGACCCGCCACCGGAATGAAGAAATATCCATTCACCGCAGGCCATGCACCAATGAGCGCATATGCAGGTAAGCCTAATGCCAGCCCCAACGGTAGAAGAATGAGCGTTGTTGCCGCCTGGCTACTGACCATCGCAGAGACAAAAAACATCATGATGGCAATTAACCAGGTATGTTGCTGTAATAGCGTCTGAACCTCTGCCTTAATCAGATCAATATGCCCATTGACGAAGGTTTCGCTCATCCAGGCAAGGCCAAAGGCGCAGACAATCGCCAGTGCCCCCGCGCGAAACACAGTCCCGCTGATAATTTGGTCCACCGGAGGTCGGCATATCAAGACTATCAGACAGGCAAAAGAGAGCATTGTTATCTGGATCGCTGCCGACATCGATAACGGTTGCAGCCCTTTTGCCGTTTCCACTACCGGTCGTAATTGAGGAATAATCCCTAAGAGCACAATCACCACGGCACTCATCAAAAACAGTACGACAGAGAGCTTAGCGCGAAAGGTAACTTCAGTTTTATCGTGTTGTTTCTGAGCAGGCTTTATTAAACCCTCCGCAAGCCTGCGTTGATACTCTGGGTCATCTTTTAGCTCTTTGCCTTTATTAAAGGTCGCTAAGGCCCCCATCGCGACACCCACTAACGTAGCGGGAACACAGATCATCATAATTGTAGAAATGGATATCCCTAATGGGGCCATTAAACCAATCATTGCCGCCATCGCCGCCGATATTGGACTGGCTGTGATAGCCTGCTGCGATGCAATAACAGAAATGGATAATGGCCGCTCAGGACGGATCCCCGAATCACGAGCGACTTCAGAAATAACCGGTAATAAACTATAAACCACATGCCCCGTTCCGGACATAAAAGTGAAGATATAGCAAATAAAAGGCGCCAGCAGCGTAATATAACGAGGATGACGGCGCAGAATTTTCTCTGCCAGTTTAACCAGTAAATCCAGACCACCGGCGGCTTGTAATGACGAGGCAGCTAAAACAACCGAAAGAATAATAAGAATAACGTCAATCGGTGGCGTTGATGGGGTCAGGCCAAAAACAAATACCATGACGCCAACACCGAGTCCACCGACCATGCCTAAAAACACACCGCCAATCCTGGCGCCAACCATTAAGGCTAAAAGAATAAAACACAATTCCGTCCAAAACATACTTCCTCCTGGCTTATCTGGAGTGAATGTTGGGTTACATGAGTGGAACAGCGTTAACAGGGTTAATACGGTTTACCAAAACCGAATGCACCGTAATCAGACAAAACATTCGCTGCAGATTTACCACCAGCCTGCATGGCGCACAGCACCCTTTCTCGATCGGGCTCAGCTGTACCTGATTGGATAATGGAGAGCATAAATCCGGTTAAAAACGCATCACCTGCCCCCAGGGTATCTACTGGCTCAATATATTTCGGCGTCCAGTCAAGAAAACCACCAGCGGAAAAATAATAAACACGTTCATGCCCGCAGGTTGCAATAATATGTCGACAACCGTATTGGTAAAGCTTATTTATTTTTTCTTTGGTTTCATCTGGTGAGATGCCACTACAGGAAATGAAGCCATAATCTACCCATGGGCATACTCTTGCGAAATAATCATCGGTGCCACGTCCAGAAAAATCGAATGATATCATGATATTTTTCTGTTTTATTTTTTCCAGCTCACTTTCCAGATAACCATTAATACTGGTGTGAACTAAGTCAAAACTGGCAATGTATCGCAGATCATCCACCGTCAGCATGAAGGGATGCTCGCGTAAAACACCATTTTTATTACTGGTGACAAACTCACGATCGCCATTATTGAGGCGAATACAGGCGTAACCGTTCTCCCCCTCATAATGTCGACTATGGGTAATATCTATCTGTAACTTATGCAATACATCTTGTATATGTTTTGCCGCGTCATCATTCCCAAACGCCCCCATGAAGGCGCTTGAAGCACCGGCTTGCTTTGCGTAGACAGAAAAATTTAAGGCATTGCCACCTGGATACATCATTCCAGAATGAAGGTATTTATCGACGACATTGTCACCTATACCTATTACGCGAATACTCATAATAATACCCTGCTCTATAAAATCTTAAAAAGCGTCCCTGCTTTTACTTAATCCTTTAGTAATCAGTATGCTACTTTCCACATATAACGACGTGTAGTGAGCGGATGCTGGCGAGCTTCAGCAAGCGCTCGGTTGTAGACAGGGTAAACATTATTGAAGAGAGAATGGTTAAAGTAATCAATAACCGTAGTTTTGATAGTCGACAACCCTAACTCTTTCGCGTCTATCACTTCAATTCGCTGACCATATTTTTTCAGAAAATCTAATGCACGCTCATCGACCGGGCGGGTACTACCTTCAGAAAGCTGTACGAAAAATGGTGTATTAGCATCCGTAATTTCGAACGGTCCGTGGAAGAATTCACCGCTGTGAATACAGGCTGAATGAATCCACTGCATTTCCATAAATATGCAGATACTTTGTAAATATGACGCGCCATAGCCCGCCCCACTGGCAACAGTATAAATAACTTTATCGTCTTTATATTCTTGAGCAAATGCTTGTGCCCGTTCAGCCACATGCTCGCAAGCACGATATACAATACGGTTAATTTTACTGACGCCATCCAGGAAATCGTCATAGTGAACATAGCCTTCTGTTTGCTGAAGAAGCTCTACCGCGGTAAGCAAACATTGTATCGTCTTCTCTTCAGCGACATCTTTTCCCTCGCCGAAGGTATAGGTCTCAACATAATCACAATGCGCAACCAAAGGTGAATCCATAACCCAGGTAAGCCCAATAACGGTCGCGCCATGCAGGCGTGCAATTTCTGCCGCCTTCGTGGTTTCAGGGGTATTGCCTTTATGCGAAGCAACAACAACGACGGCATTTTCACCCAGCGCAACAGGCGGGTTACTGATAAATTCCCCACTGTTGTAAAGGCCCACGCTCAGCGTTTTTGACTCTTTTTCTAAGAATGCTTTTGCCGGGTAGAACGCGGCATAAGACCCACCACAGGCAACATAGTAAACATGTTTAGTCCCCCCTTTTTCCGCCTGACTGGCCACAATATCGTTCACAATTTCTTTAATGCTCATTATGGTTCCCTCTGGTTCAATCAATCATACAGGCGGATATCGCCTACAAAATGACTCTTAATGTATTGGTTTTTTTATAATACATTTAAAGACATTTGATCAACGTAAGAACCATAAAAAATCGGGATCCGCGACACGGATCCCGATTTTAGCCAGTATCAAAGATGTAAGAGGAGGACCTATACGGTGAATCGAATCTTGTCGCCAACGATCAACTGACGAGACACACAAGATAATTCTCCTTTGTTATCAATCATTTCACTCTTAATTAAAATCAGAGGATAATTTTCACTCACCCCAAGATAGTGAGCAACCTCAAAGCTTGCATACACTAGCTCAATCATTTTGCGCGAATGGGTAAACCACAGCCCATATTTTTCACGTAAGCAAGCGTATAACGAATGATTATTGAGGTCCTCTTGCAGCAGAAAGGCAAAACGAGGAGGTAACTGGATGGTTTCCAGCGAAACGGGAATATCGTCAGCATAACGAATACGTTCAATGACTACCGCTTTCTCTTTTTCAGCCATTCCCAGCGAGGCGCTAGTCTCGTTATCCACCGATTCAAAAACCGATTTGATAGTTCGGGAGCCAGGCCGCCGCCCCTGGGACTGACACAACTCGCTAAAGCTCATAATCCCGGTCATGCTGCGCTGAAATTTTTCATTGCTGACAAACGTTCCCTTGCCAGAAACACGCGTCAGAAGATTTTCACGCGTTAGAGCATCCAGAGCTTTACGCACCGTTACACGACTAACCTGCCACTGGCTACTGAGTTCATTTTCTGTGGGGATCTGCTGACCGGGCTTGTATTCACCGCGCAAAATCGCCTCTTTCAAGGATGCCTCAAGCTGTTTATAGAGAGGTTTTGCGCTATTGCTGTCAGGTTGCTCCATCATTTGTATCCTTTTGTATTATTAGAATACCATGACATGTATTATAACTATTTACCTGACATTTGCTGGCATAAAAAAAGAAAATCGGCCACAAAATCAATCTGGTGGCCGATTTATCATATTGAAATTACTGATGGTTCTGCATATACGGCGTATAAACCCCGTTCAAACTTTCGAGGAACGCCACGATATCGTCGATATCTTCCTGCGGCAGTTCCTTACCCACCTGATAACGCAGCATCAGTTTGACCGCACCATCGAGCGTAGGCACATCACCGCGATGGAAATAAGGCGCAGTCAGCGCAACGTTACGTAATCCAGGGACTTTCTGACGTAGCTTGTCACGTAGCTCATTGGTAACGTTCATCCGGCCAATATCTGCGGCAGTGACTTCGCCGAAATTAAAGTCCTTTTTCAAACCTAATGGTTCAAATGAGCGTCCGCCTAAAATAATACCGCCATGACAGGTCGCGCACTTATTTTCCTTAAACAACTGATAGCCATGTTTTTGCTGAGCCGTTAACGCTTCCTCATCACCACGTAACCACTTATCAAACGGTGAATTTGGCGTGATCAGCGTTTTCTCAAATTCAGCAATCGCATCGGTAATATTATCTCCGCTGAATCCCTGTGGATAAACCGCAATAAATTCTTGCTTCAAGAGCGGATCTTTATCCAGCTTCTGGATAATTTCATCCCAGGATTTAGATGCCATTTCAATCGGGTTCAACGGCGGACCACCTGCCTGCGCCTGTAATGTCGGCGCACGGCCATCCCAGAACTGTTCCACGTTAAAGACTGAGTTAAACACCGTTGGCGCGTTGATCGGCCCGACCGCTCCGCCTACGCCAATTGACGTTTTCCGGCCATCCACACCACCCGCATTCAGGGCATGACAGTGCGCGCAAGAGATCGTGCTGTCGCCGGAAATACGCGGATCGTGATAAAGCGTAAAGCCAAGCGCCACCTTCCGGGCATCAGTCGGGATGCTTTCTGGTATTGGCTGTACGGGTTCATTACGATGCTGCGCGGCGGTATCTTTACTGGCGTAATACTGCTCACGCTGTTTGGCGACCCAGCCCAGAATGTCTTTGCGCTCCGCATCGCTCACCTTACCGGCCCAGTGCAGCGCGGTATAACGCGTCGGCGGCATGGTTTCGTACTGCATCACCCATTCAATTTTATTCAGGTCGCTTTGCGAAACGGGTTTATCCGCGACCAGCGCCGCACGAACGGCCTCAAGATTAAAGGATTTATATCCCAGTTGAATGTCGTAATTCATCAACTGCTTAGCGACAGGAAAAGAAGAATAGAAAGGTAATTCAGCCGAAGGGGTGTGACAATAATCACATCCTTTTTCGCGCAAGAATCCTAAAACTTTATTATTTGCTTCCAGCGAAGAGGCCTGAACATCAGCCTGTTTGCTCCGTTGATTATCGTGATACCACACATAACCGGATAATCCAAAATAACAAATCACGATGCCAGCTATGGCAATCGCGGTAAGACGGGTAATGATTTTCATTATTTTTACCCTCACCGTTGTGAGTTATTGTGACCCAGAAAAATTAGAATAATTAATGCACAGTCTTTGTCAGACTTGACCATCATAGGAAATGAGGGGATTACTATTTTGATAAGTATCAAGCAATTACATGGAGGAGAACTATCAATAGAATAGCCTGTGCCTATTATAGCGTTAAGCCATTAGCAGGTTTCGTTCACACCTCGTTGCAATCGAATGTTCTGAAAATGGAATATCTTCAGGTCGCGCACGATTCTGAATTATTCATTATTATCATTGGGATAGTTTAATTTTTTAAATAATGCTCAACACTAAAACGTGATCAACCGCACGCTTTACTCAGCCAATACCGAAGCGAATGTCTACGCTTAACTGACGACCGGGCAACAGCCTTACTATTTCAACGTCCATCGGAGGTCTTTCTCATTATGCTCAACCAGAAACTACCCCACGCCCCTTCTGAAGAACTGACGATCGACATCGATCTGCTTTATGAAATGGATCCGTGCGAGTTAAAGCTGGATGAAATGATTGAGGCAGAGCCTGAGCCGGAGATGATTGAAGGGCTGCCCGCCTCAGATGCGTTAACCCCGGCCGATCGTTACCTTGAGCTGTTCGAACATGTCCAGTCGTCGAAACTGTTTGCCGATAGCAAAACCTTCCCCGACTGTGCACCCAAAATGGACCCGCTGGACATTTTGATCCGTTATCGCAAGGTCAAACGCCATCGGGACTTTGACCTGAAGCGCTTTGTTGAGAACCATTTCTGGCTCCCGGAAACGCCCTCCAGCGAATACGTTTCTGATCCGGCAAATTCGCTGAAAGAGCATATCGATCAATTGTGGCCAGTGCTGACGCGCGAACCGCAGGACCACATTCCCTGGTCCTCGTTGCTGCCGTTACCGCAGTCATATATTGTGCCTGGCGGACGTTTTAGCGAAACCTACTACTGGGATTCCTATTTCACCATGCTGGGTCTGGCAGAGAGCGGGCGCGAAGATCTGCTGAAATGTATGGCGGATAACTTTGCCTGGATGATCGAAAATTATGGTCACATCCCAAACGGTAATCGAACGTACTACCTGAGCCGCTCGCAGCCGCCGGTCTTTGCGCTGATGGTGGAACTGTTTGAAGAGGATGGCGTACGTGGCGCGCGCCGTTATCTTGATCATCTAAAAATGGAGTACGCGTTCTGGATGGATGGCGCCGATTCGCTGGTGCTCAACCAGGCCTACCGCCACGTAATCAGAATGTCGGACGGATCCTTGCTCAACCGCTATTGGGACGATCGTGATACGCCGCGCGATGAATCGTGGCTTGAAGACGTCGAGACCGCCAAGCATTCAGGTCGACCGCCCAATGAGGTGTATCGCGATTTGCGTGCAGGCGCGGCATCGGGATGGGATTACTCCTCACGCTGGCTACGCGATGCAGGCCGCCTTGCCAGCATACGCACGACACAATTCATCCCAATTGATCTGAACGCGTTCCTCTACAAGCTGGAGAGCGCCATCGCCAATATTTCGGCGCTGAAAGGTGACAAAGAAGCTGAAGCGCTGTTTCGCCAGAAAGCCAATGACCGCCGCGATGCGGTGAATCGCTACTTATGGGATGATGAAAACGGCTGCTATCGCGATTATGACTGGCGACGTGAACAAATGGCCCTCTTCTCTGCCGCCAGTATCGTACCGCTGTATGTCGGCATGGCAACGCATGAACAAGCCGACCGGCTGGCCAATGCGGTACGCAGCCGCCTGCTAACGCCAGGGGGTATTTTAGCCACAGAACATGAAACCGGTGAGCAGTGGGATAAACCCAACGGCTGGGCGCCGCTGCAATGGATGGCTATTCAAGGTTTCAAATTGTATGGCGACGACCATCTCGGGGATGAAATTGCCCGTAACTGGTTGAAAACGGTGAATCTCTTTTACCAGGAACACCACAAGCTTATCGAAAAATACCATATTGCCGACGGCATGCCGCGAGAAGGCGGCGGCGGGGAATATCCGCTGCAGGACGGCTTTGGCTGGACAAACGGCGTGGTGCGCCGACTCATCGGGCTGTATGGCGAACCTTAGCCGCTGACGGCCTGACTCCTCAGGCCGTTAGTTAATCGCATCGTAGAGTTCAGTATGAATTTTTTGCCACTTCTTGTTCTCCGGGCTGGGTTCTGCGCGAGCGCGGAGCTGAGCCTGCTCAAGATCATAGTGTTGACGTGCGATAACCGCCGGAACCGAACAAAAACTTTGCAGGTAGCTTTTGTGCAAGGAAGTGAGTGACGCCCCATTCGACATGGCATGACTGAGCGTACTCATAAACTGTCTGCAAGGTTTGCTCTCGTTCATCTGCGCAGGATAACGTAGCAGCAGTCTCAACACCTCGGTATTGCCCGCAGCGAATGCTTGTTCCGTCCACGCCAGCTTCCAGTCCATCCCGCCCTGCAGAAACAGTGACGTCACGCGGGTATCGTTGCGATCGATAGCCGCGCGCATGTTAAAGGCATCCCAGGTGATACCCATTCGGGTCACAGATTCCCGTGCGGAAGGTGCATCACGGCGCGGTTCCTCCTGCACGATTTCAACGGATTGTCCGGATGACGCCTGTGGCGCTGGCGAAGTGAATAACCAGAACGCACCCAGCGAAATCACCAGCACCATCACGCCGACCGCGACCCACAACATGCCTGAAATCAGCTGTTCACGCTCCTCCGCGGTGCGCTTTGCTCGCTTCTCCGGCGGATCAATACTGTCGGCGATTTCCTGTTTGTCGCCCCCCGCCTGCTCATCCTTTTGCTTTGCCATTTCCCAGAACTGGCGGACGGTCGTCTCATCAGACTCCAGATATGACGCGGGATTAACACGCGTACGCCTTTCTGCAAATGCCCGTTGTACAGGGTGAGTAATCTGTCGGTACTGACAATCCAACAGCATCAGTTGTACTGAGGTCAGCGGCTGCTGCGCGATGACGCCGTTGCGGGCCAGCCGGCAATCATCCAGAAACATACGCAACGTAAGACGTGGTTCGACAAACAACGTCAGCACCGAGGTGTCGTTAAAAATCTGGGTAAAGTGGCGTACAAACAATTTCTTATCCACGACCATAAGCGCCAGCTCGCTAAACATCATGCCGTCCAGCGCATCCCGACTGTCACCCAGTTTTAACCAACGGCGCAGGCGTTCCCCACCGAAGTGCTGTTTCAGGAAGCTGTTGAGTGGATGTTGATCCGGCCATACCCGGGCGATAAGCGATTTGAGCGTTAATTCTATGGCACGAAGCTGACGCTGCGCGTGGATCTGTGCTTCCGGCTCTGCACGTTCAATCTCAGTTTCATACTTCAGTATGGGCTGTTGCTGACGCAATTGTTCCAGAGACGCCACGAAGCGTAGCGCAGAAATCAGCTGGTTTTCACTGACGTCCTGGCCATTTTCATACTGCGGCACGCTCTGCTGCAGATGACGCAGCCGCAGAGTGAACTGGCTCAATTGCGCATCATTCATCTGCAAACGTCTGGCGACAGCTCCCCAGCCGCCCAGATTCAATCTGGCCTGGTCAAGCTGCTCAAGGAACCATCGCGGCTCTTTACCCTCTGCGACATGCACGCCTAACAGCAGCAATATTTCTACCGATGCCTGACGGATGATCGCCAGACAACGTTCAAAGGGTGTACATGTCGCTTGTAATGCGCTATTGGTCATCATCTTCCCTAACAGGACCCAAAACGTGCGGCCTCACAATGGTATGTCGTTATTTTCTATAAAAGCAGATGTGTATCGACGTAGACTAAAACACATTCATATAGCAAATAAATCTGTTTTACAGTGACTTCCGCACAATCATGGAAAATTATTCCGGAGATATGTCCGTGCCCGTATTGAAAACATCGCGCCTGATCTGTCGTCCATTGAATATTGAAGATTGGGCGTTCTTTTTAACGTTACAGCAGAACGCTGATGTGATGCGCTTTGTCGCTGATACGCGCACAGAACAAGAGATACAGGCAGCCTTTCATTCACGCTTACCAGAGTGGTCCCCCGGCAGCCCGCACTGGCTTTGCCTGGTGCTGTGCGATAAGGCATCGGGAACGCCGCTGGGGGTGACTGGATATATTCATGATAACAATGAATGTGCCGAGGTCGGTTTTTTGCTTACTCCCGAGGCACAGGGTAAAGGTTATGGCACTGAATCCCTGCATGCCGTTTGCGATTACGCATTTACCCACGGCGGACTCCGCCGGCTGACGGCCTGCGTCACCGCAGGAAACGAAGCCTCAAGACGTCTGCTGGAAAAGATTGGGTTCATTCACGAAGGTACGCTGCGGGAAAGCTATTGGCTACAACAAACCTGGCGCGATGACTGGCTTTTCGGCCTGTTAAAACGTGAATATCAGCCGCCAATGCCATAAGGCGTTTTGCTGTAAAAACTGGCTACATGGCAACTGGCGTAACGGAGTGGATTTCTTAAAATATATCTCTTTACTCAGAGAGTATTATGCCGCTCCGTTCAACGCACTTCACACCCGCCTGTGTCGCATTTATTAAGCAATGGCAAGGCCTGTCGCTGGAAAAGTATCAGGATAAACATGGAATTTGGGTGATAGGTTACGGGCATGAAATTGCCGCAGACGAAACCTTTGATACCCCAATTACGCTAATGCAGGCAGAAGCACTTCTGCTCGCCGATCTGCATCTCTGTGAGGCGTTACTATATGAAAAAAAACCGCAAATAAAAGATCGGTTTCAACAAGAGACGTTAATTGCGTGGATATTCAGCGTGGGAATAACCCGATTTAACATGACAGAAATTTGGCCTTAAGCTATTTCACAGTCAGAAATTTTCTGACTGTGAAATTTACGTCAATTAAATAGCGTCGTTTAACATCATTGCCGCCTGCGTACGATTTTTTACCTCCAGACGCTGGTAAAGCGACTCAAGATGGGCTTTTACCGTTCCGGTACTGATATTTAACAGTCGGCCAATTTGTTTATTCGACTCGCCCGCGGCCAGCATAGTCAGAATTTCTCGCTGACGCGCACTGAGCGATCTTATATTTTGGCGGCTACTCTCAGTCACTGTAATACAGTCTCTGGGGATAAACATCATGCCCATCGCGACACTATTGAGCGCCAGTGTGAAGGTTTCCGCGTCAGAGTCACGTGGAACAATGGCCAGCACGTTTAAATGCGTGACCTCCTGTAGCCATCTTTTCCGGCAATCCGTTGCTGTTACCAGCACTTTTACCGCCGAATAGCGTTGCGCGATCTGTTGCAGCAAGCTGCGGCAGAACTCAGCATCAAGATCGCCATCCAGCATTACCATTGCATCAGGGTTGTCTTCCAGCTTCTGCCACAGGTCATCTGTCTGACTGACACCCTGAACATCCACTCCTGGAATACGTTGCTGTAAACTTACATTCATTCCATGAATAAATATTGACTGCCTGTCAAACATTATTAACTGCATTATTTATCTCCGTCTGAATAAGATATTAGCCTTAGCGCGCGGAAGGGTATTACCCATAGGGTAAAATAAGAAGTCACCATTTGGCGGGGGCCATTGTACCGATAGTCGTAGAAGAAAGAAGCAGAAATTATGATTAGTTACAGCTCAATCAACAGAATCACACAAAGAAACAAAAACAGAGAAACATATTAAGTAAATTCTTATATTTTGACGCTCATGTATATTAATTAATATTAATTATATGCAGTCTATATTTTTGTCGAAAAATAAGGAATGCCAACCATCATTCAAATATGTTACAAAATAAAAAATCGCATTAAATGCTTATTCAGCCAATATCTGGCTGAATAAGACACGACGGGTTACAGGAACATTCCGCCGGAGACCTCAATACGCTGCGCCGTCATCCACGCCAGCTCATCGCTGAGCAACGCGGCAATCGCGTCACCGATATCATCCGGCAAACCAACGCGCCCCAACGCTGTTTGCGAAGCAATGTATGCATTCAGTTGCGCGTTATCCCGCACATTTCCACCGCTAAAATCGGTTTCTATCGCGCCGGGAGCAATAATATTGGCCGTAATTCCGCGCTCCCCCAGCTCTTTGGCCTGATAACGGGTTAACACTTCCATCGCCCCTTTCATAGCCGCGTATGCGCTGTAACCCGGCAGCGCAAAGCGCGCGAGTCCGGTTGAAACATTGAGGATCCTGCCGCCTCTGTTCATCAGCGGTAAAAGGTTCTGCGTCAGGAAAAAAGGACCTTTAAAATGGATATTCAAAAGTTGATCAAATTGCGCTTCGGTGAACGCCGGATACGGCGCGTTAATACCAATCCCGGCATTGTTCAATAAACAATCAAAGGTGTCGCTTTGCCACTGGGTCTGTAAGGTTTCCCGCACCTGTTTTATAAACTGAGGGAATGTTGAAATATCCCCGACATTCAACGGTAATGCCGCTGCTTTACCGCCAGATTGGCGAATTTCATCCACAACCTGCAGCGCTTCTTTTTCATTGCTGTTCCACGTCAGGATGATACCGATTCCTTTGCTTGCCAGCTTAAGCGCCGCGTTTTTACCGAGTCCACGACCACCGCCGGTCACCAATGCGATACGTTGCGTCATAAGAAACCTCATTTCATGTGTAGTGAAGATTGAGACAGAGCTTATTAGGTGGTAGAAAAACAATAAATATCGCTGATTGCGCATTACTGTTTCATACAGAACAACAATAGGGCATGAGAATGGATAAAATTCACGCAATGCAGTTGTTCATCCGCGTCGCAGAACTGGAGAGTTTTTCACGTGCGGCGGACACCCTTGGACTACCTAAAGGTAGCGTATCGCGACAAATCCAGGCCCTGGAAAATCATCTGGGCACGCAGCTGTTGCACCGCACCACCCGACGCGTCCAGCTCACACAAGACGGCATGATCTATTATGAACGCGCGAAAGATCTGCTAAGCAATCTGGATGAACTTGATGGACTATTCCATCACGATTCGGCCAGTATCAGCGGCAAGCTGCGCGTGGATATGCCGGTGGGCGTCGCGAGAAATTTGGTGATGCCTCGCCTGGCAGCCTTCTTGCATCAATATCCGGGACTTGAACTCGAACTCAGCAGCAGCGATCGGCTGGTGGACTTGATCCGCGAAGGTTTTGACTGCGTCGTACGCGTAGGTACGCTGAAAGATTCAGGGCTGATTGCCCGTCCGCTGGGTAAACTCACGCAGATTAACTGCGCCAGCCCAGAATATCTGGCCCGCTTTGGCTACCCGGAAAGCCTGGAAGATTTAGCCTCGCATGCGGTGGTGCATTACTCGGTGAACCTGGGAACGCGTGCACAAGGTTTCGAGGTGGCGACAGGCAACGGTACTCAATGGGTTAAAACCGGCGGCATGCTGACGGTGAACAGCACGGAAACCTATCATGCAGCGTGCCTTGCCGGCCTGGGCATTATTCAGGTGCCACGCGTCGGCGTACGCGACGCCCTGCGCGCCGGTACGCTGGTCGAGGTGTTAGGGCAGTATCGTGCCGAGCCGATGCCGGTTTCTCTGTTGTATCCGCATCGCCGCAACCTCTCCCGCCGGGTTCATCTGTTTATGGAATGGCTGACCGGCGTAATGAAAGATTATGTGGACTGACAAGCTATACTGTCCTGAGAATGAACAGAACAAGGAATACTGGCCTGATGACGCAGGAAAAAGAGATAAAACGCCCCATTCAGGAACTTGAGCACGCACCGATCCCAAAAATTGAGACCCAGGAGCGTGAAAAAACAGAAACCAACGGTACGACCAACCAGGCATTGCAAACAGCCCTGACCCTCGCCGATAAAATTCAACGCCAGCCCGTCATCGCCCATATGATTCGAGCCGCAGAGCGTTTTAATGACCGCATGGGAAACCAGTTTGGCGCCGCTATCACCTACTTCTCGTTCCTGTCGATGATCCCTATCCTGATGGTGTCATTTGCCGCCGCCGGTTTTATTCTCGCCTCCCACCCTACGCTGTTGCAGGATGTCTTCAGCAAAATACTGCTTAACGTCAGCGACCCGACGCTCGCCTCCACGTTAAAAAACACCATTAACACTGCCGTTCAGCAGCGAACCACCGTGGGTCTGGTCGGGCTTGGGATCGCCCTTTATTCCGGGATTAACTGGATGGGTAATCTGCGCGAAGCGATTCGTGCCCAGTCGCGAGATGTCTGGGAGCGTACGCCGCAGGATCAGGAAAAAATTTGGGTTAAATACCTGCGCGATTTTGTTTCATTGATTGGTTTGTTGATTGCGCTGATTGTCACTCTGTCCATTACTTCTATCGCCGGTTCCGCCCAGCAGATGATTATCTCTGCGCTATATCTCGACGGCATCGAATGGCTGAAGCCCGCCTGGCGCCTGATCGGCCTGACCATCTCTATTTTCGCCAACTATTTGCTTTTCTTCTGGATTTTCTGGCGACTGCCGCGTCACCGACCACGTAAGAAAGCACTCATTCGCGGCACATTTATCGCGGCGCTGGGGTTTGAAGTTATCAAAATGATCATGACCTACACGCTGCCGTCACTGGTGCAATCGCCGTCAGGCGCAGCGTTTGGTTCCGTGCTTGGACTGATGGCGTTCTTCTACTTCTTCGCTCGTCTGACGCTGTTTTGCGCCGCCTGGATAGCCACGGCGGAATACAAAGATGACCCGCGGATGCCGGGGAAAACGCAATAGCCACCGCCGGAATAGTTGTCAATTGCCGGATGGCGACGCACGCGTCTTATCCGGCCTACGGGTGAGTTTGTAGGCCGGATAAGCGCAGCGCCATCCGGCAATTATAATGCCGCCTGTTCTTACTGATTTAGTGAATAAATCCAACCCGTAACTTTTATTTAACCAAAAACCAGTTTTATCATCCAAGTTTTAAATTATGTGAAGCATTTCATGGAAGTGAAATCTTCAGCCTGAATATTATCCCCTTTTTGCTCTTTTTTTGACCAATTGCAGGGTTTGTTACAGATTGAAATATCGCTTTTGCTGTGCGTAATATGGCCTTTCGTTCGGCCAAAAATAAGAAAATATTATGCAAGCAACAGCCACAACACTCGACAACGAACAGGAACACACCCCGGTCAACTCGCGCAATAAAGTTGTCGTCGCCTCACTCATTGGTACCGCCATTGAGTTCTTCGACTTCTATATCTACGCGACCGCCGCGGTGATCGTGTTTCCCCATATTTTCTTCCCGCAGGGAGATCCGACCGCGGCTACGCTGCAGTCCCTCGCCACCTTCGCTATCGCTTTTGTGGCCCGGCCAATCGGCTCCGCGGTGTTCGGCCATTTCGGCGATCGCGTAGGCCGTAAAGTCACGCTGGTTGCTTCACTGCTTACCATGGGGATTTCAACGGTTGTCATTGGCCTGCTGCCGGGCTATGAAACTATCGGCATTTTCGCCCCGTTGCTGCTGGCGCTGGCGCGTTTTGGCCAGGGTTTAGGTCTGGGCGGTGAGTGGGGTGGCGCGGCGTTGCTGGCAACGGAAAACGCGCCGCCGCGTAAACGCGCGCTGTACGGATCATTCCCGCAACTGGGCGCGCCTATCGGCTTTTTCTTCGCCAACGGCACTTTTCTGCTGCTCTCCTGGCTGCTGACCGATGAACAGTTTATGAGCTGGGGCTGGCGCGTACCGTTCATCTTCTCTGCGGTACTGGTGATCATCGGCCTGTACGTTCGCGTTTCATTGCATGAGTCCCCGGTCTTCGCCAAAGTCGCTGCAGCGAAAAAACAGGTGAAAATCCCGCTGGGTACCTTACTGACAAAGCATATTCGCGTAACGATCCTCGGCACGTTCATCATGCTGGCGACCTATACACTGTTCTATATCATGACCGTCTATTCGATGACGTTCAGTACAGCCGCCGCGCCTGTAGGGCTTGGCCTGCCGCGTAATGAAGTGTTGTGGATGCTAATGATGGCGGTAATTGGCTTTGGCGTTATGGTGCCAGTGGCGGGTCTGCTGGCCGACGCGTTTGGTCGCCGCAAGAGCATGCTCATCATCACCACGCTTATCATTCTGTTTGCGCTGTTTGCCTTTAAACCGCTGCTCGGATCTGGCAATCCGGCGCTGGTGTTCGCTTTCCTGCTGCTGGGTTTAAGCCTGATGGGACTGACATTTGGTCCGATGGGCGCGTTGCTGCCGGAGCTGTTCCCAACCGAGGTTCGCTACACGGGCGCATCATTCTCATATAACGTTTCGTCGATTCTTGGCGCTTCCGTTGCCCCGTATATTGCCGCATGGCTGCAGGCTAACTACGGTCTGGCAGCGGTAGGAACGTATCTGGCATCGATGGCGGCGTTGACATTGATCGCGCTGCTGTTAACCCATGAGACCCGTCATCAGTCATTATGATTCTTTTGCCGGATGCGGCGTAACCACCGCATCCGGCCTGACATCACTTCTTCATTTGCGACAGTATCGCCCGGCACTGGTTGGCTTCCCCTTCGGAAGGAGAAATCAGCGCCAACAGTGCCGCCGCTGGAGTGACTAACGTGGCTAATGCGGCGGCAACCGCACCACGCGCAATCAATGGCCCGGCTTTTACACCTGCCTGCGGGTTCTTGAAGGTCCCGCGAACATACAGCGGCGAACGCAGCGTAATAATACGAATACCTTTGCTCTCTGGATCGATGGTTAAATCCAGTTGCTCAGAGGCAAAACTCGCGGTCCCGGTCACATTGATCACCGCATTTTCCGTATCAAAAGCAAAGATTTGAGGACGCGCCACGCCGTTAACGATATCCAGATTCGCCGCCGCGCAGTTCACCCGGACCTCATCGTCACCAAATATCTGACCAACGAGATAGTTACCCAGATTTAATCCCACAATTTCCATCAGATTCCGGCTGATTAAGCCATCGTTCATCAGCAGCTTCAGGTTGCCATTGCTGTTCCCCAACAGCGCGGCCACCGAGTTTCCGCTGCCGCTAAATTTAGCGTCACCGTTCATTTCACCGAGCGTTTTCTGCATCAGTTCTACATCCGGCATGAGCTCTTTTAGCTTCAGGCGGCGAGCCTGAATATCCGCCTGCCCCCGCATCGGCTTTTTATCCCCTTCCAGATGGATTCTGGAAACAATGCTGCCTCCCGCCAGGCCAAATTTCAGCGGCTGCAGGCGCAGGTCGGCATTTTTCAGGATGATATGGGTGGAGAGATCGCTAATCGGTAGGCTGCTGCCGTGTTCAATGCGCCGACCTTTGAAACGTACGTCAGCATCCATCACATTCCATTTGTCAGTTTCGAAACGGTCATACGGTAAGACTTTATCGGCAGGCTGGACGCTCTTCTCACCTTTGCGCTGTTCAGACTGTTTGGCCTTTTCCGCGCCTTTCCCCGAATCCACACCAATCAGCGGTCCCAAATCAGCCAGTCTCAGCTGGCGTGATTCGACGTCCCCTTCCAGTTTCGGACGCGGTTTACCGGTCGTATAAGTTAGCGTTCCATGAATATCGCTGTCGCCAATACGGCCATTAAAATCGCGGTAATCAAAAACAGAGGATTTTTCCGGATCGATTTTCGCCACCAGACGCCCGTCGGTTTCAAACGGCGGCGTATCCGGGAGCAGCACCCCCGTCAAATCGTACAAATCCCCTAGCGAATCACCTGAGAATTTAAGGCGCAGATCCACGCCGCCCATATTCATCGGGTCATTTACCGTACCGGTAAATGCTACGCGCGTATTGCCCGACCGGAAATCAGCCTGCACCGGGAAAGGGGTTCCTTCGCCCCTCAGCGCCAGCATCCCGCCTATTTTTCCGCTACCGCTTAGCGGTTCGTCGTTATAGCGTCCTTTGGCCTGCAAACCAAATACGTAGTCCTCAACGCGGGTTTGACTCTCTTTATTTTTTGCGCCCGTCACTTCGCTAAAAGGCAATGGCTTACCCAGCGGATCGACCAGGATCTCAAGCTCCGAGCGGGTCACCTTATCGTTTATAGCGATGCGTCCTTGATCGAAGAGAATATTATCCAGCCGGAAAGACCACGCAGAGGGCGACGCATTAGGATCGCGGTTTTCATCTTCTGCGAGGGTAAAGGTCCAGTTATTGTTTTTTTCCGACAGGCGAATAAGGCGCGCATCAGGCTTTACCAGCTTGACCCACGGTAGCCAGACGGTTTTTGTCAGCAATGCCAGCGGCGCGAGCGTGGCTTCCACACGGGGAAGATGCACCATGGTGACGTCGGGAATGTCCGGCGGGTTGCCAAGGATAATATCCTCGGCATGAACGTGCGGCCACGGAACCCAGCTACGCCAGCCGGTTTCCTGCTTCTGGCGCTCCCAAACCACGCCCAGATCGCCCCGTATAGCGAAGGGCCGGTTGAGTTCTGTAGAGACTTTCTGGTTGATGGTCGGTTTGAGCCGGTTCCAGTCAAATGTCGCAATCACAATGATGAATACGACGATCAACAACAAGAAAACCCCTAATACTGATACGGTTATTTTGCCTGCTTTTGTCATAGTTAGCGTCCTCACTTCCTTCCTTGCCTGTCCTAAAGATAGTCCAGCAGGGCAAAATGAGGGACGCTACATCCGAATCAAAGCGACAGGATCACCTCTTCGAGGGTGTGCAGAGGTACTGGACGAGAAAGAAAATAGCCTTGCGCCGCGAAAGCCGGTGAGTTTTGCACATCACGCCACTCTTCAAGTGTTTCAACACCTTCAACAATCACCCCGCGGCAATAGCGGTTCATCAGCTGTAACAACAACGTGAAGAGATTGCGGCCTTCCGGCGTCTGGCGCAGCATGACAAACAGATCCCGCGCCACTTTAATATAGTCGTAACTCACTTCGCTCAGGGCCGAGAAGTTCGCCATTCCGGTACCAAAATCATCCAGCCAGAGGGGACCAAACTCGCACATTGAGGCGAACGACGACCCCTTCGGCAGGCGGATATGCTCCACCAGCTCAAAACGCAGCCACGGCAGGCATTCGATGATTTTTAGGATTTCAGGATCCTGGCGCATCGCAATCAGCGTTGGGCCATCGACATTCACTGAAGCCAGCAGGTTATTGGCTCTGAAAAAGTCCTTTTTCAGCTCAAGCTGCAGGAGCTGCTCTTTCACGACCTCTATACGGTGTCGGACGGCCACTTCAGCAAAATAGCGATCTGGCGCAATACGTTGGGCAGGATTATCAGGATGGGTCACGACGGTCAGCAGTTCAACGGCCATCAGCCGTCCGTCGGTCTGGTAAATCGGCTGATAGGTGTAAGCACGCTCGCACTGCAGCCAATAGCGTCTCGCCTGCAAGCTTTCGATACTCGCATCGGGCGTAATGAGCTGCTGGGTAACCTGCTTTATCATCAAAGATGTCCTGTAAATAAGAGTGTGACTGACCGGACTCGTCAAAGGTTATCGGCGCTCAGGCGCAGAACTTTACGTTCCGCCGCAGGCAAAATAAAAACCAGGCGGCAAAAAACAACGCAGAACACGTGCTGGCTCAAAAAAATAATGGAACGTTGTTTTAATATAGTTGACCACTTAACACCCACAGCGCACACTAACGCTAATTTTTTTCAGAGCAGGTTACGACTATGTCCAGAAAGATTGCCGTGATTGGCGAATGCATGATTGAGCTGTCACAGAAAGGCGCCGACGTTCAGCGCGGATTCGGTGGCGACACGTTGAATACATCCGTTTATATCGCCCGCCAGGTCGATGCGGCGGCGCTTTCGGTACACTATGTGACTGCACTGGGTACTGACAGTTTCAGCCAACAAATGCTGGACTCCTGGCAGGGTGAAAATGTTGACACCTCATTAACCCAGCGTATGGAAAACCGCCTGCCGGGCCTCTATTACATTGAGACCGACAGCACCGGCGAGCGCACCTTCTACTACTGGCGTAATGAAGCCGCAGCAAAATTCTGGCTGGAGAGCGAACAGTCCGCCGCGATTTGCGAAGAGCTGGCGACATTTGACTATCTGTATCTGAGCGGAATCAGCCTGGCGATTCTAAGCCCGGCCAGCCGTGACAAACTGCTGACGTTACTGCGTGAATGCCGCGCTAACGGTGGAAAAGTCATTTTTGACAATAACTACCGCCCACGCCTGTGGAGCAGCAAAGAAGAAACGCAGCAGGTTTATCAGCAGATGCTGGAATGCACCAATATCGCGTTCCTGACGCTGGATGATGAAGACGCGTTGTGGGGTGAAAAACCTGTAGCCGAGGTGATTGCCCGTACTCACGCGGCTGGCGTTCAGGAAGTCGTGGTGAAGCGCGGCGCAGACTCTTGTCTGGTTTCTATCGAGGGTGAAACGCTGATCGACGTCCCGGCCGTTAAATTACCGAAAGAGAAAGTGATTGATACCACCGCAGCGGGAGACTCCTTCAGCGCCGGGTATCTGGCGGTACGTCTGACCGGTGGCAATGCCGCCGATGCCGCAAAACGTGGTCACCTGACGGCAAGCACGGTGATTCAGCATCGCGGGGCGATTATCCCACGCGACGCTATGCCGCAATAACGTGTTGTTCTTGTAGGCCGGGCAAGCGAAGCGCCCCCGGCCTACCCACCCAAGGCCGGATGGCAGCGTAATCGCCTTATCCGGCCTGGAGGTTACTGTACCGGCGGGATATCCGTCACTTCAGGATGTGATTCATCCGTTTCTACCGGCGTTGCCGCCGCGGTAACGGGCGCCATAATGCTATCCCACGTCGCCTGCAGTTCCTTCATATTGAATTCAGGCTCCCCCTTCGGCTGCAGCAGAATTAACGCCATATCTTGCGACAATTGCTGGCGCAGATCCTGATTCAGCATCTCAACGTTCAGACTGTTGAGGAAGCTCTGGCGTAAACGCTGATACTGTTCAGGCGCGATATCCACCACCTGATTTTGCAGCGAGCGCAAACGCTGGCTGATCAAAATGTCGGTATCGGTACGGCCATAGGTGGCAAACAGTTTCTGCAGTTCCAGATTTTTTTGCGCCACCAGCGCATTGAACTCTTCTTCCGGCAGGCCCTTATCACGCACTTTCGCCAGCTCACGCGCAACCGTACCGAGATTCGCATACAGCTTACCGTTCGGCGATTCCACGTTGATAGCGCACTGGGCACGCAGGAACAGCACCCGACAATCAAATCCAAGGCCGATATCTTTGGCATTGTTTTTGGTCAGTTCCTGCTGAATATGCCAGAACAGCGCTTCACGGGCTAAATCAGCGCGCCAGTAGCGCAACAGCGCGGCGGATTCACGGATTGGCTGCCACGGCGTGTCCCACATGATGGAAAGGCGATCCTGGCGTACCGCATCGGTCATAATGCTCACGGCTTCTGCACGCAGCGGTGAAAGCGTCGGCACCGGCGCTGGGGTTTCCCGTTTTCCTTTTAACTCGCCAAAGGTTTTATTGATTTGTTCAGCCACGCTGCGCGCATCTACGTTACCCACGATAATCAGCGTCATCGCGTCCGGGGTATACCATTTCTGGTAGAAGGAGTGGATTTTCGCGGCATCGACAGGCGTTTTCAGCGGATCAGCTGGATCATGCCCCAGCAGGGTTGATCCCTTCAGACGGTAACGCCACCACCCCTCTTTGGTATCTGACGGCCAGGTTGCGACCATATCTTCGCTACTCAGCGCATGATTAACCGTTTCAGGAGTGATGCTCAGATTGCCGGAAATATTCGCCAGGTAAGTAAGTGACTCTTTCAGCAAGTCGTTACGGCTGTTAGGCAGACTGAGGTTATATAGCGTGGAATCATAAGAAACGATAACGGGCGGCATGGGACGTTTGGGATCGAACCCCTGCTGCCACAGTGAACGGGCTTGCGTGGCATCGAGGCCACCGCTTTGCGTCAGCGCGATACGCGGGATCGCATGGCTGAAACCACTCTGTTGCGTACTTTCGGTGAGTGAACCGGTATTGACCAGCAGGCGAACCTCAATACGGTCGCTGGGGCGCTGGGGAGTGGCTAGCACTTGCCACTGTAGACCATTTGCCAGCGTGCCCTGTTGCCACGCCGGGTCAGGCTGGAGCGCATCTGCCTGCACATAGCCGGCAGTGGCCATCATCAGCAAGCCGCCCGCTAAAAGTCGAATTTTTGTGCCCTGCATGTGAACCCCTGATCAACTATCCTGGTAATAAAAAGACAGCCCGCGAAAGGACTCTCTGAATATGACGTTAAAAACACTTCGTGTTAGACCGCAAGAACATGAAAATGTCACGGAGGAAGTGAAAAAATCCCGACGCCGCCGAATCGACGGTTTCAGGCACAGGGGGTAATTATGCGCAAACACCCGCAGTCCTGGAAGGGACTACGGGCATAAGTGACGAGATTAAGAGGATAAATCGTGCGTTTTGCCATCCGGCGCACGATTATTCAGCGTGTCATCCAGCTTTTTGGTATCCAATTCTTTCACCCATTTAGCCACAACGACAGTTGCCACACCGTTACCAATCAGGTTGGTCAGCGCACGGGCTTCAGACATAAAGCGGTCAATACCGAGAATCAGCGCCAGGCCAGCGACCGGTAAATGCCCCACCGCAGAGATAGTCGCGGCCAGAACAATGAAGCCACTCCCGGTTACACCCGCAGCACCTTTTGAGGAGAGCAGGAGCACGACCAGCAGGGTTATCTGATGGAAAATATCCATATGACTGTTGGTGGCCTGAGCGATAAACACCGCCGCCATCGTCAGATAGATGGATGTCCCATCAAGGTTAAACGAGTACCCCGTGGGTATAACCAACCCGACAACCGACTTCCGACAGCCCAGTTTCTCCATTTTATCGAGCATACGCGGCAGTGCGGATTCAGATGAAGACGTACCCAGTACGATCAGCAGTTCTTCACGGATATAGCGGATGAATTTGAAGATGCTGAAGCCAGTCGCGCGAGCAATGGAACCCAGTACCAGAACGACAAACAGAATGCAGGTGATGTAGAAGCAGATTATCAGCTGACCCAGTTGCACCAGCGTTCCGACGCCATATTTACCGATGGTAAAAGCCATGGCACCGAAAGCACCGATCGGCGCCAGGCGCATGATCATATTGATGATGCCGAAAATAACCTGCGAGAAGCTTTCAATTACGTTGAAAATCATCTGGCCTTTGCTGCCCAGACGATGCAAAGCAAAACCAAACATTACCGCAAACAGTAATACCTGCAGGATATTACCGCTGGCAAACGCGCCAATGACGCTCGCAGGGATAATGTCCATCAGGAAACCTACGATCCCCTGGTCTTTTGCCTGTTCGGCGTAAATCGCTACCGCTTTGGCATCCAGCGTTGCCGGATCGACGTTCATCCCGGCACCGGGTTGCACCACGTTGACGATGATGAGGCCGATGATCAGCGCAATCGTACTGACAATTTCAAAATAGAGCAGTGCAACCGCACCGGTGCGGCCTACTGCTTTCATACTTTCCATGCCTGCAATGCCGGTCACGACAGTACAGAAGATGACAGGTGCGATGACCATCTTGATGAGCTTAACGAAAGCATCACCAAGCGGCTTCATTTGGGCGCCTAATTCAGGGTAGTAATGGCCAAGGAGAATACCAATGGCAATTGCTGTCAGGACCTGAAAGTAAAGGCTTTTGAATATAGAGGTCTTCATAGGGTGTCCTTAAAGTAAAAACCACAGGTCTTGTAAGGTTTTGTTTAACCTGCGGCCTTAAAGTAACACCCACTCAACATGACAGAAATGCACCTGGATCATAATTGATACAAAAATGTTAAAAATTTTGAGCTGGCTCGCACAAGCGAGACCTTTTTTAACTTTTGTAATCAGCGCCTTCCGGTGCCAGATAGCGTTCTTCAAAGATATTTGCCGGAACTGGTCGGGCAAACAGGAAGCCTTGCGCCACTTCCACCCCTGCTTGTGATAACCATTCGCGTTGCGCTTCCGTTTCAACGCCTTCGGCGATCATCTGCAAGTTGAGACTGTGTGCCAATTGAATGATGGCGGAGATCATGCTGCAATCTTCGGGCACGCCATCGACAAACATCTTATCAATTTTGAGTACATCCACCGGTAGCGACTTCATATGCTGTAGCTGTCGCAGACCCGCATACCCCATGCCAAAATCGTCCAGCGCGATGCGCACGCCCGCGTTGCGCAGCGGTCGCAAAATGGCCACCGCGGCATTGGGATCGTCAATATGTCGGCTTTCAGTCACTTCGAGGATCAATGTGCCAGGCTTAATGCGATAGCGCGTTAACAACTCCAGCAGATCAGACACCATATTGGGGTGCATCAACTGGAGAGCGGATAAATTCACCGAGAGCGGCAGCATCAGACCGCGTTCTTGCCAGGCTGACAACTGGCGGCATGTTTCTTCCAGCACCCAATAACCGACGGTCACCATCAGACCACAAGACTCAATTCTGTCGATTAACCCTTCTGGCAGCTCCCAGCTACCGTCCGACTGTTGCATCCGCAATAATGCTTCTGCGCTCAATACCTTGCCGCTGGACATTTCTACCTGGGGCTGCATCCAGAGCGCAAACTGCTGGTTATCCATGGCGGTTAAAATATCGTTCTCCTGGGTTAAACGCTGCTGCGCCTCTTCCATTTGCAACGGATCAAAGAACTGAATTTGGTTTTTACCTTTATGACGCGACGTTAACACGGCGGAAAGGGCGCGGCGGTAGAGCTGCTCTGCGGTTAAATCACCATAAAACATCGCCACCCCGATGTTGCAGTTCGGACGTAGTTGAATGCCCTGAATCGGTAACCGCTCATTAACGATAGTGAGTACTTGCTGACCTAGAGTAATAGCATGCCAGGGTTCTTTTACACCATGCGCGATGATGGCGAAGTCATAGCCGCTCACCTGGGTAAGCACCATTCTGGGGGCCAATACGGATTTCAGTTTTTCGACTAACGTCAGCAGCAAGATTTCTCGCTGAGTTTCGGTTAACACGCCCGCGGTATCACGCAGGGTTTCACAGGTGACAATCATCAGTGCCGTCGTTTGCTGACGCGTCACCACCTGCTCCAGCAATCCCATTAAAAACGACTTGTTGGGCAATTCGGAAACCGGGAAGCGCATCGAATGGTCGCTTTGCTCTTCGCTATGGCGTTTGATGAGCTGCTGATTAAGGTTGTAGCTACGCACCAGCATACCAATCTCATCATCCTGATGCAGACGTGGTAATGCCAGTTGATAGCCAATCAGGTCCTGCTGTTGAATGTCGTTCAGCTCGCGAGCGATTTTGCGCAATGGGTGCACAATCAAACGGTTAATACACCATGAGATGGCTACCGTGAGTATTAACGATAAAAGTAAGTAAATGGTCACTAACGTTGAGAGCGTGCTCATCACAAACTTGTACATGCGGTACGAATCCGCCTGCAGCACCAGATACGCCAGCGGCTGTGGGTTCGCTGAGCGCTCAAGTGAATAGACCGGCAGCGAAATTTGCACCGGAAGCTCAAACAGGCGGGTCACCGTAACGGGAACCGGGCGTTCGGGAATAAAGCTCATCCGCAGCGCCTGAAACTGATTAGGCAGCACCACATCAGCGCGACTGACCACGCCCGCTGGCCGAATGCTGCGTAAAATGGCTTCCGCTTCGGGAATATCCCCTTTCAGGATAGTGTCGGAAAGAGGTTCACGGACGGAGCGAGCGATACTTTCCAGTTGTGTAGCCGTGTTATAGCGGTTCTGCTGTACCAGATGGAACAACAAAACGGTGCAAAAAATGAAAACAAACACCATGACAACGGCCGCGACCATTGCCATCTGCTTAATTGTTAACGAGCGACTGACACGCAAACTGACTCTCCACGGATAGACGAAACTGCCGTCAGAGTATACCCGATCGTAGCGGTATTAAGAGAGACGGTATCTGAAAACTTCCCAGCGTGCATTATCGCGACAGGATAGGCACCTGACGACGAGATTTATCTGCATTTAAGCCGAAAAAGGCCGCAAGGTCACCCCTGCGGCCTGGTTCGGGCGCATATTGCCATCACGGCAGGCAGACGCCCACTAAGCGCATTACTTCCTGTTACGTAGCCAGCTCACAATCAGACTGGCAATAATACCAGCGATGACTGGAGCCGCTAAATCGTGCCAGAAGGCCACGCCTAACTGTACGAGCGTCATATAGCCGCCTGTGTTGCAATGGCAACTGTTCGCGGCTATCCTTAACTTGTCTGGAGTCAAGTTAGCCCCCGTTTTGTTGCCAGGTTTATACCGAACAACGTGCGGGGGTTTTCTCTTTCCAGCAACCGATGCCGCCGGGGATCAAGCCCCCGCAACATTGCGCCTCACCGGGAATTCCCGGCTTGCCGCTGATTCTACGGTAGCCCATTCGCCATATCACTGCGCAATATTCCGCTCTGCGTAGCGCCTCGCACTTCACCCTTTTCTCGCCAGTACGCTGGAAAGATTCTTGCCAGTTGGCAACATTCCTGCCGACTATTAATTCAGGTAAATACATAACTCATTGATATCTATTAATTCATTTTCTGGCACAGCGATTGCTATTTGAGTGTGAGCTGTTCTGTTCCGAATTAAAGGAGATATCATGTCTGACTGTCGTACTTACGGATTCAACACCCAGATCGTTCACGCAGGGCAACAACCCGATCCTTCAACTGGCGCGCTCAGTACGCCTATTTTCCAGACTTCAACGTTTGTATTTGACAGCGCCGAACAAGGTGCCGCCCGCTTTGCGCTTGAGGAGTCCGGGTACATTTATACTCGTTTGGGTAACCCCACCACCGATGCGCTGGAGAAAAAGCTGGCGGTGCTGGAAAGAGGTGAAGCCGGACTGGCAACCGCGTCCGGTATTTCTGCCATCACTACAACCCTGCTGACATTGTGCCAGCAGGGTGACCATATCGTTTCCGCCAGCGCAATTTACGGCTGCACCCACGCGTTTCTGTCGCACAGCATGCCGAAGTTCGGGATTAACGTCAGCTTTGTCGATGCGGCGAATCCTGAAGAAATTCGCGCCGCCATGCGCCCGGAAACCAAAGTGGTGTATATCGAAACGCCCGCCAACCCGACGCTCTCATTGGTTGATATTGAAACGGTGGCCGGTATTGCCCATCAGCAAGGCGCAGTGTTGGTGGTGGATAACACCTTTATGTCGCCGTACTGTCAGCAGCCTTTGCAACTGGGCGCAGACATCGTGGTGCACAGCGTCACCAAATATATCAACGGTCACGGGGATGTGATTGGCGGCATTATCGTCGGCAAGCAGGAGTTTATTGACCAGGCGCGGTTTGTGGGGCTGAAAGATATCACCGGCGGCTGCATGAGTCCGTTCAACGCCTGGTTAACGCTGCGCGGCGTTAAAACACTGGGCATTCGAATGGAGCGTCACTGCGAAAATGCGATGAAAATCGCCCGCTTCCTGGAAGGGCATCCATCCATCACCCACGTTTATTATCCCGGCCTCTCTTCACATCCGCAGTATGAGCTTGGCCAACGGCAGATGAGTCTGCCAGGAGGAATTATCAGCTTCGAAATCGCCGGCGGCCTCGAGGCTGGCAGACGGATGATCAATTCTGTAGAATTGTGCCTCCTCGCGGTCAGTCTCGGTGATACCGAAACCCTCATTCAGCACCCAGCGTCTATGACACATTCGCCCGTTGCGCCAGAGGAACGGCTTAAAGCAGGTATTACCGACGGGCTTATCCGTCTTTCTGTGGGTCTTGAAGATCCAGAAGATATTATTAACGACCTTGAACACGCCATCAGAAAGGCAACATTCTGACCACTACAGTCTGAACCGACGCCGATCGGTTCAGACTGTTGAGAATCAAGGCACAACAGTCTGGCTATACGCGCAATCCTTTTCCGGGGAGAGCGTGTATTTTGGGCAGGGGGTTCTATGCAGGACAACACATTACAATTAAGCAACAATACAGCAACCGCCGTACCAATCTCAAAAAAGATACCGTTTACGAAATACGATTTTGGCTGGGTATTACTCTGTATCGGCATGGCAATTGGCGCCGGAACAGTACTGATGCCGGTACAAATTGGCTTAACAGGTATTTGGGTATTTATTGTCGCCTTTATTATTGCTTATCCCGCAACTTATATTGTGCAGGACATTTATTTAAAAACATTATCAGAGAGTGAAACCTGTAATGACTATACCGATATTATAAGTCATTATCTGGGGAAAAACTGGGGCGTATTTCTTGGCGTCATCTATTTCCTGATGATTATTCACGGCATATTTATTTATTCCCTATCAGTAGTATTTGACAGTGCCTCTTATATCAAAACTTTTGGCTTGACCGAGTCCGACCTTTCGCAGTCAATAATCTACAAAGTAGCCATTTTTGCCGTGCTGGTCGCCATTGCATCCGGGGGAGAAAAGCTGCTGTTCAAAATCTCCGGTCCGATGGTAGTAGTAAAAGTGGGTATCATCATCGTGTTTGGTTTTGCGATGATCCCGCACTGGAACTTTAGCAATATCAGCGCGTTTCCTGAAGCCTCGGTTTTCTTTCGCAACGTGCTGTTGACCATCCCGTTCTGCTTCTTCTCAGCGGTGTTTATTCAGGTATTAAACCCAATGAACATAGCTTATCGCAAACGGGTGGCTGACCGGGTACTGGCGACGCGCATGGCGATTCGCACGCATCGCATCAGTTACATTACGCTGATTGCGGTTATTCTGTTTTTCTCCTTCTCTTTTACCTTTTCTATTAGCCATGAAGAGGCCGTTTCGGCCTTTGAGCAAAATATTTCCGCCCTGGCGCTGGCAGCGCAGGTTATTCCAGGACAAATTATTCATATCACCTCAACGGTACTGAATATCTTCGCCGTATTAACGGCGTTTTTTGGTATTTACCTGGGATTCCATGAGGCCATTAAGGGTATTATTCTTAACATCCTGAGTCGCGTCATTGACGTTGAGAAAATTAATCCGCTGGTGCTCACGCTGGGTATTTGCACATTTATTGTGATTACTCTGGTTATTTGGGTGTCGTTCCGCGTATCGGTGCTGGTATTCTTCCAATTGGGGAGCCCACTGTACGGGATTGTGTCGTGTATTATTCCGTTTTTCCTGATCTATAAAGTGACGCAGTTAGAGAAATTGCGCGGTGTTAAAACCTGGCTGATTCTGCTGTACGGAATTCTGCTGTGCCTGTCGCCATTATTGAAGCTGATTGAATAACCCGTCTAACGCGCCGTCAGCCACTGGCGGCGCTTAACTCACACTCTCCAACTGATAGCTGCGAATTTTATTCAACACCGTGGTATGCGACACCCCCAACGCTTTAGCGATATGCCGCGACGACACATTATCTTCTACCATTTGTTCGATGAGCTGGCGCTCAGCACTAAGCACTTGTTCTTTAAAAGGGCGTTCCGTTGAGGCTTGTTCAACCGCAGGTAAATTCACCATTCCCAGTTCGTCCAGGGTGATGACATCCGATTCCGCCATCAGCATCAGACGAATAATGGTATTTTCCAGTTCACGAACGTTTCCCGGCCAGGCGTGATGATGCAAGGCCGCAAAACAGGCTTTATCCAGGATTATCCGGCGCTGGAACTCCTTCGCATACTTCTGCACAAAGTGGCGAATAAGCAGACTAATATCCTGCGGGCGCTCCCGTAAGGGAGGAATGGTGAGTGAAAGTACGTTGATGCGATAATAGAGATCGGCGCGCAACAGACGTTGTTCCACCATCTCTTCCAGATTAGCGTTGGTTGCCACAATAATACGTACATTAACCGGTATAATTTGTGCGCCGCCAACGCGACGAATCCCACCATCCTGAAGCACGCGCAGTAATTTAGCCTGTAAGCTCAGCGACATTTCACCAAACTCATCAAGAAAAAGGGTGCCTTTATCGGCCATTTCAAACAGCCCTTTTTTGCCTTTACAATCTGCGCCGCTAAAGGCTCCTTTCTCATAGCCAAAGAATTCACTCTCCATCAGCGACTCAGGCAATGCAGAGCAGTTGACCGGAATAAACGGATAAAACCGCCGCTTCCCGGAATTATGGATAGCCCGAGCCAGTAGCTCCTTGCCGGTTCCGGTGTCACCGCGGATCAGAACGGTATATTTGCTGTCGGCAATTCTGATCGCCTTTTCGATAAGCAAGCGCATGCTCTGGCTAGTGCAAATAATGTCAGAGAAATAGCGCGGGCGTTCCGGCTCGGACGTTGACAGTTCGCTTATCTCTTCACACAGGTAAGCGACATTAATAATATCGGCTCGCTGGCTCAAACACGTTTGCACGTAGGAAATATCCTGCAGCTGGCGGCACCAGGATTTAATCAGGATCCGTCCCGGTGTGACTTTCATTGAGATGATATTGATATCACAGCAGGAAAATTCCTTCAGGACATCCTCAACCATCGATAGTCGATCAATTGTTTTAATATCCCAGCGTATCGTGACCACATTTGCTCCTGATCGTTAGCAACTGCGAAATCGCTATTTCTGTGACAAAAGGGTATCTGACTACATTTTAGACGCTATGGAATAATGTTCTGCCAGAGGACTCACATTGTGGACGTAAAAACAAAATATAAAAAAACCGGAGCACAAGGCTCCGGTTATTAGGTCATAACCCACGTTTATCGCTGTGGGTTTTCATCCTGGTCCACGGCGAAACAGGCCACCAGTTGACCGCCATAATCTTTCAACTGCGGCTGAAGCTGGGTACACGGACCAAAACGACGGCGGCAGCGGGCGTTGAACGCACAACCCGGCGGCGGATTCAGCGGGCTTGGCAGCTCGCCGGTCAGCTTGATACGTTCGCGGCGGTCGTCCGGGTTCAGACGTGGCGTGGCTGAAAGTAGCGCCTGGGTATACGGATGACGCGGATTATTGAAGATCTGATCCTTGGTCCCTTTTTCCACACAGCGGCCTAAATACATCACCATCACTTCATCGGCAATGTGCTCCACCACCGACAGGTCGTGCGAGATAAAAACGTAGGACAGTCCAAGATCCTGTTGTAAATCCATCATCAGATTCAGGACCTGCGCACGCACCGAAACATCGAGCGCCGAGACCGGTTCGTCGGCAATCACCACGTCCGGGTCCAGCATCAGACCACGAGCAATGGCGATACGCTGACGCTGGCCGCCGGAGAACATATGCGGGTAACGATCGTAGTGCTCAGTTTTTAGCCCCACTTTCGCCATCATCGCCAGCGCTTTTTCACGCCGCTGCTCTTTGCTGAGCGTGGAGTTGATCAGCAACGGCTCTTCCAGAATCTGCCCCACTTTCTTACGCGGATTCAGAGAACCGTACGGGTTCTGGAACACAATCTGGATTTTCTGCCGACGCAGCTTCTGCGCTTGCGGATCGTGCTTGAGCAGATCCTGCCCCTGGTAATACAGCTCACCGCCAGTTGGAACTTCAATCATCGTCAACAGACGGCCAAGCGTGGATTTTCCACAGCCAGACTCGCCTACTACCGCCAGCGTTTTACCGCGTTCAAGAGTAAAGGAGACGCCGTCCAGCGCCTTCACCAGGCGCTCAGGGGAAAATAATCCCTTCTTTACCGGGTAGTGTTTTTTCAGATCGATAGCCTGCAACAGTGGCTGTTGCAAGGTGGCCTCATGCGTACTCATAGTGTGGGCCTCCCGGCATCATCAAGTGGGTAGTGGCATTTCGACTGACGACCGCCTTCCAGCAGATTCAGTTCAGGTTCTTCAACGCGGCATTTGTCGGTTGCATACGGGCAGCGCGGGTTCAGCAAACAGCCGTTCGGACGGTCATATTTACCAGGAACCACACCTGGCAACGAAGCCAGACGCGCTTTATCCTGCGCAAACTCCGGTAGCGCACGTAGCAATGCCTGGGTATACGGATGACGCGGCGCGCGGAAAATATCCTGCGCAGCGCCAGTTTCCACGACCTGCCCGGCGTACATCACGATGATTTTGTGTGCCGCTTCCGCCACCAGCGCCAGGTCGTGGGTAATCAAAACCAGCGCCATATTCTCTTTTTGCTGCAACTCCAGCAGCAGCTCAATGATCTGCGCCTGAATGGTCACGTCCAGCGCCGTCGTCGGTTCGTCGGCAATTAGCAGCTTCGGACGACAGGCAATCGCCATCGCGATCATCACGCGCTGGCTCATCCCACCAGACAACTGGTGCGGATACACGTCCAGACGCGAGGCCGGATCGGGGATCCCCACCAACGTCAGCAGGTCAATCGCCCGCTGAACGCGCGTTTTTTTATTGCCGCCCTGATGCACTTTGATGGCTTCCATAATCTGATAGCCGACGGTGTAGCACGGGTTAAGGCTGGTCATCGGATCCTGGAAAATCATTGCCACTTCTGCGCCGACTAACTGACGACGCTCTTTCTCAGAGATGCGCTTCAGGTCACGACTGTTAAACTCCAGATTTTCGGCCATCACGCGGCCAGGGTAGTCAATCAACCCCATAATCGCCAGCGAACTGACAGACTTACCAGAGCCGGATTCACCCACAATGCCAACCACTTCCCCCTGGTTCACACTGTAGCTAATGCGGTCTACGGCGCGGAACTCGGAGCCTACGTCGCCGAAGTGCACCGATAATTTATCTACATTTAATAACGCCATCTCGAACCTCTTACTGCTTCAGTTTGGGATCGAGCGCGTCACGCAGACCGTCACCCATCAGGTTAAATGCCAGCACCGTCAGCAGGATCGCCAGCCCCGGGAAGGTCACGACCCACCAGGCGCTTTGGGCAAACTGCAGAACGTCAGAGAGCATGGTGCCCCATTCCGGCGTAGGCGGCTGTGCGCCCATCCCCAGAAAGCCGAGGGCAGCCATATCGAGAATGGCGTTAGAGAAGCCGAGCGACGCCTGAACAATCAGCGGCGCCAGACAGTTAGGCAAAATGTTTACAAACATCTGGCGCATCGCACCGGCTCCCGCCACGCGCGAGGCGGTAACGTAGTCGCGGTTGACTTCCACCAGCACGGCGGCGCGCGTCAGACGCACATAGTGCGGTAACGCCACGAACGTCAGCGCCAACGCGGCGTTGCCAATCGAAGGACCAAATACCGCCACCAGCACCAGCGCCAGTAACAGGCTCGGCAGCGCCAGCATGATATCGACCACGCGCATGATGACGTTATCGATAATCCCGCCAAAATAACCGGCGACCAGCCCGAGAATTACGCCCATCAGCAGGGAGAGCACCACGACCAGACAGCCGACCAACAGCGACAGACGCGCGCCGTACATCAGACGCGAGAGCACATCGCGGCCCACATCGTCAGTACCAAACAGGTGCGCCATCGTGCCGCCTTCCTGCCACGCAGGCGGCGCCAGCAGCGCATCACGGAACTGCTCAGCCGGATTATACGGGGCGAGAACATTCGCAAAGACCGCAATCAGAATCATGATGACAACATAAACCAGCCCGACAACCGCGCCTTTATTACGCTTGAAATAGTGCCAGAACTCCTGCATCGGGGTCATTGGCACCGGTGCGGCAATAACCTTATTTTCAGTAACCTGTGACATGATGGCCCCTTACTTCTTATGACGAATACGCGGGTTCACCACGCCGTACAGCAGGTCTACCAGCAGGTTGACGAGAATAATCATCGTCGCGACCAGCAGTACCCCGCCCTGCACCACCGGATAATCGCGGCGCTGTAGCGCATCGATTAGCCAGCGTCCCAGCCCAGGCCATGAGAAGATAGTCTCAGTCAGGATCGCCCCGGCAAGCAATGTCCCAACCTGCAGGCCGATAACGGTCACGACGGGCAGCATGGCGTTACGCAAAGCGTGAATAATGATGACGCGCATCCGGGTCAGACCTTTGGCACGGGCGGTACGAATGTAATCTTCACCCAGTACTTCCAGCATTGATGAACGAGTCATACGCACAATTACCGCCAGAGGAATGGTACCCAGCACCATCGCGGGCAGGATCATATGCGCCAGCGCATCAATAAAGTTACCCTCTTCGCCCCAGATGGCGGTATCTATCAGCATAAAACCGGTCAGCGGGTTGGTATCATCAAGGAATACCATGTCGCTCACCCGGCCGGAAACCGGGGTCAGATTTAACTGCACGGAAACCAGCATGATCAGCATCATGCCCCACCAGAAAATCGGCATAGAGTAACCGGTCAGCGCCAGGCCAACGGCGGTGTGATCGAAAATGGAGCCGCGCTTCACGGCAGCAAGTACCCCCACCGGAATACCTACTGCGACGGCGAAAATCATCGCGCAGACGCCGAGTTCCAGCGTGGCTTTAAAACGAGGCACGAACTCATCCCACACAGGTAAACGGCTTTTCAGCGAGATACCTAAGTCACCATGCATAACCCCCCAGATATAATGGAGGTACTGCTGCCACATCGGTTTATCCAAACCAAGTTCGGCCAGCAGTTGAGCATGACGCTCAGGGGAGATCCCACGCTCACCCGCCATGATCATTACCGGATCGCCGGGGATCATATGGACGAAGGCAAAAGTGAGAAGAGTGATACCGATAAACGTGGGGATGACGAGTCCCAAACGTCGGAGAATGAACTGCAACATAACCCGGATTCTCTCTAATGACGCACGGCCTGGAACCGTGAGTCTGTATTGCTCACAAATTTTATCCCACGCAAACTGCATCGCGGGTAAAGCATTACGCCGGATGGCGCTGCGCTTATCCGGCCTACACAACACCGGGGCGCAGCGCTTCCTTGATTGCTTTTAATTATTCGACAGAGACGTTTTCGAAGTGATGTTTGCCTAATGGATCAACCACATAGCCTTTAACTTCTTTACGCACTGGCTCGTACACGGTGGAGTGAGCAACAATCAGAGCCGGAGCCTGATCGTGCATAACAACCTGAGCTTGTTTGTACAGTTCGATACGCTTGTTGTGATCGTCGGTGGCACGCGCCGGCTGGATCAAGTCTTCAAACGGCTTGTAGCACCAGCGAGAGTAGTTGGAACCGTCTTTCGCTGCCGCACAGCTGAACAGGGTGGCGAAGAAGTTATCCGGATCCCCGTTGTCACCGGTCCAGCCCATCATGACGGCCTGATGCTCACCCGCTTTGGCGCGTTTCAGATACTCGCCCCACTCGTAGGTCACAATCTTGGCCTGAACGCCAATTTTCGCCCAGTCAGCCTGAACCATCTCCGCCATACGGCGTGCGTTCGGGTTGTACGGACGCTGTACCGGCATTGCCCACAGCTCAACGGTAAAGCCTTTGTCCTGACCGGCTTCTTTTAGCAGCGCTTTCGCTTTCTCAGGATCGTAACTGTAGTCTTTAATGTCATCGTTATAGCCCCACATAGTCGGTGGGATCAGGTTCTTCGCGGCCACGCCAGCGCCCTGATAAACGGCTTTGATGATCGCTTCTTTGTTTACCGCGTAAGTCAGCGCCTGACGAACTTTGACGTCATCAAACGGTTTCTTCTCGGTGTTGTAGGAGAGGTAGCCCACGTTCAGACCAGCCTGCTCCATCAGGTTGATGTTTTTATCCTGCTTCATGCGCGCGATGTCTGCCGGGTTTGGATACGGCATCACCTGGCACTCATTCTTCTGCAGTTTGGCGTAACGTACGGAAGCATCAGGCGTAATAGAGAAGACCAGACGGTCGATCTGCGGCTTAGTACCCCAGTAGCCTGGGAAAGCTTTATACAGAATACGGGAGTCTTTCTGGTATTGCTGCAGCTGGAACGGACCGGTACCAATTGGGTTGAGGTCTACTTTCTCCGGGGAACCGGCTTTCAGCATGTTGTCTGCGTATTCTTTAGAAAGAATAGAAGCGAAGTCCATCGCCAGATCGGCCAGGAATGGAGCTTCCGGACGCGTCAGTACGAACTGAACGGTTTTATCGTCCACTTTTTTCACTTCGGAGATCAGATCTGGCAGACCCATCCCTTCGAAGTATTCATAACTGCCGCCAGAGACTTTGTGGTACGGGTTCTGGGCATTTTTCTGACGATCGAACGAGAACACCACGTCATCGGCGTTAAAATCGCGCGTCGGTTTGAAATCTTTATTGTCCTGCCACTTCACGCCCTGGCGCAGGTGGAAGGTGTAGGTTTTACCGTCTTCGCTGATTTCCCACTTCTCAGCAAGGCCCGGGATCACTTCGGTGGTACCGATTTTGAATTCAACCAGGCGGTTATAGATCGGTACGGAGCTGGCATCATAGGTGGTGCCAGAGGTGAAAAGCTGCGGGTTAAAGCCTTCAGGAGATCCTTCTGAACAATAAACCAGAGTTTTAGCCTGTACGCTTGCTGCGACGGTCATGGCCACCAGGCTCAGACCAAGCTTCAGCATCCCTGACTTCTTCAAGGAAATACTCATTCTTCTGCTCCAAATGTGATGTTTGTTGTTTTACCCTTTGCAGTGGGTTTGCACCGCCTGGCCTTTTTTGTTTTTTACCCGGCCGGGTCGGCGTTAAGAGGATGGGGATTCCGTTCACATAAGCGACTGAGTTGCAGTGCGGATTCTCCATGAAATGCCCCTCATGCCCTACAATCTGTCAACAGAATGTGAAAACGTCAATACAGGTAACCGTGATTTACACCAACGGTGAGAATTGACAAACAAAGATTAAAAAAAGTGCAGACGGCTATTTTCAGCAGGGAAATTTGTGCTACGCGCTCTGTGCCAGAATAAATATCTTAATATTTCGCAACATTTGGTGATTAACATTTATGCAAATTCTTAAAACTTTCTAAATTAATGCTGCATATCTGAGCGATTAATACCATGAACGTTAAAACGCACAGCGGAAAATGCCAGGTTCAGCCATAAGTAGCGCAAAAAAAGTTTCATGCAAATATAAAAAAAGGCAATGGAATATGTCACAGAATCGTTAACAGTCAGTGGGAAGTGGCGCACAATTTTTGTAGACAAAATGAAGGTCAAAGATGGGGTTGGAAACGCCATACACGCCGGGGTGAAACTGAGCCTGTAGGCCGGATAGAGGATTACTCGCCACTGCGTGGCTCGCCCTGCGGGCCGTTGCTGACGCAACGTTCTCTCGCTACGCTCGAGTCGAACCTCTTGCCCCCGGAGGTTCTCATCCTCACGGGCCATAATGCAAAAAACCCTGCTCGTTGAGCAGGGTTTTGAATTTGGTCGGTGATAGAGGATTCGAACCTCCGACCCCTTCGTCCCGAACGAAGTGCGCTACCAGGCTGCGCCAATCACCGAATGCGGGGCGCATCTTACTGCTCAGCAGCGCGCCCGTCAATCCCTTAGCATCAAAATGGCATTTGATCGGCGAGAAAGTCAGCAGCCGCCGTTACTGGGCTGCAACCTTCTTCGCGTCCGGGATACGGCACCAGTTGTTATTCTCGTTAATACCGCCATTTGGCGAGGTATAACCAAGGCAACCTAAAATAGTGTCGTACAGCTCCACGTGACGACGCGGCACCTTCATATCAGCTTCTTGCTTCAGATGGGCGAACGCCTTCGCATGATCGGGGTCTTCCAGATACTTGTCAGACATCCACACCAGCATAGGAACGCGGAACTGCTCAGGCGGCGCCATTTTACGCGGCGTCCCGTGCAGGTGCTCACGCTCGTTAATCGACTCACCGTGATCGGCAGCGTAGAACACTATCGCTTTCTTATCGCGCAGTTGATCAAATACTTGAGTGATAAAGTGATCAACATAAGTTACCGAGTTATCGAATGAGTTGATCATCTCCGCTTTTGAGCAGCCGCTATCAACATTGACGCATTCCGGCTTCCACTGTGCATATTCACGGGTGTAGCGCTGCGTATAGTTAAAATGCGATCCTTTGGTATGCAGAATAATCAGGTGCTTACTACCGTCATCGTTCTGCTGCAGAGACTGCTGCATCTCGGGAATCAACAGCATGTCATCAACGTTTTTGCCACGATTACGCGGCTCAGCGCCGATCTGCTCACGGTAGGAGATATTCTCCGCCATGGTATTACTGTAAAACCACATCTCGCTTTGCATGGCGTAGAGATCTGTCTTGAACCCTAGCTGAGTAAGCACGGCAAAAACGTTTTGTTCTTTCAGCGTACGCTGCGGATTTTCTTCCGCCCCACCCTCACGGACAAACATGCAGCGCAGAGAAAGTTTGGTTGCCGTATCGCAGGAATATCCGCGGAATGCGGCCAGATTTTTCTCCTGGGCGAGCCTTGGCGTGGTATTTCGCTCATAGCCAAAAATTCCCATATGATCCCAGCGGGTCGTTTCCCCGATAATAAAGACCACATAGGTGTCGTCGAGGTTCTTCGGCGCAACATAGGTAAACTTTTTGGCCGGGTTCATCAGCGATTTGTTATCTGAAGACTCATCCACCTGCGCCCAGGCGTACAGGCCCAATGCTGAGAGCCAGTTTGACGGCAAATAAGAGTTCGCCACAACCCCGCCATAGCTGGGTAGATCGATGCCGGTTTCCCGTTCAACGCTTCTCTGTTGCATGCTCAACAGGCGAATCGGCACCCACACCATCAGGCCTGCCAGTAACACCACCGCCACGCTACGCCATCTCATGCCCGGGGTACGAATCTGTCTCATTAGCGTATAGCGGCAGCGGTTACTCCAAATAAGAACCAACGGCACAATACTGACTGAAACCAGCCACACGATAAAATGCCAGCCGACGACTTCTTTAGATAAATCAATATCCGTGGTCATGACGGAGGCAATAATACCGTAGCCAATTACCACGTTCAGGAAGGTCATATAATAACTGGCGCCGGCAGAACACAGCACCACAAAGGTTGCCAGCACACGCCAGACCCGGCGGCCGAATAAAGAGAGAAGACGTAATAAAAAGAAGGTCACCAGCACAGTGCCAGCTAATTCAACAACCGCAGAGAGTCCTTTCCAGACGGTGAATTCGTGCGCATATCCGCTAAAGCGACGGAAAAATACAGCACAGTTCATAAACAAACCGATATAGATTGCCAGCAAGAAACTGAGTTTCTGCTGCGTCATCGACTTAATGTATCTCATGCAAACAAACCCTGGGGATCGGGATAAAAACTCCCTGTGCAGCGGCCAAACAGACCTAACAGGGGAAAAATGCGACAACAGCAGAGGTGAAATCTACGGGCGCGGGTAAGTAGACCACAGGAGGGAAGAAAAGTGCTTATAGAGAATGCAAATGACGCATATATTTTTGTAAATATATGCGCCAGGTATTAATCAGGCTACTAATAGATTTAGGCGTGCGCCTCGGTATATACGCTACGTTGCGGCTGGCGAATAGTAGTGGAAAGTGCCAGCGAGATGATTAACAGCGCAAAGATAACGCAGAAGGTCACATAGAATCCGCCAAACAGCGAGGCGATAATGGAACCACAAATACTGCCGATACCGAAGCCCAGGTAAATAACCCCGTAGTTTTTAGCCAGGTTATTGAGACCAAAGAACTCACTCACCAGTGACGGGAACACGGTGATGGTGCCGCCAAAGTTAAATGCCACGCAGGCAATCGCCGCAAAGAACGTAACGTCATTGAGCGGGGCGAACAGCAGTGCCGCCATACCGACCAGCGAAACAACCTGACCAATGGTGATAACACGAATACGAGAGATTTTGTCGGACAGAATACCCAGTACCAGACGGCCTGACAGGTTAGCGATGGAGATGACAGTCACTGCATTTGCCGCCGTGGCTACATCCATATGCGCCAGGCTCTGTGCAATATCTTTCGCCACGCCAATTACATACAGCCCGCTCATACATGCAGTCAGGAACATCACGGCCAGCATCCAGTACTGTGGTTTACGCATGGACTGCGCCAGAGTGTAGTCGTTCTCGACCACGCCATTTTTCGCCTTCACTTCCTGATTCGGCGCATCTTTCATCAGCATGGAGCCAAAGACGATCATCACCAGCACAATTGCGCCCCAGATCATAAAGGTTTTTTCCAGACCCACGGTGCTGAGCAGTTGGCTGTCGATGAATTTAAAACCGAGGCTACCCAGGCCATAAGAGCCGATGGCAAAGGCGGAAATCAGCCCCTTACGCTCAGGGAACCATTTTACGCAGTTGGAAAGGGTTAACAGGTATCCTGCGCCATCCGCCAGGCCGACCAGTACACCAGCGCTCAACCACAGCATAATCAGGCTGTCAGAGTGGGCGGTTAAGAAGAAGCCGACGCCCAGTAAGATACCGGAGGCCATGGTGACGCGTTTCACGCCAAAACGTTCTTGCAGTTTTCCGGCGACGGAAGAAGAAATCGCCAACCCCAGGCTCAGCAAACCAAAGGAAAATGCAACCTGACTCACCGGCGCGTCCAGTTTAGAAGAGAGCGCGCCATTAAACAGGCTCCAGGTATAAACAGAACCTAAGGCAAATTGGGTAATGATGGTGCCGATCAGTGTCAGCCAACGGGTACGCTGATAATCAGAAGTTTTCATGGCAGTCTTCCTGCATAAGCAAAATGGGAAATTCTCTGCCAACAACCATACCGAAGCGCCATTTATACCAGGAAAAAACGGCATGAAATGCCGCCAGGACGGAATGAAATGCCTGGATTGCGGAATGAATGACGAGACAAAAAGTCGGGATACTGAATTTTATCGCAAGAGTTAGTACACACTATCGCTGGAAGGCGTGTGATTATTGATCCTAATATGTAACTAAGATGTATAACCAATGATTTCTTTCGTTAAAATTTAGCGCTAACCCCCATGGTGTACATATAGTCGCTATTGTTGGTACTGTTTTCTGCCTGAGAAAGTGCGGCGTAAGCCGCCATATGCGGGTTCAACAGCATATCCGCACCGACGGTAACATCCAGCCAGTTACCGTCCTGTCCTGCTGTCGTCATGCGGCTGAGGCCCGACTGCGCCTTCCAGATATTCTCGCCAAACTGTTGGTTATAGCTGATTTGCGCCCATGGACGCACATCACCGAACTGCGAATTGACTCGCCAGCCTAACGTGCTGACGCTGGCATGCCACAACGGATCGGTCGGTGTTATCGAGGTCGCGCTATCACCAAACTCGTTGTAGGTAGACGTGGTCGAGCCGTCATAATGTAAGGCGGCGACCGGTCCGGTCGTTACCTGTCTGGAAAGCGGAAAGTTCCAGCCCATACTCATGCCGCTGGTCGTATCCATCAGCGTCTGATCGGCCAGATTCACCACCGGACCCGCCACGTTCTGCGTAGAACGAATACGTTCCTCCAGAATGTCGTTATAACGTGGTTGGTGATCGCTGTCCCATGTATAACGTTCAGCCGTATGCCCTGACATCGCATCAACGATATATTCTTGTTGCCAGCCATATGCTGTATTGATGGACAGCGCACAAACTACGACGCTCGCCAGAGTTAACCTTTGGCGACCACTACTGTTTCTTATAATCATCAACGCGACTCCAGAAAAGAGCCGAATTCGGCGATATTATTGTCATTGTGTGTAGGAAATCGGGCCCATCAGGCCCTGTATTAAATATTGTCTTTTTAGCTGGCGCGTCAAGGCGGGCCGAATGAAATTTTTACGCCAGTAAAAACAGCGAGGAAGAATATGCAGCGTTGCGGATGGGTCAGCCAGGACCCACTTTACATTGCCTATCACGACAAGGAATGGGGCGTCCCCGAAACCGATGGCAAGAAGCTGTTCGAAATGATCTGCCTGGAAGGCCAGCAGGCGGGATTATCATGGATTACCGTACTGAAGAAACGGGAAAATTATCGCCACGCCTTCCACCATTTTGATCCGGAAAAAGTGGCAGCGATGACCGAAGAGGATGTGGAAAGGCTGGTACAGGATGCCGGCATTATTCGCCATCGCGGAAAAATTCAGGCCATTATCGGTAACGCTCGCGCCTTTCTGACCATGGCGCAAAACGGTGAACCGTTTAGCGAGTTTGTCTGGTCATTTGTTGATAACCAACCGCAAGTGACCTGCGCCGCCAACCTGAGCGATATCCCCACCTCAACGCCTGCGTCAGATGCTCTGTCTAAGGCATTAAAAAAACGCGGGTTTAAGTTTGTCGGCACCACCATCTGTTACTCCTTTATGCAGGCCTGTGGTCTGGTCAACGACCATATCACCAGTTGCATCTGTTACCCAGGGGCACAACATGATTCGTGAATCTAAAGCTGACGATCTGCCGTCAATTCTGGCGCTGTGGATGGAAAGCACGATCCATGCCCATCCGTTTATCGACGAACGCTACTGGCGCGAAAGTGAACCCGTCGTGCGTGATATATACCTGCCCGCCGCGCAAACCTGGGTGTGGGAAGAAGAAGGTGTACTCAAAGGCTTTGTCAGCGTGATTGACGAACGCTTTCTTGGCGCGTTGTTTGTCGCGCCAGCGGCCATCAGAAGCGGAATTGGCACAGCGCTGGTGCGGCATGTCCAGCAGCGCTTTTCCCTGCTCAGCCTGGAGGTCTACCAGAAGAATCAGTCAGCGGTAAACTTCTACCATGCGCTGGGTTTTCGCATTGAAGACGGCGCATGGCAGGAAGAGACTCACCACCCCACGTGGATTATGGGCTGGCAGGCGGATCAAACGCCGTAAGCGTCAGGGCGGGTCCATTGTATTTTTCGAGCCACGCCAGCGCAGTGTTGCCCGCGCAGCCATTCCCCAGCTTCGAGCTGGGGAGATCTTTGGTCAGCACATTGACGGCGCCATTTTTACAAATACCACCGGCAGTAAGATCCAAATCAGGCCAGGCGCCTTCATGAATGCAGATGACGCCAGGTTTGATCCCTGTCGTCACGACTGCACCCGCCAGAATTTGCCCACGCGGGTTCCACACCCTCACCGTGTCGCCATGCTTAATACCACGAGCGTTCGCGTCCTGCGGATGGATCGTAACGGGCTCACGATCCGCCACCGCATACTGCTCACGCAACGCACTGTAATTCAACTGGCTATGCAAACGGTGCGCCGGATGGGCGGAAAGTAGCTGTAACTGACCCGGCTCGGCGTTACCAAACCACTCATCAGGCGCCAGCCACATCGGGTGTCCCGCACAATCCGCATAGCCGTAACCCGCAATCTTCGCGGAGTAGATTTCAATTTTTCCGCTGTCCGTTTTCAGCGGATGCGCCTGTGGATCGCGGCGAAAATCCGCAAACCGAATAAATTGCGCGCTGGCGGGGTTTTCCGGCATTTCTATCAGGGCGTTGCGCTGCCAAAACTCGGTGAAGGGCGGCAGTGTAACCTGCTGGCTGGCCCCGCGCTGCCCGGCAATATTATAAAAGGTCTCCAGCCACGCCAGCTCGCTTTTACCTTCGGTGAAGCGTTCATACCCGCCCTTTTCCCAGCGCTCGCTCAGTTCGGCAAAAACATCAAAATCATTGCGCGCCTCATACTGCGGCGGCACAACCTGCTTCATCGGCACCAGGTGCTGGTTGCTGTAATCACCCGTCATGGTGAGGTCGTTGCGCTCAAACGAGGTGGTCGCCGGTAATACGATATCGGCATGCTTTGCTGCGGCGGTCCAGAAACACTCCGAGATAACCACCAGCTCCGGTTTTTGCCAGGCGCGAATCAGACGGTTGGTGTCCTGGTGATGAGTAAAGTTGGCCCCGCCGGCCCACCACAACATGCGGATGTCCGGGAAATGCCGGTCCATTCCATTGTGCTGGTAAAAACCCCCGGGGTTCTCCAGCGCTTCGACAATTCGCGCCACCGGGATTTTATCCACCGCGTCGGTGCCGCCTTTAACGCTGCCCTGCATTGAAGCCAATACAGCGGCACGACGCGTTGGGTTACCGCCGTTGGCAAAATGGTACGACAGCCCAAAGCCACCGCCAGGCGTGCCGATTTGCCCGAGCATGGCGGCCAGGGTGACAATCATCCAGTGTTTTTGCTCGCCATACTGTTGGCGCTGCATCCCCCACCCCGCCATCAGCATGGTGGTGTTTTGGTGAAATATCGCCGCCAGTTCGCGTATTTTTTCCGCTGTTATCCCACAAATTTCAGCAGCCCACTCTGCCGTTTTTGCGACATTATCAGTTTTACCCAGCAGATAGTCGGCAAAGCGGTCATAACCGGTGGTACAGCGGGCGAGAAAGTCTTCGTCGTGCCAGCCGTTTTCCACCAGCGTATGCGCTATGCCCAGCATCAGCGCCACGTCGGTTCCCATATGCGGGGCGATCCATTCCATCTTATCGCCAAAGAAATCCACGCTTTCCGATCGCATCGGATCGATACAGATCAAACGTTTGCCGCTATCACGCAATGCCTCGAAGTAAGCGAGACCCTGTTCGTCGGAAGCATTCCAGGCAATCTTCAGGGTATTCAGCGGATTGGCGCTCCATAACACCACCACATCGCTGTGTTCCAGCACGACAGGCCAGCTGGTCTGTTGCTGGTAAACTTCGTTACCGCCCACCACGTACGGCATGATGGCCTGCGCGGCGCCCGTGGAGTAATCCCCCAGATGCCCGGTATAACCCCCCGCCAACGCCATGTAGCGCTGTAACAGGGTCGCGGCTTTATGTAACACACCGTTGGAGCGCCAGCCGTAGGAACCAGCGAAAATCGAGGCCGGGCCATAGCTGTCACGGATGCGTTTATGCTGCGTATGGATAAGCGTCAGTGCGTCATCCCAACTGACGCGAACAAACTCATCCTGCCCGCGCACGCCTTGTGGGTTTTCCGGCGAGACGAGGAAGCCTTTACGTACCATCGGAAAACGTACCCGCGTTTTACTGTGTACCTGGTCACGCACCACAGTTTGCAAAGAGTTGGGTTGAGTGGTGGGCAATGCGCCACGGGAGGAGAAAACGGTCTCGCCATCGGTTTCGACGAGAATAGGTCCCCAGTGGGCGGCGGTTAACACTGAGTAGTGTGCGGGTGAATTAGCCAAGATGGCGCTCCTGAATACGATGTGGCGGCTTATTTATTCTGCCGTTCAATGTTACTTACAAATTTCAGAGTCTTCCCTGGAATTTTCTTCATGTTCACACGTCATAATCAACCGCCACCGTCGCTGTGGCAAAGAAGAATAAGTCATTAAGGAATTGAGATGAAGAAACGTGTTTTTGTTATTGCTGCCATCGTGAGCGGCGCCCTGGCGGTTTCTGGCTGCACAACAAACCCTTACACCGGCGAACGCGAAGCGGGTAAATCCGGCATTGGCGCAGGCATTGGCTCTCTGGTCGGCGCGGGTATTGGCGCACTCTCTTCTTCGAAGAAAGATCGTGGCAAGGGCGCACTGATTGGCGCAGCGGCTGGCGCGGCCGTTGGCGGTGGTATCGGCTATTACATGGATGTGCAGGAAGCAAAACTGCGCGAAAAAATGCAGGGAACCGGCGTCAGCGTGACGCGTAGTGGCGATAACATCATTCTGAACATGCCAAACAACGTCACCTTCGACAGCAGTAGCGCTAACCTGAAACCTGCCGGGGCTAACACCCTGACCGGCGTGGCCATGGTCCTGAAAGAGTACAATAAAACCGCGGTTAACGTGCTGGGCTTCACCGACAGCACCGGCAGCCAGGATCTGAATATGCGTCTGTCGCAGCAGCGCGCGGACTCCGTCGCCAGCGCCTTGATCACTCAAGGGGTCGCGGCTAACCGTATCCGCACTCAGGGTATGGGTCCGGCAAACCCAATCGCCAGCAACAGCACGGCGGAAGGTAAGGCGCAGAACCGCCGCGTAGAGATCACCTTAAGCCCGATCCAGTAACGTTTTGAGCCGGAGACAGGGTGCGCCCGATCCGGCATGAAGCACTTGCCATCGTTGATTTTCGCGTTAAGGTGTTGTCACCAAATTCAGGGAAATCAGCGATGAGCAAATCAACACGGGCAACCATCAGCGATGTGGCAAAGGCCGCAAAAACCGGCAAGACCAGCATTTCACGCTACCTCAACGGTGAAAAGCACCTGCTTTCCGACGCGCTGCTGGCCCGCATTGAACAAGCCATTGCCGATCTCGACTACCGACCCAGCCTGATGGCACGCGGCCTGAAACACGGTCGCACCCGCCTGATTGGCCTGATCATCGCCGATATTACCAATCCCTACTCTGTCAACGTATTAAGCGGAATTGAAGCCGCCTGTCGCGATAAAGGCTTTACCCCGCTGGTATGTAACACCAACAACGAAGTGGATCAGGAGTTGCACTATCTTGACCTGTTGCGCAGTTACCAGGTCGAAGGGATTGTGGTCAACGCCGTTGGGATGCGTGAAGAGGGGCTGAACCGCCTGCAACAGTCTGCGCTACCGATGGTACTGATTGATCGTAAAATACCCGATTTCGCCTGTGATATGGTCGGACTGGATAACACCCAGGCCGCAACGATTGCCACGGAACACCTGCTTGAACAAGGCTTTGAAGCCATTCTGTTTCTCAGCGAACCACTCGGCATGGTGAATACCCGCCGCGAACGTTTGAGCGCCTTTCGCGCCACGCTCGCACGCTACCCCGGCGTTATCGCGCAAAATGCCGAAGTTCCGCTAACGGACAATGCGCAACTGGATGACACGCTGCGCCAGTTCCACCAGCAGCATCGAGGCATGCGCAAAGCCGTTATCTCCGCCAACGGCGCCCTCACGCTACAGGTTGCCCGCGCCCTGAAACGCATTGGCCTCAACTGGGGCAGCGATATCGGCCTGCTCGGGTTTGACGAGCTGGAATGGGCCGAGCTGGCGGGTGTCGGCATTACCACGCTGAAACAACCCACCTGGCAGATTGGCTACACCGCCGTGGAACAGGTTGTACGCCGGATCGATGGCGGTTCTGATGCCATTCAGGAGCAGGTTTTCTCTGGTGAATTGATCGTGCGCGGATCTACCGCCCGTTAAATTTCCTTCGTGATGGTGATCATAAATTCAGCATCATGGGCTTTTCTTTGGAACCGGTTCCATCTAGCGTTATAGCAAGAACGCTGGTTATGGAGTTTCCATGAAAAGAAAAATTATGGTGGTCACCGCCGCCTACGGCTACGAGCGGGTCCGCGCTGCGGGTGGACAAACCGCCATGCTGCCCATTATTGCCGAAGCTGGTGCTGACGGCGTCGAAATTCGCCGCGAGATGTTAACTGACACCGAACTCACCACACTGTCAACGATGGCCTCAGCGATCGAAATCTTCGGCCTGCTGGCCTGTTATTCAGCGCCTGAGCCGCTGTTCCTTGAGGACGGTAACCTCAATCTCCGCCTTCCGGCGTTACTCGCGGAAGCGCAGGCCCTGCAAGCGCTGTGGTTAAAAGTCTCCCTTGGTCATTTTTCCCATACCGGCCAGTTCGACGTTTTACGTACATGGCTGGCTGACAGCGGGATGGAGCTGGTTGTCGAAAACGATCAGACCGCCTGCGGACGCCTGCAGCCGATGCAGTGCTTTAACGAAGCCTGCCAGACGCAAAACCTGCCGATATCGCTGACCTTTGATATGGGCAACTGGCTGTGGGTTGGCGACTCCCCGGAAGAGGCGGCGAAAAACCTGGCGCCAACCGTGGGATACATCCATGTCAAAGCCGCGGTTACACATCGCGACTGCTACCGCGCAGTGCCGCCTGATGCCGCCGAACCGCGCTGGCTGGCGCTGTTAAAAACGCTGCCTGACGATGTTCCGCGCGGCATCGAGTTTCCCCTGGAAGGGCAGGATTTGACGGCGGTTACCCGCCATTACGTCGAGCTGTTACGCGAGGAGTAACGCATGAAGAATTCACTGGATGTGGTCACCATTGGTGAAGCGATGGCGATGTTTGTCGCCACGCAAACCGGCGACCTGGCGGATGTAGAGCAATTTATCAAGCGCGTGGCAGGCGCTGAACTCAACGTGGCGACCGGTCTTGCTCGTTTGGGTCTGAATGTCGGCTGGGTAAGCCGCGTAGGTAACGACAGTTTTGGCCGTTTTATTATTAAGTCGCTGGAAAAAGAAGGGATTGATGCGCAGGGAGTCACCCAGGATGAGCGCTTCGCTACCGGCTTTCAGCTTAAATCTAAGGTCGAAAATGGAACCGATCCCATTGTGGAGTACTTCCGCAAAGGGTCCGCAGCCAGCCATCTCAGTATTGAGGATTACCACGAGAACTATTTTGCCAGCGCACGTCACTTGCACCTGAGCGGCGTGGCAGCCGCGCTTTCCGCCAGCTCCTATGAACTTCTGGCGCATACCGCCCGCACGCTGAAAGCCCAAGGGAAAACCATCTCCTTTGACCCGAATTTGCGTCCGGTGCTGTGGAAAAGCGAAGCCGAGATGGTGGAAAAACTGAACCGGCTGGCATTCCAGGCTGACTGGGTTTTGCCAGGTCTAAAAGAGGGAATGATTCTCACTGGACAACAAACACCTGAAGCCATCGCCGACTTTTATCTGCGCCATGGGGTGAAGGCAGTCATTATCAAAACCGGGGCAGATGGCGCCTGGTACAAAACCGCCAGCGGCGAGCACGGCTGCGTCGCACCGGTAAAAGTCGACAACGTGGTTGATACGGTCGGCGCAGGAGATGGCTTTGCCGTGGGCGTGATCAGCGCTCTGCTGGAAGGCCGCTCGCTGCATCAGGCGGTGACCCGCGGCAATAAAATTGGCGCACTGGCCATTCAGGTTCAGGGCGACAGCGAAGGATTACCCACACGTGAACAATTAGGGGAATAAACCCCCGGCCAACTCTGTACCCTACATACAGAGGCGGTGTATCAGCATAATCAGAGGGCAGTCTATGAATAGCTCAACCAATGCAGCAAAACGCTGGTGGTACATCATGCCAATCGTGTTTATCACGTATAGCCTGGCGTACCTTGACCGCGCGAACTTCAGCTTCGCCTCCGCCGCAGGCATTAACGAGGATCTCGGCATTACCAAAGGGATCTCTTCCCTGCTGGGCGCTCTGTTTTTCCTTGGCTATTTCTTCTTCCAGATCCCGGGCGCAATTTACGCCGAGCGTCGCAGCGTACGAAAACTGATTTTTGTCTGCCTGATCCTGTGGGGAGCTTGCGCCTCGTTAACCGGGATGGTCAGCAATATTCCGATGCTGGCCGCTATCCGCTTTATTCTTGGCGTCGTTGAAGCTGCCGTGATGCCCGCAATGCTGATTTACATCAGCAACTGGTTTACGAAATCCGAGCGTTCACGCGCTAACACCTTCTTAATCCTCGGTAACCCGGTGACTGTCTTATGGATGTCCGTCGTTTCCGGTTATCTCATTCAGGCGCTGGGCTGGCGGGAAATGTTCATCATCGAGGGCTTTCCGGCCATCATCTGGGCGTTCTGCTGGTGGGTACTGGTAAAAGACAAACCGTCTCAGGTCGGCTGGCTGTCGGAATCCGAAAAAGCTGCGCTTCAGGCCCAACTGGAACAAGAGCAACAAGGGATCAAAGCCGTGCGTAACTACGGTGAGGCCTTCCGCTCACGTAACGTTATCCTGCTGTGTATGCAGTATTTCGCCTGGAGTATTGGCGTCTACGGTTTTGTGCTGTGGCTGCCGTCCATCATTCGCAACGGTGGTGCAAATCTGGGGATGGTGGAAGTTGGCTGGCTGTCATCCGTACCGTATCTGGCGGCGACGGCAGCGATGATTCTCGTCTCCTGGGCCTCTGATAAACTGCAAAACCGTAAGCTGTTTGTCTGGCCGCTGTTACTGATTGCCGCTTTCGCCTTTATCGGCTCCTGGGCCGTTGGCGCAGATCACTTCTGGGTGTCCTACACGCTGCTGGTTATTGCGGGCGCGGCAATGTACGCCCCATATGGTCCCTTCTTCGCCATCATTCCTGAAATGCTGCCGCGCAACGTGGCCGGTGGCGCCATGGCGCTGATTAACAGCATGGGCGCATTAGGCTCATTCTTTGGTTCCTGGTTTGTCGGCTACCTCAATGGCGCAACCGGCAGCCCATCCGCCTCGTACATTTTTATGGGGGTAGCGCTTTTTGCCTCAGTATGGCTAACTCTCATTGTTAAGCCTGCTAATAATCAACAGCTACCTGTTGGCGCACGCCACGCTTAAATTTTAACTTACGGAGATCCGCATGAAGCCGTCCATTATTCTCTATAAAGCGTTACCTGACGATTTACTGCATCGCCTGGAAGAGCATTTTACTGTGACTTCTGTACCGAACCTGCGCCCGGAAACGGTCGCACAGCACGCCGAAGCCTTTGCCAACGCCGAAGGCCTGCTGGGCTCCAGTGAAGCCGTCAATACCGCGCTGTTGGAGAAAATGCCCAGGCTGCGAGCGACATCCACAATTTCCGTAGGCTATGACAACTTCGATGTCGATGCCCTTAATGCACGTAAGGTGCTGTTGATGCATACGCCAACCGTACTAACGGAAACCGTCGCCGACACGGTGATGGCGCTGATGTTAAGCACCGCTCGCCGTGTGGTGGAAGTTGCTGAACGGGTTAAGTCTGGCGAATGGACCAAAAGTATCGGGCCGGACTGGTTTGGTACCGATGTCCACCACAAAACGCTGGGAATTGTCGGCATGGGTCGTATTGGGCTCGCGCTGGCGCAGCGTGCGCATTTCGGCTTTAGCATGCCAATTCTCTATAACGCCCGCCGTCATCATCACGAAGCGGAAGAACGCTTCAACGCGCGTTACTGCGATCTCGACACACTGTTGCAGGAGTCTGATTTTGTCTGCCTGATCCTGCCATTAACCAACGAAACACATCATCTGTTCAGTACCGAGCAGTTTGCCAAAATGAAGTCTTCCGCCATTTTCATTAATGCCGGACGTGGTCCGGTGGTCGATGAAAAAGCGTTGATTAGCGCTCTGCAAAACGGCGACATTCATGCCGCAGGTCTGGATGTGTTTGAGCAGGAGCCAGTAGCGACAGACTCTCCACTGCTGTCACTGCCCAACGTGGTGGCCGTGCCGCACATCGGTTCCGCCACGCACGAAACGCGCTATAACATGGCGGCCTGCGCGGTGGATAACTTAATCGATGCGCTGCAAGGAAGAGCGGAGAAGAACTGCGTCAACCCGCAGGTCGCGCAATAAACAAAAGGCCGGGTAGTGTTTACGCTTACCCGGCCTCGCATGTATTACAGTACTCTTTTACTGAGTGGCATTCACCGCAGCAGTCCAGGCTTGAGTAAACGCCTGATGCTGAGCAGCCAACGGGCCAATCAGCGTGTTGTACTGACTTGCCTGTTGTGAGGTTGGGAACTGGATACCGTTGGCGACAAAGCTCACCTGCGTATCCTGTTGCGCCACAAAATCACCGACCTGCACCAGTTGCTGCGTGAAGATTTGCGCGGCAGGGATCAGTGGCTGTAACGCCTCTGAAGGCGCAGTGACGACTTTATTGTAGACCTGATCAAAGACCGGCTTGAGATCCTCGCCCTGTTTCAGCGCGCCATGCGCAGCATCTGCCTGCAGTTTCGCATTCTGCAACTGTTGCCCTAACACACCCAGTGCGCCATTTGCCTGACGCAGCGGTTCACGCTGAGTCACATAATCCTGAGGAACACGAATCGCATTTACGCTATCAACGACCGGGCGCAGACCGGAGTCCATCGCCTGATTAATCTGTTGAGAATAGCCATACAGAATCGCGTAATCGGACACAAACGGGCCAAACTGTTTTTTCTGATCGGCGGTCAGCGTTGGCAAACGCTCCCCGCTACGCATTGCAGTATTCTGCAGAAAATCGATAAACGCTTTGCGCTGATCGCCTTCTTTATCAAAACACCCACTCAGGCCAACTACCATTAAGAGCGCCAAAACAGGCGCAAACCAGCGAGAGCAGGACTTACCTGTCGCCATTTTAATACTCCTTTCACCCAAAAATGCGCACAACGACACCCGCGTGCCAGACGTTGACAAGGATAGTCCAGGTCAGGCTCGCAAGATACCCTTTCCGCGTAATCTTGTGAGGGAAAATAACCGCTCCCGCCCCCCTTTTTTTTGCTAAACAATGCACCATTCAGTACCCAGGGTCATATTTTCGTCATCTTTACAATCGGGAGCAATCGTTCGGAGATCGCGACCTTAATCAGTTTGTTAGCCTGTAAAGGCTTGTCGCTCATACTCTGCTGAAACGAATCCATCACGCAAACCTTAGATCCGACTTCATTTTTTCCGACTACTCTTAAGGAGCTTCGATGAAATTCACGATCCCGCTGTGTGATTTATAGGAGTTCTCAATGGAATACAAAGATCCAATGTTTGAACTGCTGAGCAGTCTGGAGCAGATTGTTTTTAAAGATGTATCGCAGACAGTTACTCTGACGCAAAAAACCAACCCTTTCACCGAATTTGAACAGCTACGACGAGGGACAGGTTTAAAAACAGATGATTTTGCCCGAGTGATGGGCGTGACGGTCGCGATGGTGCATGAATGGGAGTCTAAACGCGTTAAGCCTTCCACTACCGAATTGAAGTTGATGCGCCTGATCCAGGCCGATCCGAGATTAAGTAAGCAGTTGATGGATTGAACTATTTTTTAATTTTGCTGAAGAACGGTCCGGTAAAAGGGCCGTTCCCTTACGGAGGGTATCCACAAATAAGAAAATAGTAGTTGCATCCACAGGCGTAAAATGAGTTAATGCTCTCAACGGTTTGACGTACAGACCATTACAGCAGTTTAGTAAGGCAAGTCCCTTCAAGAGTTATCATTGATACCCCTCGTAGTGAGCATTTCCTTTACTGTTAAAAAATCTGTAGAGCACGCCATATCGCCGAAAGGCACACTTATTTTTTAAAAGGTAATACACTATGTCCGGTAAAATGACTGGTATCGTAAAATGGTTCAACGCTGATAAAGGTTTCGGCTTCATCACTCCTGACGATGGTTCTAAAGATGTGTTCGTACACTTCTCTGCTATCCAGAACGATGGCTACAAATCTCTGGACGAAGGTCAGAAAGTTTCCTTCACCATCGAAAGCGGCGCTAAAGGCCCGGCAGCTGGCAACGTAACCAGCCTGTAAGCTTAAAAAGCTCAAAATTCTGAATCCCTGCCAAACGGCGGGGATTTTTTTTATCTGTATTCCGCAATACATCCCACCGAAACGCGTCTTTGCATTACTTTACCCGCCGTACCTTTGACCTTTCCCTAAGGGCAAGCTTTATAGTGAGCGAGTCTGTATTCCATAATGTTCACAAGGAATTGAAACTATGTCGAAATCCTCACTGCTGCTGGTTTTAGGTTTGCTCACAACGGGCACTGCATTCGCGGCGACCCCGGAAGCCACTTTTCTGGCGGAACATGGACTCAGCGGTAAATCCGTTGAGCAAATCGTAGAGACTATTGACCAGTCGCCGCAGAGTCGCCCGTTGCCTTACTCAGCGTCTGTCACCAGCACCGCGCTGAAACTCTCTTCTGGCGATCAGGTTTATACCCTGCCGCTCGGTGACAAATTCTACCTGTCATTTGCCCCCTATGAATGGCAAACACACCCTTGCTTCAACCATAGTCTGTCTGGCTGCCAGGGCGAAATGCCGGAGAAGACATTCAATGTCAAAGTGACGGACAGTAAGGGAGAGGTCGTAGTACAAAAAGCGATGAAGAGCGGTCGAAACGGCTTCGTCGGGGTATGGCTACCGCGCAATATGGAAGGCACCATCGCAGTAAGCTACAACGGTAAATCAGCCGAGTATCCTATTAAGACTATGGAAGACAGCCAGACCTGCCTGACTAAGTTGCAGTTGCGCTAACACATAAAAAAATGCCGGATAAGGCGGAGACGCCATCCGGCATTTTCTAAGTCAGCTCAGGACCGTTACTGTAGCAGCGAAATATCCGCCACGCGCAGGAACAGCTCGCGCAGTTTTTCGAGCATAGACAGACGGTTAATACGCAGTTCTTTATCTTCTACGTTAACCATGACTTTCTCGAAGAAGGCATCGACCGGTTCACGCAGTGCCGATAGCTCAACCAGCGCTTCCTGGTAATGCCCGGCTGCAAAGATTGGCTCCAGCTTGTCGCGCAGCACCACAACCTGCATCGCCAGCGCAATTTCTTCCGGCTCTTTCAGCGTTGCCGCATTCACGCGGTCGTTCAGCGTTTCTTCAGACTTCGCCAGGATGTTCGATACACGCTTGTTCGCCGCAGCCAGCGCGGACGCGGCTTCCAGCGTACGGAAGTGCGATACCGCCTTCATACGTGCGTCGAAATCAGCTGGACGAGTCGGACGACGCGCCAGCACGGCCTGAATAGTATCAACAGTGTAACCTTCGTCCTGATACCAGGCGCGGAAGCGACCGAGCATAAAGTCGATAACGTCATCCACGACTTTCGCGTTGGTCAGCTTGTCACCATACAGACGAACCGCTTCTTCGGTCAGCGTTTGCAGATCGAGATTCAGGTTCTTCTCAACGATAATACGCAGCACGCCCAGCGCGGCACGACGCAGCGCAAACGGGTCCTTATCGCCTTTCGGATGCTGGCCGATACCAAAGATACCCGCCAGGGTATCCATCTTGTCGGCAATCGCCACGGCACAGGCTACCGGGTTAGACGGCAGGTCATCGCCGGCAAAGCGCGGCTGATACTGCTCGTTTAGCGCCACGGCCACATCTTCCGCTTCGCCATCATGACGCGCATAGTGCATGCCCATCACGCCCTGGGTGTCGGTGAACTCAAAGACCATGTTGGTCATCAGGTCACACTTGGACAGCAGGCCCGCACGCGTTGCGTGGTTAACGTCAGCGCCAATCTGGCCAGCAATCCAGCCCGCCAGCGCCTGGATACGATCGGTCTTGTCGCGCAGCGTACCCAGTTGCTGTTGGAACAGCACGGTTTGCAGACGCGGCAGATGATCTTCCAGACGTTTTTTACGGTCGGTATTGAAGAAGAACTCGGCATCCGCCAGACGCGGGCGAACCACTTTCTCGTTACCGGAAATAATCTGGCTCGGATCTTTCGATTCGATGTTGGCAACGAAGATAAAGTTCGGCAGCAGTTTGCCGTCGTTGGCGTAAACCGGGAAGTACTTCTGGTCGCCTTTCATGGTGTGAACCAGCGCTTCTGACGGAACCGCGAGGAATTTATCTTCGAACTTCGCGGTCAGCACTACTGGCCATTCCACCAGCGAGGTGACTTCTTCCAGCAGGCTTTCGCTCAGATCGGCGTTACCGCCAATCTTGCGCGCCGCTTCTTCAGCATCGGCTTTGATTTTCGCTTTACGCTCAGCGTAATCCGCAATCACTTTACCGCGCTCACGCAGGATTTCTGGGTATTGATCGGCAGAATCGATGGTGAATTCCGCTTCGCCCATAAAGCGATGGCCGCGAATCACGCGATCGGACTGAATGCCCAGAATCGTTGCCGGAACCACTTTGTCACCCAGCAGCAGAGTCACGGTGTGAACCGGACGCACGAAATGGACGTCAGACGCGCCCCAGCGCATCAGTTTCGGGATCGGCAGCTTAGCCAGCGAGGTGGCGATCATGTTCGGCAGCAGCGTTTCAGCGCTTTCGCCTTTCACATGCGCGCGGTACAACAACCACTCGCCTTTATCGGTGGTCAGACGCTCGGCCTGGTCAACGGTGATACCGCAGCCACGCGCCCAACCTTCTGCCGCTTTGCTCGGTTTGCCTTCGGCGTCAAACGCCTGAGCAATTGCCGGGCCGCGTTTTTCAACTTCACGGTCAGGTTGCGCTTCAGCCAGGTTCGCGACTTTCAGCGCCAGACGACGCGGTGCGGCGAACCACTCAACGTTGCCGTGCGCGATGCCAGCGTTATCCAGCTCCGCGGTAAAGTTCGCAGCAAAGGACTCAGCCAGGCTGCGCAGTGCTTTTGGTGGCAGCTCTTCAGTGCCGATTTCCACCAGAAAAGTTTTCTCAGACATGGCCGCCTCTTATTTCTCTTTGTTGCACATCGGGAAGCCAAGGGCTTCACGGGAAGCGTAGTAAGCTTCTGCCACAGCTTTAGTCAGGGTGCGAATGCGCAGGATATAGCGCTGACGCTCGGTGACGGAGATGGCTTTACGCGCATCCAGCAGGTTGAAGCTATGGGCGGCTTTCAGAATACGTTCATACGCAGGCAGCGGCAGTGGATTTTCCAGCGCCAGCAGCTGCTGCGCTTCTTTCTCGTACTGCTCGAAGCAGGTGAACAGGAAGTCCACGTCGGCGTATTCGAAGTTATAGGTGGATTGCTCCACTTCGTTCTGATGGAACACGTCGCCGTAAGTGGTTTTACCCAGCGGGCCGTCGCTCCAGACCAGGTCGTAAACGCTGTCTACGCCCTGAATGTACATGGCCAGACGTTCCAGACCGTAGGTAATTTCCCCGGTCACAGGTTTACATTCCAGACCACCAACCTGCTGGAAGTAGGTGAACTGCGTGACTTCCATACCGTTCAGCCACACTTCCCAACCCAGCCCCCAGGCACCCAGCGTCGGGTTCTCCCAGTTATCTTCCACGAAACGGATGTCGTGAATGGTCGGGTCCATACCCAGCTCTTTCAGAGAACCCAGGTACAGCTCCTGAATATTGTCCGGAGACGGCTTAATCACTACCTGGAACTGATAGTAGTGCTGTAAGCGGTTCGGGTTTTCGCCATAGCGGCCGTCGGTCGGACGACGAGAAGGCTGCACATACGCAGTCGCCATCGGTTCCGGCCCCAGCGCACGCAGGCAGGTCATTGGGTGAGATGTCCCCGCGCCGACTTCCATGTCCAATGGTTGAACGATGGTGCAGCCCTGGCGAGCCCAGTAATCCTGTAAGGTCAGGATCAAGCCCTGGAAGGTCCTGGTATCAAACTTTTGCATATTATTTCGTGCTGGATACGTGTGGATTTAAAGGAAGCGGTCAGTATACCCGCTGGCTGCAAGATATACAGTACGAAACGGGAAAAAGGGGGAACTTAGCGCATGGAAAGGTGCAAAAACTGCCCGTCTGCATCAAAAGAGCAGACAAAACTCTCTTTACGGAAGGTCGAACCGCGCATTTCATAGCTGCCCTGGAATTGTTCCAGGCCGGCGATATCAATTTTCTGCGCGCCGGTGTTATAAAGCTCTGCCGCTTCACTTTTGCACAATGCCGCCATATCGAGCGAACGTGCGGCATTCACCTTTTTCGCCTTCTGCGCAGGTGCAGGCGGCTGTGTGTCGGCGCACGCCGCCAACAAAAAGATAGCGAGCGCGGGAAAGAAATACTTCATCATCATTTTATTACCGCCTGGTTTGCTGGTCAGTCTTATTATTAGTGTCTGGAAACGGATCTTATTTTGAGAATCTCATCAGACCATCTCAAGCTTTAGCGTAAAAACTCAGATTATTCCAGTGAGTTACGCTCGCAAAAAATCGGTCAGACTTTTTTTAATGGAGACAGAGGAACTGATGCAGCCCAAAATTTTCTGGATTGATAACCTGCGCGGAATAGCTTGTTTAATGGTCGTGATGATCCACACCACAACCTGGTACATCACCAATGCGCACAGCGTCAGCCCGTTTAATTGGGATCTGGCCAATGTGCTCAATTCCGCCTCTCGCGTCAGCGTACCGTTGTTCTTTATGATTTCGGGTTATCTGTTTTTTGGCGAACGCAGCGCCAAACCGCGTCATTTCACGCGCATCGCGCTGTGCATTCTTTTTTACAGCAGCGTGTCGCTGGCCTATATCCTGTTGTTTACCTCGATCAACGCTGAGCTGTCGCTGAAAAACCTGCTGCAAAAGCCGGTGTTCTATCACCTGTGGTTTTTCTTCGCCATCGCCGTCATCTACCTGGTTTCCCCGCTGATACAGGTGAAAAATATCAGCGGCAAGATGCTGCTGGCGCTCATGGTAGTGACTGGGGTGATTGCCAATCCCAACACCGTCTCACAAAAAATTGGCGGTTTTGAGTGGCTTCCCATCAACCTGTACATCAGTGGCGACACTTTCTATTACATCCTGTACGGCATGCTGGGAAGGGCGATTGGCATGATGGATACACAGAAACGTTCGCTCACCTGGCTCTGTGCAGCGTTGTTCATCGTCGCCGTGTTTGTTATCTCTCGAGGCACGTTGCATGAACTGCGCTGGCGAGGCAATTTTGCCGATACCTGGTACCTCTACTGCGGCCCGGCAGTATTTATTTGCGCCGTCTCGCTCCTGACGCTGGTCAAAAACACGCTCAGCACGCGCACTCTGCCGGTATTGGGCCTTATTTCCCGTCACTCGTTGGGTATTTATGGCTTTCATGCGCTGATCATTCACGCGCTACGCACCAACGGTTTAGAACTCAAGAACTGGCCACCGCTGGATATGCTATGGATTTTTAGCGCCACGCTGGCGGGTAGCCTGCTGTTATCCATACTGTTGCAGCGCATTGATACACGCAGGCTGGTGAGTTAAGACTCACCGTTTTGTTCATTCTGCCCTGGACGCAGCAGTAAAACTTGTCCGACCAAACACACGAAGAATGCTGCCGGGTATAGCCCCTTTTCGATGGGCGCTAACGGAATATTCCATATCCCTACCAGCAGTAGTCCCAGCGTTATCAACGCCACCATCTTGCATATGGAGGTGAAGCATTCGTCATTCTGATTAAGATTTACAGCACGCTGATAAGCATACGTCACGAACATTCCCGTCATCAGCGCACCCAAAAAATAGCCTTTGCCACTCAATAACGGGCAGGCATGCCATAAGCCAACAACGTAAATCAGTATGCCAGAGAAGAATAATATCCATGGCAACAGCCTGGTGGTCTTCATTGGGATCTCCTTATCCATCATGGGTACAATATGAATAACCCGCTAAAGACAACACAGAAAAATGCCACCACACTGGATTTTCAGAATAAATCCATGTGTATCAATTATTTATTAGATTGAAATATATATTAAATCAATCCCCTCTGTTATCCAGAGGGGAAGGTCGTCAGGACATCAGCGGCTGTAATTGCTGATAAATACGACGGAAGGTTTCCCGACGCTGTTGGTAGAGCGCATGGCGCTCAGCATCAGGATAATGCGCCTGTTCCAGCGTAAGCTGAGGCAGCATGTCTGATAACGGCTTTTGCGGGTTCATGGCAATTTGCGCCAGGCGCGCCGCACCGAGTGCAGGACCAACATCGCCGCCGGTACGATAATCCAGTTGCAACCCGCTGATATCAGACAGCATCTGACGCCAGTATTCGCTGCGAGCCCCGCCGCCAATGAGCGTAATGCTGGCTGGCTGTACACCGCACGCATGCACGACATCCATGCCGTCGGCCAGCGCAAAACCCACACCTTCCAGTACCGCCTGCGCCAGTTCTGCCGGGCCATGCTGATGCGTCAGACCGAAAAATACGCCCTTCGCCTGCGGGTTATTATGCGGCGTACGTTCACCGGACAGATAAGGTAAAAACCAGACTGGCTCGGCGTCTGCATTCGCTTGTTGCGCTGCGGCGATCAATGCCGGTACGCTCGCCAGTCCGGTTAATTTCGCCGCCCAATCCAGGCAGGATGCCGCACTCAGCATCACGGACATCAGGTGCCATCGCTCCGGCAAAGCATGACAAAAGCTATGGACCGCGCTTTCCGGCTTACTGAGGAAGCCGTCGCTTACCGCAAAATAGACGCCGGATGTACCCAACGAAAGCATCGCCTGACCGGCATTCATCATGCCTACGCCGACCGCTCCCGCCGCGTTATCACCGCCCCCGGCAACGACCGCAACCTCATTCATTCCCCAGTCCAGGGCGACTTCTGGCAGCAATGTTCCGGTAATCGCACAACCTTCGTATAGCGCAGGCATATGCGCACGAGACAGCTTACAGGCCGCCAGCATGACATCACTCCAGTCACGTTTGGCGACATCCAGCCACATCGTACCTGCCGCATCAGACATATCGCTGGCAAAATCGCCGGTCATACGCAGACGCAGGTAATCTTTCGGTAGCAGCACTTTATCTACCCGGCTGAAAATCTCCGGCTCGTGACGTTGCACCCACAGCAACTTTGGCGCGGTAAAGCCAGGCATCATCAGGTTGCCGGTGATAGCACGAGACTGCGGAACCAGGTTCTCCAGCATTACGCACTCTTCAGCGCAGCGACCATCGTTCCACAGGATTGCGGGACGTAATACTTTCTGTTGCTTGTCCAGTAACGTCGCGCCGTGCATCTGGCCGGCAATCCCTAACGCTTTCACCTCACTGAGCGAATGCTGCTGGCCCAGCGCTTTTACGGCGCGATCCGTTGCCAGCCACCATTGTTCAGGGTCCTGCTCTGACCATAACGGATGCGGACGCGAGACCGTGAGTTTCTCCGTTTGCGAAGCGATCACATCGCCCTGCTCATTCAGCAGAATGGCCTTTACGCCTGAGGTGCCAAGATCTATCCCGATATACATAGCGTATCGTTCCTTAAAGAAAGGCCCGGCAGCGCGTGGCTTTCCGGGCTTACGGACGTTCTCAGAAACCTGTTATTTGTCGAACAAATAATGGTTTACCAGATTTTCCAGCAGTTCCTGATGGCCGCTCTGATGCACTGGCGCCAGATTATGTTGTTCAGCGTACTGCGCAATTTCCGTCAGCGTCATCTGCCCTTTCAGAATTTGCTGGCCCAACTCACCATTCCAACCAGCGTAACGCTTGGCCACACGCTGATCCAGACCACCGTCCTCAATCATACGGGCCGCAATTTTCAGCGACAGCGCCATGGTATCCATTGCGCCAATATGACCATAGAACAGATCGTATTTATCGGTGCTCTGACGACGAACTTTGGCGTCAAAGTTCAGACCGCCGGTGGTGAAGCCGCCCGCTTTGAGGATTTCGTACATCACCAACGCATTCTCTTCTACGCTATTTGGGAACTGGTCAGTATCCCATCCCAACTGTGCGTCACCGCGGTTGGCATCGACAGAACCAAACAGACCCAGCGCGATAGCAGTGGCGATTTCATGATGGAATGAGTGACCCGCCAGCGTGGCGTGGTTGGCTTCGATATTCAGTTTGATCTCTTTTTCCAGGCCGAACTGCTTGAGGAACCCGTAAACGGTCGCCGCATCGTAGTCGTACTGGTGTTTGGTCGGTTCCTGCGGCTTCGGTTCGATAAGCAAAGTGCCCTGGAAACCCGTTTTGTGTTTGTGCTCTACCACCAGTTGCATAAAGCGGCCAATCTGCTCACGTTCCTGACGCAGATCGGTATTCAGCAGCGTTTCATAGCCTTCACGGCCGCCCCACAGAACGTAGTTTTCACCGCCTAACTTGTGCGTGGCATCCATCGCCGTGACTACCTGTGTGGCAGCCCAGCTGAACACTTCCGGGTCCGGATTCGTGGCCGCGCCCGCGCCGTAGCGTGGATTGGTGAAGCAGTTTGCCGTTCCCCACAGCAGCTTGACCCCACTTTGTTCCTGTTTTGCCGCCAGCACATCAACCATCTGCGCAAAGTTGTTTTTGTACTCTTTCAGCGACGCGCCTTCCGGCGAGACATCCACGTCATGGAAGCAGTAGTAAGGGACGTTCAGCTTGTGAAAGAACTCAAATGCGACATCCGCTTTGCGTTTCGCCAGCTCCAGTGCTTCTCCGGGCTGCTGCCACGGACGATCGAAAGCGCCCATGCCGAACATGTCCGCACCGTTCCAGCAGAATGTATGCCAATAGCAGGCGGCAAAACGCAGATGATCTTCCATGCGTTTGCCCAACACGATTTCGTCAGGGTTGTAATGGCGAAATGCGAGCGGGTTAGTAGTTTTAGTCCCTTCAAAACGAACACGATCGAGTTGGTCGAAATAAGCCTGCATAATAAGCTCCATAATCAGGTAATACGGCAAGTAAACTGCGATATAGCTATACTGGAATTTCCTGATTTATTGCTCAATTACGTTATTTCACACCGCCATTAAGAGAATACCCAAACGTGCGCTGGCTCCCAAAAAAGCGCAGTGAAAAGAGAATTAAAAAAGCGATCGCGATCGAAGGTTAATCATTAAACAAAAAACCGTAATGCGCAGATAAAAAATGGCAATTGTCATCCCGCGTTCAGTATGTGAATTTTGCGTAGCATTAAGAAAATAAAAATTTGTCACGCTTCATCAAGCAGTCGTCCCTGCGGTTTTGCTAGTATCGACAGGCCACGTTAACCTTCCAGGACAGATTCTTATGTTTGATAAACGTCACCGCATCACTCTATTATTTAATGCCAATAAAGCCTACGACCGCCAGGTGGTAGAAGGGGTGGGTGAATATTTACAGGCATCACAATCAGAGTGGGATATATTCATTGAGGAAGATTTCCGCGCCCGCATTGATAATATTAAAGACTGGTTAGGCGATGGTGTTATTGCCGATTATGACGATGATGACATTGCACAATTACTTGCCGATGTGGATGTTCCTATCATCGGCGTCGGGGGTTCCTACCATGCGGAACAGGATTATCCGCCGGTGCATTACATTGCCACCGATAACCACGCGCTGGTAGAAAGCGCTTTCCTGCATCTGAAAGAAAAAGGGATCAACCGGTTCGCGTTCTACGGACTGCCCGCTTCAAGCGGCAAACGCTGGGCGGCTGAACGTGAATATGCGTTTTGCCAACTGGTCGCTAAAGAAAAGTACCGTGGAGTTGTCTATCAGGGACTGGAAACCGCGCCGGAAAACTGGCAGCACGCGCAAAATCGTCTGGCGGACTGGCTGCAAACTCTGCCGCCGCAAACCGGCATTATCGCCGTCACCGACGCGCGAGCGCGGCACATTCTGCAAGCTTGCGAACACCTGCATATTCCGGTCCCGGAAAAACTGTGCGTGATTGGAATCGACAACGAAGAACTGACCCGTTACCTGTCGCGGGTGGCGCTGTCATCCGTTGCTCAGGGGGCCAGGCAGATGGGGTATCAGGCCGCTAAGCTTCTGCACCGGTTACTGGCGAATGAAGAACTACCGCTGCAACGCATACTGGTCCCGCCAGTGCGCGTCATTGAACGCCGTTCAACTGACTACCGTTCATTGACCGATCCGGCGGTGATTCAGGCGATGCACTTTATCCGCAACCATGCCTGCAAAGGCATTAAAGTCGAACAGGTGCTGGATTCAGTGGGGATTTCGCGGTCGAATCTGGAGAAACGTTTTAAAGAAGAGGTCGGAGAAACTATCCATGCGGTGATTCATGCCGAGAAGCTGGAAAAAGCGCGCAGCCTGTTGATTTCCACCACGCTGTCGATCAACGAAATTTCACAAATGAGCGGCTATCCATCACTGCAGTACTTCTATTCCGTCTTCAAGAAAGAGTACGACACGACGCCAAAAGAGTATCGCGATGTGAATAGTGAAGTGTTGCTATAGAGGGAATTGCCGGATGGCGGCTTCGTCTGATCCGGCCTACGAGATGACTTGTAGACCGGATTAGCACACGTTACATATGCGCGGCAATTAAGCGCTGGTTATCCTGATACATTGCGAACAGATAGTTGTTGTAGCTCTGTCCCTTAGTGGAATAACCCTTCAGCTTATGGATCATCGCAGTAGCGGTGACTTCCTGATCGGCTTTACGCAGTTGCGCACGTGACTTCCGGAAAGAAGAGTAAGCTGGGTGCGTATTCAGGTTAATGACATAGGCATTGACTGACTCTTTCACTGATTCAAACTGTGAGTAGCCTTTCACCTTACCAGGGGCATTATTACAACGCCCTTTGCCACATTTCATGCCAAACAGGTTGTTGTTGCTCCGCGCCAGCTTCGACGTCCCCCAGCCGCTTTCAGCCGCAGCCATGGTTGCCACCATACTGGTCGGGATAATGTCTACACGCTCAAGCAGCGTGTTCCACGGAATTTTACGCGTGTTGCCAGACCAGCTCACCTTATAGCGCTTAGCGATGTCTTTCATCCGCGTACGCTCTGTAGGTGACCAGCGATTCTGGTACTGTTTTGAAATCAGCCAGTTACGATCCGCCGTAATGGCAGCATTTTGACTGGTAATATAAGGCATAACCGTCCGGAGAAACGCTTTTTTCCTTGGTGTTCCGGAAGGGTATTTTCGCAAATCAGGAAGTGAACTACTCTTTGCACTATTGCGAGAATACTCTTGTTTACTGCTAACCTGTTTATTACTTGCCTTGATTACCTGGGGCTTGTGACTCGTTGTCGCCGTGTGTGTCTTTGCCAGCGCCTCACCCGAAAATGCAACGGTGAGTAACATAAGAATCATTGCCCCATATCGTCGAATGGGAGTCAATATCATTAGGTCTCCTGGTCGGATTTATACATTCCAACACCTTATATTTTTCAAAAAAATGAGAGATGAATCTCAAATCATATCAAAAATAACGGTCAAGAGCACCCAAAGGAATAGTCCAATTCTGAAACTATGTCACGCGTTAACGATTCGGGCTGCCATTAATTTGATGAAAATGTGGGGGTTATCGCAAAATTAGTTCATTTTTTGCGCGCATTAGCTCACCCTCACTTCTCCTCCTGGCGGAATCACCTCAAAGGAGGAGTTTCCGGCCTGATTTCACTGGCAAACTGGCTAAAATCGCAGCATCAAGGACAGCATTATGAAACTTGCCGCCGTTGCGCTGGCGCTAATGCCCGGCATTGCCATCGCCTCAACATGGACTTCTCAGGGACTTCCCGCCTTCGAAGCGGAAGGTACGGGTAAATTCGTCAGCCATGCAGCGTTGACGAAGGGTACTCGTCCTTTAATTCTGAATTTTGACCAACAGTGCTGGCAGCCAGCAGACGCGATAAAACTCAACCAGATGCTGTCGCTTAAACCTTGTGAAGGCGCGCCGCCGCAGTGGCGTTTATTCAAGGACGGCGATTACACGCTGGAAGTCGATACCCGCTCCGGTACGCCAACGCTGATGCTCTCAGTCAAAAGCGCCGCAGACCCCGTCAGTAGCCAAATTCGCCAGTGTCCGAAATGGGATGGTTCGCCATTAACGCTGGACGTCAGTCAGACCTTCCCGGAAGGCGCCGTGGTGCGCGACTACTACAGCAACCAAACGGCGACGGTAAAAAACGGGTCGATTACCCTGCAGCCCGCCGCAACCAGTAACGGGTTGTTGCTGCTGGAACGAGCGGAAACCGACGCCCCCGCCGCTTTCGACTGGCATAACGCGACGGTGTATTTCGTCCTGACGGACCGCTTTGTGAATGGCGATCCGGGCAACGACCACAGCTACGGTCGGCGCAACGACGGTATGCAGGAAATTGGCACCTTCCACGGCGGCGATTTACGCGGTCTTGCCAGCAAACTCGACTATCTGCAACAACTGGGCGTCAATGCGTTATGGATCAGCGCGCCGTTTGAGCAAATCCACGGCTGGGTCGGCGGTGGCACCAAAGGCGATTTCCCCCACTACGCCTACCATGGCTACTACACTCAGGACTGGACCACGCTCGACGCCAATATGGGCAACGAAAACGATCTGCGCGCGCTGGTTGACGGCGCTCACCAGCGCGGCATCCGTGTCCTGTTTGATGTCGTGATGAACCATACTGGCTACGCCACGCTGGCGGATATGCAGGAATATCAGTTTGGGGCGCTGTACTTATCAGGCGATGAGCTGAAAAACACGCTCGGCGAACGCTGGACGGACTGGAAGCCAGCTGCCGGGCAGAGCTGGCATAGCTTTAATGATTACATCAACTTCAGCGATAAAGCCGGTTGGGAAAAATGGTGGGGCAAAAACTGGATCCGCACCGATATTGGCGATTACGACAACCCTGGTTTTGACGACCTGACCATGTCGCTGGCTTTCCTGCCCGATCTGAAAACCGAATCCACCACGCCTTCCGGCCTGCCTAATTTTTATCAGCACAAACCGGATACTCACGCCAAAGCGATCGCCGGCTACACGCCCCGCGATTATCTGACCCACTGGCTCAGTCAGTGGGTGCGCGATTACGGAATTGACGGCTTTCGGGTCGATACCGCCAAACACGTCGAGCTTCCCGCCTGGCAGCAGCTTAAAACACAGGCCAGCGCGGCGCTGGTCGAATGGAAGAAAGCCCACCCGGACAAAGCCCTGGATGATAAACCCTTCTGGATGACCGGTGAAGCCTGGGGTCACGGCGTCATGCAAAGCGACTATTATCGTCACGGTTTCGACGCGATGATCAATTTCGACTATCAGGAGCAGGCGGCGAAAGCCGTTGATTGTCTGGCAAATATGGATCTCACCTGGCAACAGATGGCGGAAAAACTGCAGGATTTCAACGTTCTGAGCTATCTCTCCTCCCATGATACCCGGCTGTTTCGCGAGGGTGGAGACAAAGCCGCCGAGCTATTGCTGCTGGCGCCTGGGGCAGTACAACTGTTTTACGGTGACGAGTCAGCCCGGCCTTTCGGCCCCACGGGGTCCGATCCCTTGCAGGGTACGCGCTCAGAGATGAACTGGCAGGACGTAACCGGGAAATCTGCCGCCAGCGTGGCACATTGGCAACGTATCAGCCAGTTCAGGGCCAGACATCCCGCCATTGGCGCCGGTAAACAAACCACACTGACATTGAAGCAGGGGTACGGATTCGTCCGTGAGCATGGCAACGATAAAGTTATGGTGGTGTGGGCCGGTCAGCCCTGATCCTGACGGGCTTCTCGTACTCGCTGATACGAGAAGCCAAATTCACGATAAAACACCAGCCCGACAAAAATTTGCAGCACAAAACATCAATCCAGACTGATACCCCTGATTTGCACCCCGCCATAGGTAGCGCTATGGTTAGCCACTTTACTACTCAGTTCGACAGACCACCTGCTATGACATTCTCACTTTTTGGCGACAAATTTACCCGCCATTCAGGCATCACACGCCTGATGGAGGACCTCAACGATGGTTTACGCACACCAGGCGCCATCATGCTCGGCGGCGGTAATCCGGCGCAAATTCCAGAGATGAAAAATTACTTTCAGTCTCTGCTGGCAGATATGCTGGAAAACGGCAAAGCCGCTGATGCGCTTTGCAATTATGACGGTCCACAAGGTAAAACCGAGCTACTGGCCGAGCTGGCGAAACTGCTACGTGAGAAGCAGGGTTGGGATATCGAGCCACAAAATATTGCACTGACAAATGGCAGTCAGAGCGCATTTTTCTACTTATTCAATCTCTTCGCCGGACGCCGCGCCGACGGAACAACCCAAAAAGTGTTGTTCCCATTAGCGCCGGAATATATTGGCTATGCCGATGCCGGGCTGGAAGAAGAACTCTTTGTCTCTGCACGCCCAAACATCGAGCTGTTACCAGAAGGCCAGTTTAAGTATCACGTTGATTTTGAACATCTGCACATCGGTGAAGAAACGGGGATGATCTGCGTGTCGCGCCCGACTAACCCGACAGGCAACGTGATCACCGACGAAGAACTGATGAAGCTGGATCGGCTGGCCAACCAGCACGGTATCCCGTTGGTGATCGATAACGCGTATGGCGTACCGTTCCCAGGCATCATTTTTAGCGAAGCCCGGCCGCTGTGGAACCCAAACATTGTGCTGTGCATGAGCCTTTCTAAGCTGGGTCTGCCAGGCTCCCGCTGCGGCATCATTATCGCCAATGAAAAGATCATCACCGCCATCACCAATATGAATGGCATTATCAGCCTTGCGCCCGGCGGAATGGGACCGGCGATGATGTGCGAAATGATTAAACGTAATGATCTTCTGCGCCTTTCTGAGACGGTGATCAAACCGTTTTATTACCAGCGCGTTCAGCAGACTATTGCGATCATTCGTCGCTATTTATCTGAAGATCGCTGCCTCATCCACAAACCAGAAGGGGCGATTTTCCTGTGGTTATGGTTTAAAGATTTGCCGATCACCACCGAGCTGCTGTATCAGCGCCTGAAAGCGCGCGGCGTACTGATGGTTCCCGGTGATTACTTCTTCCCGGGGCTGGATAAACCCTGGCCGCATACCCATCAGTGCATGCGTATGAATTACGTTCCGGAGCCGGAGAAAATCGAGGCTGGCGTGAAGATTCTGGCAGAAGAGATCGAGCGCGCCTGGCTGGAAGGCTAACGCAAATCCCGACCCGAGCGCGGGTCGGGTCGCTTCACAGCGGCAGCGAACGCAGACGCTGTCGCTGCATACTGACAGCATCAATACACTGCAAGGCACTGGTCGGGCAGGCTTCTACACATGCGGGTCCCGTCTCGCGATGCCAGCACAAATCACATTTTATCGCCTGCGCCCGTGACGTTCGTGCGACAACGTTCATCGCCCCAAACGGACACGCGATCATGCAGCTTTTACAGCCAATACACTGCGCCTGTTCAACGAAGATATGTCCATGTTCACGACGAATTGCGTGGGTTGGGCACATGTTAGCGCAGGGAGCATCTTCGCACTGATGACAGGCAACTGCCGTCGTAAAGGCGTCGTCTTTAATCACCCGAATCCGCGGGATAAATGCCCCGGAGGAGACCGATGCGCAATCCTGATTTTCCTGATGTGCGACAACGCAGGCAACTTCGCAGGTACGACACCCAATACATTTTGCCGCATCCGCCATTATAAACTCGTTCATTGCCCCCTCCGTCAGAGTGAAAACCACAGATTGCCAGAGAGAGACTCCCTGCTGCCTTGATCGGACAGGGGAAACGGTTAAATTTTGTCAGGTGACTGAACGATGTCAGGCATGCGCCTAATCGCGAACGGTAAAGCCCAGCTCATTGGAAATTGCCTGAGCGGTTTCGCGTAGCGGCTTGAGTAAATTCTTTTCCCCTACCTGCTTCAGACGCGAGGTAGAAAGTGAAATCGACACCGAATATGGCACCCGACCGTGAATATCAAACACCGGCACGGCAATACAGGAAACCCCCAGCTCGTTCTCTTCCCGATCCATCGCCATACTGCTTTCGCGGATTTGCGCCAGTTCATCGTACATCGCCGGTAAACCAGTGATGGTGTTGCGGGTCAGCGGCTGAATCAGATCCTGATGGCTCTCCCAGTAGGACGCCACGTAATCCGCATGTCCAAACGCCATATAGATTTTGCCCATCGCGGAGCAGTACAGCGGCATATGCTGGCCGATATAGGCGCGGGTACGCAGCATGCCCGTCGTCGGCTCGAGCTTATAGATCAAAATAGCGTGGTCATCTTCACGGCTGGAGAAGTTGATGGTTTCGCCGGTGGCAATATTCAGCGCTTCAAGGTGCGGCGCAGCGACATGGATGATATTCAGTGACGACAGCGCCTTCTGCCCAACGGCGATAAATTTAGTGGTCAGCCGATAGCTGCCCGCAGCGGGTGCGGGTGTGACATAGCCGCAGGATTGCAATCCTTGCAAGAGTCGATGCACGGTACTTTTGTTCAGCCCCGCCAGTTCAGACAGGTGGGCCAGCGGGCACCCATTCGGATAGTTGCTCAGGATCTCAATCAACATCAAACCACGGAACAGGCTCTGACTTCCGGCTGGCCTCTCTTTGTCTTGCGTCATTTCACTCTCTTTTGTGCCCATTTTTTCCGCTCCCCTTTTCGTCGCGCTCTGATGGTAGCGCAAAGTGTGTTTCAGTTCACGATCTGAACCGAAAAAACACAACTGTTTGATTTTGCAGATTTTAAAAAACAGGCCACCCCGTTGATCTGTTAAATTTTGATCGCTATATTTGAAATCAGATTTCGCATAATGAAATTTAGAGATAAAAAAGCGATCAAATTTAAACAAGGAAACAGGAATGAAAGTCACCTTTGAACAGTTAAAAGATGCGTTCAATCGGGTACTGCTGACACGCGGTATCGCCGCTGAAACCGCAGATGCCTGTGCAGAAATGTTCGCCCGCACCACCGAATCCGGCGTCTATTCGCATGGCGTCAACCGTTTTCCCCGCTTCATTCAGCAACTGGATAACGGCGACATCATTCCTGAAGCCAAACCACAGCGCATCACCAGCCTGGGGGCGATTGAGCAATGGGATGCCCGGCGTTCGATCGGCAATCTGACGGCGAAAAAGATGATGGACCGAGCCATTGAACTGGCCTCCGATCACGGTATTGGTCTGGTGGCGCTACGTAACGCCAACCACTGGATGCGCGGCGGCAGCTATGGCTGGCAGGCCGCGGAGAAAGGTTACATTGGTATCTGCTGGACCAACTCAATTGCCGTCATGCCGCCGTGGGGTTCAAAGGAGTGCCGCATTGGCACTAACCCGCTGATTGTCGCGATCCCCTCCACGCCAATCACCATGGTTGATATGTCGATGTCGATGTTCTCCTACGGCATGCTGGAAGTGAATCGCCTGGCCGGTCGCGAACTGCCGGTAGACGGTGGCTTTGACGATGAAGGTAATCTCACCAAAGAGCCTGGCGTTATCGAAAAAAATCGTCGCATTCTGCCAATGGGTTACTGGAAAGGTTCAGGTCTGTCGATTGTGCTGGATATGATCGCCACCCTGCTTTCTGACGGCTCTTCTGTTGCGGAGGTCACTCAGGATAACAGCGACGAATATGGCGTTTCGCAGATTTTCATCGCCATTGAAGTGGATAAGCTGATCGATGGCGCCACGCGCGATGCGAAACTCCAGCGGATTATGGATTTCATCACCACCGCCGAACGCGCTGATGAAAACACGCCTGTTCGTCTGCCTGGCCACGAGTTTACAAAGCTACTGGAAGAAAATCGCCGTAACGGCATCACCGTTGATGACAGCGTCTGGGCAAAAATTCAGACGCTGTAAGGAGCAACCCCATGATCTTTGGACATATCTCACAGCCTAATCCGTGTCGTTTGCCCGAGGCGATTGAAAGAGCGCTCGACTTCCTGCGCACCACGGATTTCCGCAAACTTGAGCCGGGCGCGGTGGAGATCGAGGGTAAAAATATCTTCGCGCAGATTATCGATTTAACCACGCGTGACGCTGCCGAAAATCGCCCAGAAGTACATCGTCGCTATCTTGATATTCAGTTTTTAGCCTGGGGTGAAGAAAAAATCGGTATCGCCATTGATACCGGAAATAATCAAATCAGCGAATCGTTATTAGCACAGCGCGATATTATTTTTTATCACGCCAGTGAACATGAATCTTTTATTGAAATGATTCCGGGAAGTTACGCCATATTTTTCCCGCAGGATGTTCATCGCCCTGCATGTCATAAAACTGTCGCCACGCCGATCCGCAAAATAGTCGTGAAGGTTGCTATTTCAGTTTTATAAAAGGAGCACAAAAATGAAAGCTAACACTACCGGTTATATTATCGGTGCGTACCCTTGTGCACCCTCATTTCACCAAAAGAGTGAAGAGGAAGAGAAGGAATTCTGGCGTCAACTCTCCGATACCCCGGATATTCGCGGGCTGGAACAGCCCTGCCTTGAGCATCTGCATCCGTTAGGTGACGAGTGGTTATTGCGCCATACGCCAGGCGAGTGGCAAATCGTGGTCACAGCGATTATGGAGACCATGCGCCGTCGCGGCATCAATAGCGGTTTTGGGCTGGCCTCCAGCGACGAAGAGCAGCGTCAGGCCTGTGTGGCGTATTACCGCCATCTGCACCAGAAAATCAACCGTATTAATGCGGCCAGCGCCGGGAAAATAATCGCCCTTGAACTGCATGCCGCTCCGCTGGCAAGCAACCCCAATGTCGCTCAGGCCACCGACGCGTTTGCCCTTTCGCTCCAGGAAATTACCCGTTGGGATTGGTCCTGCGATCTGGTGCTGGAACATTGCGATGCTATGACTGGCCCCGCACCACGCAAAGGATTTTTGCCGTTAGAAAACGTACTGGACGCGATCGCCGGTTACGACATCAGCGTGTGTATTAACTGGGCGCGATCGGCGATTGAAGGGCAGGACCTCGCCCTACCGCTGGCCCACACGCAGCAGGTCCAACGGGCCGGGAAACTGGGCGCGCTGATGTTCTCCGGCACGACGATTACAGGAGAATACGGCGAGTGGCAGGACCTACACGCGCCGTTTGCTCCTTTCTGCCCGCAGAGCCTGATGACCGCCGATCATGCCCGCGAATTATTCACCTGTGCAGGAACCGAACTATTGCAATTTGCCGGTATTAAATTGCTGGAAATAAATGCCAATGCAGATGTGAACCATCGCGTAGCGATATTACGCGACGGGATCGCTGCATTAAACAAAGCAAAATTATAAAAATAACATACTACTCTACGAGAATATTAATATGAACATAACCTCTCGCCCTACACTCAAAGATATACCCCGTCAGCGCTGGCTGCGGATTATTCCCCCGATTCTGATCGCTTGTATTATCTCTTATATGGACCGCGTTAATATCGCATTTGCGATGCCCGGCGGTATGGATGAGGAATTAGGTATTTCCGCCACCATGGCCGGTCTGGCCGGGGGAATTTTCTTCATCGGTTATCTGTTTTTACAGGTTCCCGGCGGAAAAATTGCCGTACACGGCAGCGGCAAGAAATTTATCGGCTGGTCGCTGGTTGCCTGGGCGGTTATTTCCGTTCTGACGGGATTGATCACTAATCAGTATCAACTGCTGGTTTTGCGTTTCTTACTCGGCGTGGCCGAAGGCGGCATGCTGCCGGTGGTGCTGACGATGATCAGTAACTGGTTCCCCGACGCCGAACGCGGTCGCGCCAATGCGATTGTGATTATGTTTGTGCCTATTGCCGGGATCATTACCGCCCCGCTCTCGGGCTGGATAATCACCGTACTCGACTGGCGCTGGCTGTTCATCATTGAAGGTTTACTCTCCGTCGTCGTTCTGGTGCTGTGGGCCTATACCGTTTACGACCGTCCGCAGGAAGCGCGCTGGATCTCTGAGGCGGAGAAAAATTACCTGGTAGAAACCCTGGCCGCCGAGCAAAAAGCGATTGCTGGAACAGAGGTCAAAAATGCCTCTCTGGGCGCGGTGTTGTCCGACAAAACCATGTGGCAGCTTATCGCCCTGAACTTCTTCTATCAGACCGGGATTTATGGTTACACCCTGTGGCTGCCGACCATCCTCAAAGAGTTGACCCACAGCAGCATGGGGCAAGTTGGCATGCTCGCTATTCTGCCGTACGTCGGCGCGATTGCCGGGATGTTCCTGTTCTCTTCTCTCTCTGACCGGACTGGTAAACGCAAGCTGTTCGTCTGCCTGCCGCTGATTGGCTTTGCCCTGTGCATGTTCCTCTCTGTAGCGCTGAAAAATAACGTCTGGCTGGCTTATGCCGCGCTGGTTGGCTGCGGATTCTTCCTGCAATCAGCCGCGGGGGTGTTCTGGACTATTCCGGCGCGTTTGTTCAGCGCGGAAATGGCCGGTGGCGCACGTGGGGTCATCAATGCGTTGGGGAACCTTGGCGGTTTCTGCGGCCCTTACGCGGTCGGCGTACTTATCACCCTGTACAGCAAAGATGCTGGCGTTTACTGCCTGGCCGTCTCACTGGCTCTGGCCGCGCTGATGGCGCTGCTGCTGCCGGCGAAATGCGATGCGGGCGCAGCTCCGCTAAAGACACTGAATCCACATAAACGCACAGCCTGAAACAATGCCCGGGGGCGCTGCGCTCACCGGGCCTACAAAACCAATAAATACCCAAGGCCGGATACGCACAGCGCCATCCGGCAAAAATGAGATAACAAAGATGAGTGATAGAGAGACCTTTTGGCTGGGGATCGATTGTGGCGGTACGTATCTGAAAGCCGGTTTGTATGATGCCAAAGGTCATGAGCATGGAATTAACCGTCAATCGTTGCAGACCGTATCGCCATTACCGGGTTACGCCGAACGCGATATGCGCCAACTGTGGCAACAGTGTATCGCCACCATTGCCGGGCTGTTGAAACGCACCGGCGTATCCGGTGAACAAATCAAAGGCGTCGGTATCTCCGCTCAGGGCAAGGGACTGTTCCTTCTTGATAAACAGGATGAGCCGCTGGGCAATGCCATTCTCTCTTCCGACCGACGGGCGATGGACATCGTTCAGCGCTGGCAGCAGGATGGGATCCCCGCACAGCTTTACCCGATCACTCGCCAGACATTGTGGACCGGACATCCCGCATCCCTCCTGCGCTGGGTGAAAGAAAATGAACCGCAACGCTACGCACAAATCGGCTGCGTCATGATGGGCCATGACTACCTGCGCTGGTGTTTAACCGGCGTGAAAGGCTGCGAAGAGAGCAACATCTCCGAGTCAAATCTCTACAACATGACGACAGGTCAGTACGACCCGCGTCTGACCCAGTGGCTGGGCATCAGTGAAGTCGACAATGCGCTACCGCCCATTGTCGGTTCAGCAGAAATATGCGGGGAAATCACCGCTCAAACGGCTGCCATAACCGGTCTGGCGGCGGGTACACCCGTCGTCGGCGGTCTGTTTGATGTGGTTTCCACCGCACTCTGCGCCGGGATCGAAGATGAACACACCCTCAACGCGGTGATGGGGACCTGGGCTGTCACCAGCGGGATCGCTCACGGCCTGCGCGACCACGAAGCGCATCCTTACGTCTATGGCCGCTATGTCAATGACGGGCAGTACATCGTTCACGAAGCCAGCCCGACCTCTTCCGGCAATCTGGAGTGGTTTACCGCCCAATGGGGCGAACTCTCTTTTGATGAGGTCAACCAGGCCGTTGCCAGCTTGCCGAAAGCCAGTAGCAATCTTTTGTTCCTGCCTTTTTTGTATGGCAGTAACGCCGGGCTGGAGATGACCAGCGGTTTTTATGGCATGCAGGCTTTACACACTCGCGCCCACTTATTGCAAGCCATCTACGAAGGCGTGGTTTTCAGCCATATGACCCATCTCAACCGCATGCGCGAACGTTTTACGCAGGCCCATACCCTGCGCGTTACCGGTGGTCCGGCGCACTCCAACGTCTGGATGCAAATGCTGGCGGACGTCAGCGGTTTACGGATCGAACTACCGCAGGTTGAAGAGACCGGCTGCTTTGGCGCAGCGCTCGCCGCCCGCGTCGGCACCGGTGTTTATCACAATTTCAGCGATGCCCAGCGCAGCTTACAGCATCCGGTACGCACCCTGTTGCCGGACGCCGCGGCGCATGCGAACTATCAGCGCAAATACCGCCAATACCAGAATTTAATTACCGCACTGCAGGGCTATCACGCCCGTATTAAGGAGCACGAATAATGAGTCGACCATTACTGCAACTGGCGCTTGACCACACGAATCTGCAAGCGGCCCAACGCGATGTCGCTCTGTTACAGGAAAGTGTCGATATCGTTGAGGCCGGCACGATTCTCTGTTTAACCGAAGGTCTGGGCGCGGTGAAAGCGCTGCGCGCTCAGTGCCCAAATAAAATTATCGTCGCCGACTGGAAGGTGGCCGACGCAGGTGAAACCCTCGCCCAGCAAGCGTTTGGCGCAGGCGCCAACTGGATGACCATCATCTGCGCCGCGCCCCTCGCTACTGTAGAAAAAGGTCATAGCGTCGCACAGTCCTGCGGCGGTGAAATTCAGATGGAACTGTTCGGCAACTGGACCCTGGATGATGCCCGCGACTGGTATCGCGTTGGCGTTCGCCAGGCGATTTACCATCGTGGACGCGATGCGCAGGCCAGCGGTCAACAGTGGGGGGAAGCGGATCTGGCGCGGATGAAGGCGCTTTCCGATATCGGTCTGGAGCTGTCGATTACCGGTGGTATTACGCCTGCCGACCTGCCGCTGTTTCGCGACATCAACGTCAAAGCCTTTATCGCCGGACGCGCGCTGGCGGGAGCACAAAACCCGGCGCAGGTGGCCGCCGAATTCCATGCGCAAATCGACGCCATCTGGGGAGCACAGTATGCGTAACCATCCGTTAGGTATCTATGAAAAAGCGCTGGCGAAAGACCTCACCTGGCCGGAACGGCTGGTGCTGGCGAAAAGCTGCGGTTTTGATTTCGTTGAAATGTCGGTAGATGAAACCGATGAACGTCTGTCTCGCCTTGACTGGACTCCTGCCCAGCGTGCATCGCTGGTGAGCGCGATGCTGGAAACCGGCGTGGCCATTCCCTCCATGTGCCTGTCAGCCCACCGCCGCTTTCCCTTTGGCAGTCGCGATGAAGCCGTCCGCGCCCGGGCACGCGACATCATGACCAAAGCCATCCGCCTGGCCCGGGATTTAGGTATTCGTACCATTCAACTTGCCGGTTACGACGTCTATTACGAAGAACATGACGAAGGTACACAGCAGCGCTTTGCCGAGGGGCTGGCATGGGCAGTTGAGCAAGCCGCCGCCGCGCAGGTGATGCTGGCGGTAGAAATCATGGATACCGCATTTATGAACTCGATCAGCAAGTGGAAAAAGTGGGATGAAATGCTCTCATCGCCGTGGTTCACCGTCTACCCGGACGTGGGCAACCTCAGCGCCTGGGGTAACGACGTCAAAGCTGAATTGACGTTGGGCATCGACCGTATCGCCGCTATCCATCTGAAGGACACGCTGCCGGTAACCGAAACCCATCCGGGCCAGTTTCGCGATGTACCCTTTGGCGAAGGATGCGTGGACTTTGTGGGCATCTTCAAAACGCTGCATGAGCTGAACTATCGCGGATCGTTTCTGATTGAAATGTGGACGGAAAAAGCAAAAGAACCGGTGCTGGAAATTATCCAGGCCCGACGCTGGATAGAAGACCGTATGCAGGAAGGAGGTTTCCCATGTTAGAACAACTGAAAGCCGAGGTGCTGGCGGCGAATCTGGCGCTGCCGGCACATGGTTTAGTCACCTTTACCTGGGGTAACGTCAGCGCAGTGGATGAAACACGCAAACTGATGGTTATCAAGCCATCCGGCGTGGAATATGACGTGATGACCGCCGACGATATGGTGGTGGTGGATATCGCCAGCGGCAACGTGGTTGAAGGCAGTAAAAAACCCTCGTCTGACACGCCAACCCATCTGGCGCTGTATCGCCGATACCCTGAGATCGGCGGCATTGTGCACACGCACTCACGCCACGCGACAATCTGGTCGCAAGCAGGTCTTGATCTCCCGGCATGGGGTACCACGCATGCCGATTACTTTTACGGCACTATCCCATGCACCCGACTGATGACCGTGGAAGAGATCAACGGTGAATATGAATACCAGACCGGCGAAGTCATCATTAAAACGTTTGAGCAACGGGACCTGAACCCGATGCAGGTTCCGGCGGTACTGGTGCATTCACACGGCCCGTTCGCCTGGGGTAAAAACGCCGCGGATGCTGTGCATAACGCCGTGGTACTAGAGGAGTGCGCTTATATGGGGCTGTTCTCACGCCAGTTGGCCCCACAGTTACCGGATATGCAGCCTGAGTTGCTGGATAAACACTATCTGCGTAAACACGGCGCGAATGCCTATTACGGACAGTAGCATGTCAGGCGCTATTGATATGTTCTTTGCAATAGCGCCGTTTCCAGGCCGCGGGCGTCAGGCTGGTATGCTTGCGGAAGATTTTGCGAAAATAGCCCACGTCGTTAAATCCACATCTCCTCGCCACTTCAGTGAGCGACAGCGAATCGCTGATTAACAGTTTTTCTGCCGCCCTCACCCGTTGCCGATGCAACGCTTCGGTGAGGGTCAGCCGAAAAGCGCCACGGAAAACACGTCCCAGATAGTCTGCATTGCAATGCAGTTCTTTCGCCAGCGTTGAAGCGCCAATCGGCAGGTGGAACTGAGTGTGAATCATTTGCTGCGCTTTCCACGCCAGCGCATTCCCGGGGCGATCAACAGGTTGCTCGCTGGCGGCCGCGGATATTTGCTGCAAAATCAACAGCAGGATCAGTTCCAGCGCCATGCTGCGATGAATATTTTCCTGCTCGTGTAAGAACTGGCGGAACAGTGAAATAATATATTGCGGCTCGCTCACCCGGGTATGCTGGGGAATCGCAAGTAACGGTTGTGTTGATGAAGCATCGTTTCCTGTCGTTAACTCAAAGTGCAGCCAGTAAAATTTTAAATCGGGCGGAAATTGTCCTACGCCAATATGTAAGCGATGCGGCCACAGCAGCAGACTTTCCCCGGCACTAACAGAAAAAATGTTACTGCCTTCGCGAATCGTTAATGTCCCTTTTTCAACAAAGATTATTTCCCAGGATTGCAATTGCCGCGCAGGATGGCTACCGATGCCGCGTGAAATAAATAACCCACCGTTTTGCACTTTAATCGGCAGAGACATGGACAATTCGAGCATATATATTCAAATTCCCGCTTTTTTATTAATTAAACCGGTCTTTACCTTTGATTATTCACGATAAAATTGCTTTTCGCCGGATCGAAATCACATTTTCCCAATGAAGTCGGAATTGTCATCTTTTTATACTTTTCTCTTCCCTTGTTGACCCAAACATAACGTGCAAAATTAATCATGTATTTTGCAAACTACATCCAAATAACCCGCGGCGTAGCGGGATACTTTCCGAATATCACTTCCGGGAGTTATTTATGACTTCGGCTCCGATTACGACATCTGATTTGGCACAGCGTGCGCAAGACGACAAATTATCCCTGCGTGAAAAAATAGGTTATGGGTTAGGCGATGCAGGCGGGACGGTCATTACCTGCCTGATCATGAATTTCCTGACGTTCTTCTACACGGATGTCTTCGGGCTAACGCCCGCGCTGGTCGGCACATTGTTTATTGCCCTGCGCGTGTTTGATGCGATTTCCGACCCCATCATGGGCGTTCTCGCCGACCGTACGCAAAGCCGCTGGGGACGCTTCCGCCCCTGGCAACTATGGGTCGCGGTTCCTATTGGCATTATTGGCGTGCTCACATTTACCGTCCCAGACGCCAGCATGGGCGTAAAAATCGCCTGGGCATTCTGCACCTATCTGTTGCTCTCCGTCGGCTATACCGCCATCAACGTACCGTACTGTGCGCTGATTAACACCATGACCACCCGCCACAACGAGGTGATCGCCTGCCAGTCCTGGCGCTTTGTGCTGTGCGGCGTGGCGGGTTTTCTTGTCTCCGTCGGCCTGCCGTGGATGGTGGATGTGCTGGGCCAGGGCAATGCCGCGCAGGGTTACCAGTTCGGTGTCGGCGTGCTCTGCGCCGTTGCAGTGGTCATGTTCCTGTGCTGCTTCTTCTGGGTGCGTGAGCGTGTTCCGCTGGCGATGATGGGGAAATTTACCCTGCGCGAACATATTGGCGGCCTGCGCAAAAATGACCAGTTGCTGCTGATGCTGGTGATGTCGTTCCTGCTGATCAACGTCTTTAATATTCGCGGCGGCGGGTACATGTACTTCATTACCTATGTGCTGGAAGGCAGCACCGCTTACACATCGCTGTTTTTCACCATGGTCACCTTCGCCTCTATCATCGGTTCAGTGCTCGTCAGCCCGCTGACCCGTCGGTTCGATACCGTCAAACTCTATTACTACACCAACCTGGTGTTGGCGGCGCTGGCGGTGCTGATGTGGTTCTTGCCAACCGGCCCGGCTTATCAGACATTGTGGCTGGCGGTTATCCTCGGGAACGGCATTATCCTGGGCTTCACGCTACCGCTGCACTTCTCGCTGATGGCCTTCGCCGATGATTACGGCGAGTGGAAAACCGGCGTGCGCTCTTCCGGCATGAATTTCGCCTTCAACCTGTTCTTCATCAAACTGGCCTGGGCCTCCAGCGCGGGGATCATCAGCCTGTTGTTTATCTTTGTCGCCTATCAGCCCGGCGCCGGTAATCAAACCGCCAGCTCGCTGCAAGGGATTACTGCCATGGAGACGCTGCTGCCCGCACTATTCCACCTGCTGCTGGCGCTGTCTGTTCGCATCTGCAAACTCAATAACCCGATGATGTCGCGCATTGCCACCGATCTGCGTCAGCGTCATATACAGCCTTAAGGAGCACGAAATGAACGTACTGGAAGTCGACCTGCATAAGCTCACGGTCAGCGATCCGTTCCTCGGACAATATCAGCAACTTGTGCGTGACGTGGTGATCCCCTACCAGTGGGATGCGCTCAATGACCGCATTCCAGAAGCGGAGCCAAGCCATGCGATCGAGAATTTCCGCATCGCCGCAGGCCTTCAGGAAGGCGAGTTTTACGGGATGGTTTTTCAGGACAGCGACGTGGCGAAATGGCTGGAAGCCGTCGCCTGGTCGCTGTGCCAGAAACCCGATGCTGAGCTTGAGAAAACTGCCGATGAGGTTATTGAACTGGTCGCCGCCGCCCAGTGTGATGATGGCTACCTCAATACGTATTTTACGGTCAAAGCGCCGGATGAACGCTGGACTAACCTCGCTGAGTGTCATGAGTTGTACTGTGCGGGTCATTTGATTGAAGCGGGCGTCGCTTTCTACCAGGCGACGGGGAAACGTCGTCTGTTAGAGGTGGTGTGCCGCCTGGCAGATCATATCGACAGCGTTTTTGGGCTGGGAGAAGATCAACTGCGCGGCTACCCCGGACACCCGGAAATCGAGCTGGCATTAATGCGTTTGTACGAAGTCACTCAGCAACCACGCTATATGGCGCTGGTAAATTACTTTGTTGAGCAACGCGGTGCGCAACCTCATTTTTATGACGAAGAGTACAAAAAACGCGGCCAAACGTCTTACTGGCACACCTACGGTCCGGCGTGGATGGTGAAGGATAAGCCCTATAGCCAGGCACACCAGCCTGTTTCAGAGCAGCAAACGGCTATCGGTCACGCCGTCCGTTTTGTTTATCTGATGACCGGCGTGGCGCATCTGGCACGCTTAAGTCAGGACGAAAGCAAGCGTCAGGATTGTTTGCGTCTGTGGAACAATATGGCCCAGCGTCAGTTGTATATCACCGGCGGGATCGGCTCGCAAAGCAGCGGCGAGGCGTTTAGCAGCGATTACGATCTGCCCAACGATTCCGTATACGCCGAAAGCTGCGCCTCAATCGGGCTGATGATGTTCGCCCGCCGGATGCTGGAAATGGAAGCCGACAGCCAGTATGCCGACGTGATGGAGCGCGCCCTGTATAACACGGTGCTTGGCGGCATGGCGCTGGACGGGAAGCACTTCTTCTACGTTAACCCGCTGGAGGTGCATCCTAAGTCGTTAAAATTCAATCATATTTACGACCATGTGAAGCCCGTTCGCCAGCGCTGGTTTGGCTGCGCCTGCTGCCCGCCCAATATCGCCCGCGTACTCACTTCTATTGGCCATTACATCTATACGCCACGTCAGGACGCACTGTATATCAACATGTATGTGGGCAATCGCATGGAAGTTCCTGTGGCAGACGGTGTGCTTAAACTGCGCATTAACGGAAATTACCCGTGGCATGAGCAGGTAACAATCGCCATTGAATCACCGCTGCCGGTCGATCATACCCTGGCGTTACGCCTGCCGGACTGGTGTACCACACCGCAGATTTTGCTGAATGGTCAACCGGTTGCACAAGATATACGTAAAGGCTATTTGCACATCAGCCGAACCTGGCTGGAGGGGGATACGCTAAGCCTGACCCTGCCGATGCCCGTGCGTCGCGTATACGGAAACCCACTGGTGCGCCATGTTGCCGGTAAGGTCGCCATTCAGCGTGGGCCGCTGGTGTATTGCCTGGAGCAGGCCGACAACGGCGAAGAGTTGCATAACTTGTGGCTGCCAAAAGAGAGTGAGTTCAGGGTCTTTGAGGGTAAGGGACTGTTCAGCCATAAGATGTTAATTCAGGCGGAAGGCGTGAAGCAAAGTGCCCGCAATGCGGCACAACAAGCGTTGTGGCACTACGATGTTTCACCAGCTTCGCGTCAGGCGCATACGCTGACGTTCATTCCGTGGTTTAGCTGGGCAAACCGTGGTGAAGGCGAAATGCGAATCTGGATAAACGAGCAGTAATGATGACGATGGATGGCGGCAGTTAGCCCCATCCGTCAAGGCATCATGAAAAGATTGCCCTCCTCCCTGAGGACAAACGGGTGAGAATCAGAAACGCCAAGTCAGACCGGACATCAGGGTAAAGCTGTCATCGCGATCAACCATCGGGCTATTTTTAATGTCATCCGGCAGCACACTATAGTTGGCGCTGGCCAGCAGCGTCAGGTTGCTGGTCAACGCGTATTTAGCGGACAGGCCAACATACGGTGTCCAGCTGTCCCCTGGGGAGTAGCTTGATAACCCACTACGGCGGGATTCATTGCCAGAGATGCCGTAGTAATATTCGTTGAAGTTTTCGTCATAGTAGAGCACGCCAATCGCCGGCGTCAGCGTCAGCTTGCCCATTGGCATTTGGCGGAACATAGACATTTCCGCCACCCAGCCATTGCTGTTATCCAGCACATCCGCTGCGGCAGAGACCTTCACGCTGCCCCATTTTTCATGGTGATACCATGCGGCACCCGCCATCGCGGTTGCATCACGCTTGTCCAGCTGCTTCATCGCATGATCGTCGTTATCACCGGGATCAAACTCAAGCGGCATGTAAGAAGCAGTAATGCTAAATTCATTACTTTCACTTTTTGAAAGAATATAGCCTAACGTTGTTTGCCTAAAATAAAATGATTCACTTTCATAACTGATAAGCGGTACTGCATGAACATTATCATTATATCCACGATAAGGAGATTCATTATATACAGCGCCACCGCCAATAGAAAACTCTGCGGCAGTTGCACTCGCCATAAAAGAAAAGGCGAACAGCGCCACAATATTGCGTTTAATTAACATGCCAACATTCCATTTTAAAATAAGCCACAAAGCGGGTGCATAATAATGCTTACAATTTCATCGATGCAACTTCCATATTTATATAGTAATATATACAAACATATATATATTGGGTTTGGCGATGAACAAATTACAACTCAAACACCGGGAACTGAAGATTATTTCGGTAATTGCTGCCAGCGAAAACATCAGTCATGCCGCTACGGTTCTCGGCATCGCACAGGCTAATGTCAGCAAGTACCTTGCTGATTTTGAATCAAAAGTTGGGCTAAAGGTCTTTGATCGCACCACCCGCCAGTTGACCCTGACGCCCTTTGGTGTAGCGCTGCTGCCTTACATCAATGACATGCTGGACAGAAACGATCAGCTAAATAGTTTCATCGCTGATTATAAGCATGAAAAACGTGGCAAGGTAACGGTATATGCACCAACCGGAATTATTGCTTACTTATCGCAACATGTTATTGCAAAAATTCAGGATATCGGTGGTATTACTCTCTCGCTGAAAACCTGCAATCTTGAACGGAAAGCATTTTATGAAGGTGTAGATTTCCCGGATGATTGTGACGTTTTAATTACCTATGCGCATCCCAAAGATGAATCACTGGTCGCCAGCTTTATTACCAAATATGCAGTGATGGCGTTTGCCAGCCCTGAATATATCAAACAGCATCCCATTAACAGCCCTGATGAGCTGGAAAATCATTCCTGTATTTTAATCGACTCCATGATGATTGATGATGCCAATATCTGGCGCTTCAGCTCTGCGGGCGGCAAGGAAATGCATGATTATCGGGTGACCGGAAACTACGTCTGTGACAATACGCAATCCGCGCTGGCGCTGGCGCGTAATCATCTGGGCATTGTTTTTGCGCCTTATGCGAGTATACAAAAAGACGTTCAGTCCGGATTGTTGGTTCCCTGTTTCTCCGAACAGCACGAATGGTGGCTGGATTTAGTGGCGATTTTCCGCAAGCGTGAATACCAGCCCTGGCGTGTACAGTTTATTCTCGACGCAATGTTAGCGGAGATACGTCAGCAGCTTACTCAGACGCTACAGCTGTCTGAGTAAGCTAAATAGCCTGCACCTAGTGGTCGAGATACAGGTAATGCACCCAGCTGGTCATCCGCAACAAGACTTTGCGCATGATTGACACATGTTCGAAGTGGTCAGAGTAAACGGCGACCTGGGCGTAAATCCCATCAGGTAACGCGCTCACGTCCGCATTGTCGTTCAGCTCAATCGTGGCGATCACCCCTTCTGAACCGGGCGTAGAGTTTAAGGATTGCAACGCCCCGTTCGACTGGTATGTACCACCCGGTACAGCCGGGCTGATAGCCGCCAGTTTGCCGCTAAATACCTTCCCCGGCAGGGCGTTAAACACCACTTCCGCTTCATCGCCTGGCTCCAGTCGCAGCAGTGAGTTTTGACGGAACTGGGCGATAATTTGCCGTTTCTGTTCCGGGATAAACACCATCACCGGACGCATAGGCAGCGCGGCGGCATAGGTTCCGGGGCGCATCAACACCTGCGTAACGTAACCATCGCTGGGCGCACGAACCACGGTCTGGTCAAGGTTAAACTCCGCTTCGGCGAGTTGTGCCTTCAGGCTGGCAATTTGCGAATTTTCACCCAGTACCAGGCTGTCTAACTGGCTCTGGATTTGCTGTTGCTCCGCAATAGACGATTTCACCGATGCTTCCTGCGCCAGATAGTTTTGGCGCGCCGCATCGATATCGCGTTCAGAAAAAGGGTTGACCTTCGCCTGACTCCCCTGCGCATAGCGCTGGTAATCTTTTGCCAGCTTGTCACGCGTGGCCTTTGCCCGCTGCGTGTTGGCTTTCATTTCGTCTAGCTGCGCAACCAGCGCCTGCTCTTTATGCTGAGCGGTGACAATATCGGCTTTCAGGCGATCAACCCGCGCCTGATAACGTCCAGGATTAAGTTTAAACAGAACTTCGCCTTTTTTGATCAGCGTATTCTTCTTATCCGTCACTTCCGTTACAACACCCGTGACCTGCGGCACGACGGGAATAGAAATTACCGCTTTTTGCGCCTTAAAGGTATACGGATGGTTATAATTCATCAGTAATATAAGCCCGCAAACAATGAAAATACCACCCAATGCTGCAGTGGGTACCGTCCATTTATTTACAGGAATTTTAAAAATTTTAAATATCGACCATGCGCATGCCACATAGGTCAGAACAATCAGTAAATCCATCGATATTACTCCGCCGGAGAGGTCTTAACCTCACCCAGTTTCTTTTCCAGGTCGGCAACCCGCGCCTGAAGCTGGATCAGGGAAGAATCCGCGCTCTGCATACCCCACCCGCGCTCCGGGCGATAAAGCGTTGCCCAGATCCATAAAAAGGGCCAAATAACATGTAAGGTAAACAAGCTAACCCAGCCCGCAACATGTATTGCATCGGCATGAGGATGGTTACGTTTCTTTGCAATAAGATAGGGAATATCATGCAGAATAATAATCCCGTAAAAAATGACCAGGAATACAAAAATAAGCACTCCTAATGCAAAATAATCAAGGAACATATTTGCCTCAGGGATTTAAATTAAAGAACTTGGCTGCTATTTATTTAAAAAATAGAGTTGATAATAGTAGTGGAATGACCAGATTGGGTGCAATGGGGTTATTTATATAACGATATATGAGTTTCTATATATACCCGTCGTCTTTCGAGCTGCTTCTTTGTTGGCTGCGTTCACTCACCCCAGTCACTTACCGGAGTAAGCTCCTGGGGATTCCCTCTCTTGCCGCCTCGAAGCAACACGAAATCCATAGGGTACCCTTGTCATACTTTGAACTGCAGGACATAACTTGATGCCCGGTACGCTAAATGCGACCGGGCGGTAAGTGACGGGATATTAAAACAGCCCCAGCGGTTTATCCGAGTAGCTCACCAACAGGCATTTGGTTTGCTGATAGTGCTCAAGCATCATTTTGTGTGTCTCGCGCCCAATGCCCGACTGCTTATAGCCGCCGAACGCCGCATGTGCCGGATAAGCATGGTAGCAGTTGGTCCAGACACGCCCCGCCTGAATCCCGCGGCCCATCTTGTACGCGAGATTTCCGTTACGGCTCCAGACGCCAGCGCCAAGTCCATATTGGGTGTCATTGGCAATTTCCAGCGCTTCGTCCATGGTTTTAAAGGTCGTAACAGCCAGCACCGGGCCGAAGATCTCCTCCTGGAAAACCCGCATGTTGTTCTTACCAAACAGAATGGTCGGTTCGAGGTAATAACCCTCTTTTAACTCACCATCCAACTGCTTACGCCGTCCACCGGTCAGGACATCCGCCCCTTCTTTCTTACCAATATCGATGTAATTCAGAATGGTTTCCAGTTGACCATGCGACACCTGCGCGCCCATTTGCGTCACACTGTCTAACGGGTTGCCGCTACGGATACTCTCCACCCGGCGAATGGCTCTTTCCATAAAGCGTTCGTAAATGGATTCCTGTACCAGCGCGCGGCTCGGACAGGTACACACTTCGCCCTGGTTGAAGGCAAACAGCGCAAAGCCTTCCAGCGCCTTATCAAAGAACGCATCTTCTTCATCCATCACGTCCGCGAAGAAGATATTGGGCGATTTCCCACCCAGCTCCAGGGTGACGGGAATAATGTTCTGCGTAGCATACTGCATGATCTGCTGGCCGACTTCCGTTGAGCCGGTAAACGCCACCTTCGCAATACGTTTAGACGTCGCCAGATATTCACCGATTTCCCCACCCGCGCCGTTTACCACGTTCACGACACCAGGCGGGAGCAGATCGCCAATGACCTCCATCAGCAGCAGCACGGACAGCGGCGTCAGGCGCGCGGGTTTAAGCACCACGCAGTTACCCGCCGCCAGCGCGGGCGCCATCTTCCAACTGGCCATTAGCAGCGGGAAATTCCACGGGATAATTTGCCCGACCACGCCAAGAGGCTCATGGAAATGATAAGCCACGGTCTCACTATCAACCTCGCTGATTCCCCCTTCCTGCGCACGAATACAGGAGGCGAAATAGCGGAAATGGTCAATCGCCAGCGGCACGTCTGCCGCGCTGGTTTCACGGATGGGTTTACCGTTATCCCAGGTTTCTGCCGTCGCCAGCAGTTCCAGGTTTTGCTCCATACGATCGGCGATTTTAAACAGAATCGCCGCTCTGTCCTGCACGGATGTCTGCGCCCATTTATCTTTTATTTTGTGCGCGGCATCCAGTGCCAGATCGATATCCTTCTTACCGGAAGAGGCCACTTCGCACAGCAATTGCCCGGTGACCGGCGTCAGGTTTTGGTAATACTCGCCGTCCACCGGCGCGACCCAGTCACCGCCGATAAAGTTATCGTATCGGGCCTTTAACTTCAGAGGGTAACCATACTCGCCGGGATAAATACGCGTTGAAGGGGGGTTATTGGTCATGACCGTCTCCTTGCTGTAGGTGTACTACAAGGGTAGACGGGGCTGGCGAATAATTCGCCAGCCTTTTACTGCTTTACGACAGGTATCACGAATTACATCGCAGCGCGATAAATCGCCATGATTTCGTCATGAGTCGCCTGAATCGGGTTAGTGAAACCACAGGCGTCTTTCAGGGCATTGGTCGCCAGAACGGCAAAATCTTCTTCCTTCACGTTCAGCTCACGCAGACCGGCCGGAATATTCACTTTCTGCGCCAGTTCACGGATCGCCGCGATACAGGCTTCCGCCCCTTGCTCTTCACTCAGTCCAGCCACGTTAACGCCCATCGCAGCCGCGCAATCACGCAGACGAGCGGCAGCCACTTTGCTATTGAAAACCTGTACATGCGGCAGCAGCACGGCGTTACATACACCGTGTGGCAGATCGTAGAAGCCACCCAACTGGTGCGCCATGGCGTGCACGTAACCCAGAGAGGCGTTGTTAAATGCCATACCTGCGAGGAACTGTGCGTAAGCCATGGCTTCACGTGCCTGAGCATTGCTGCCATCTTCAACGGCAACCGGCAGATTTTCCGCAATCATGGTGACCGCTTTCAGCGCACACGCATCGGTAATCGGGGTTGCAGCAATAGAAACGTAGGCTTCGATAGCGTGGGTCAGCGCATCCATACCGGTAGCCGCCGTCAGAGACTTCGGCATACCGACCATCAGCGAGGAGTCATTGACCGACAGCAGCGGAGTGACGTGCTTGTCGACAATCGCCATTTTGATATGGCGTTCTTCATCGGTAATGATGCAGAAACGGGTCATTTCAGATGCCGTACCCGCCGTGGTGTTGATGGCAATCATCGGCAACTGCGGTTTTGCAGAGCGGTCAACGCCTTCGTAATCGCCGATATAGCCACCGTTAGCGGCCACCAGCGCAATGCCTTTCGCACAATCGTGTGGCGAACCGCCGCCGAGAGAAATAACGCTATCACAGTCGTTTTCTTTCAACATTTTCAGGCCAGCAGCTACGTTACTGGTCGTCGGGTTAGGATGCGTACCATCGTAAATTACGCTGAAAATATCATGTTCCTGTAATGCTTTTTGAATCTCGCCAGCCATACCTAATTTGGTCAACATGGCATCCGTGACAATCAGCGTGCGGCGAAAACCATATTCAGCCATGGTATTCATCGCGTCTTTTAATGAATCAGCGCCGATTATATTCACAGAAGGAATAAAAAATGTTGAAGCAGCCATTGTACGATCCTTAATTACTCTAAAGAGTCAGGAAGCATACGTGTGCATTTTCCAGCAAAATATGATCGCGGTTGTTATTTTAATCACATTCAAAATAAAAAAGCACATTAGGTTCATAATCTAATGTGCTGATTGCAATCAATATATATTTTGTATTAATTCATTTAATCTCTGAATTAATTGTTTCATTATTTTTCAGGAAACAGTAATGCATCGCGTAATAAATGATCATTCCCGCGACGACGCGTAAAACCAATGCGGTCAAAATATTCCAGAATCTGGATAGCCAATTTACGCCCCACGTTAAGCCTGTCGCGAAAATCGGCGGCGCAGGTCGATCCTTTCTCCTGGTCCAGCTCGCGGATCATATTGGCGAAAGACACAATGCGATCGTTACGATAATAACGATCTTTCACGATCGCAGTAATAATGCCTTGCTGCGCCGCTTGTCGTAATACCACGCGCATCATTTGCTCATCCGTCCCGGTCTGTTTTGCCAGGTCGCGCACCCACCACGGCTCATCGCCAAAAAGCGGTTCTGCTTTTTGCCAGATAGCCTGCTGTTCATCGCTGAAACCCGCCTTGTGATCCGGCAAATGCAGCCAACCGTGATGGCTATGGATAGCGCCGCTCTCACGCATCTTTTCAATCAGCAGCAATACCAGCGCTTCATCTTCCATCGGCAACGCCATACGACGCAGGCGTTCGCGCCCTGGCCCGGGCTCATCACGGTGCTGTTCGTGATAGGTCGCCAGCGTATCGAGGACTTTTCGCTGCCAACGCGCGGCAACGGGAGCATTCAACAGGCTATACCCCGCCTGAATAAAACCATGTTGCTCAATCAACGGACGCATACCGTTGCCATTGAGCTGACGCGCCCAGGCGAAGTCAGGAATATTCACCGCCCCGCGCGACAGATGCAGCGCCAGGGCGTCGCCGTCGGTGTGCGCATTTTCGAGCGCCGACAACCACTGCAGATATTCCGGTTTACGCTTTCCGCGGCGCGGTGGGTTGAGCGTGACGACGCGTGCGCCAGCCAGCGTCGTGCGGGCAGAAATATCGCGCAGCACCAGGCGGTCGTTATCGGCGAGCCACAGCGGTGTATCAAACACCAGTTCCGCCAGCGTTCCTTCAAGCAATGAGATGCGCCCGGTGACATGGCTGGCCGCGTGGTGAATATGCAGCGGTTGCCACTGCATCAGCGGCGCGGCATGCTCTAAAGAGACAATCACGCGGGTAAAAGCCTCTGGCGGGACATCTGAAAGCAGCCAGTCGCCGCGATTTAGCGCTTCTTTTTGCGCATCACCGGCAATATTCAGCGCAATACGCTGCCCGGCATGAGCATGCTCAGTAGCCTGATTTTGCGCATGCAAGCTACGTACGCGCATTGGCTTGTTGACGCCCGTCAGCCACAGCGTATCACCGACATTCACTTCACCGCTGAGCGCCGTCCCGGTCACCACCAGCCCTGCGCCTTTAACCGTAAAAGCACGGTCAATCGCCAGACGGAAGCTGTGATCGCGGGCATGCTCGCGCGAGGTTAATTGCAATAAATGGTCGCGTAGTTCTTCGATCCCACGGCCTTCACTGGCGGCAGTCACAAACAGAGCCGCATCGGCAAAACCATAGTTTTCCAGCGTGGTGTGTACCTCTTCACGCACCGTATTGATGCGGTCCTCATCCACACGATCGGCTTTCGTGAGCGCCACGGTGATTTGCGGATTGCCCGTCAGTTGCAGAATTTGCAAATGTTCACGCGTTTGCGCCATCACGCCATCATCACAGGCGACAACCAGCAGCGCGTGGTCGATACCGCCTACACCCGCCAGCATGTTGGACAAAAACTTTTCATGTCCGGGAACATCAATAAACCCCAGCACCTGCCCATCCGGCTGCGGCCAGTAGGCATAGCCGAGATCGATGGTCATGCCACGCTTTTTTTCCTCCGGCAGACGGTCGGCATTCACCCCCGTAATTGCCTGTAATAACGTTGTTTTTCCGTGGTCAACGTGTCCGGCGGTTGCAATAATCATTTCAGCATCATCTCCATAAACCGGGTCTCGTCTTCAAGGCAGCGCAGATCCAGCCACATGCGGCCATCATAAATTCGCCCAATGATCGGCACGGGCAACGCACGCCAGCGGGCGGCCAGCGCGTCGAGGCGACTACCGCGCCCGTCATGTGGGGTAAAGGTCAATGCCGCGCTGGGTAACCTGTCGACAGGTAACGAACCGCTACCAATCTGCGACAGGCAAGGCATCACATTCAAAGCAAACTCGTCGCAGTAACGATCGGCAAGCTGCGCCTGTAATTGCTGGGCCTGCGTGTGGATCGCCTCTTGCGAGCGGGTGAGCTGGCGTAACGTCGGCAATTTCGCCGCCAGCGCTTCCGGATGCAGATAGAGCCGCAGCGTTGCTTCCAGCGCCGCCAGCGTCATTTTATCTGCCCGTAACGCACGTTTCAGCGGATGGCTCTGCAAGCGGGCGATCATCTCTTTTTTACCGACGATAATTCCGGCCTGTGGCCCACCCAGCAGTTTATCGCCAGAGAAGCTCACCAGACTCACGCCTGCGGCGATCAGTTGCTGCGGCATTGGCTCCTGCGGCAAACCATACTGACTGAGATCGACCAGCGAACCGCTGCCGAGATCCGCCACCACAGCTACATCCAGCTCCCGGCCAATGGCGGCCAACTCTGCCTCATCCACCGACTTCGTAAAGCCTTCAATGCTGTAATTACTGGTATGCACCTTCATCAGCAGGCCGGTATTTTCATTCACCGCCTGACGGTAATCCTTCGCGTGGGTCCGGTTGGTGGTCCCCACTTCGCGTAGCGTACATCCGGCCTGACACATCACATCAGGAATACGAAACGCGCCGCCAATTTCCACCAGCTCACCGCGCGAAACGACCACCTCTTTGCCGTTAGCCGTGGCGGCCAGCATCAGCAGAACCGCTGCCGCATTGTTATTCACGATACAAGCGTCTTCGGCCCCCGTCAGGCGACAGAGTAAATCCGCCAACGCCCGATCCCGATGTCCGCGCCCGGCATCATCCAGGCTGTATTCCAGCGTCACCGGCGTGCGCATCGCCTGCACCACCGCATCGATGGCTTCCTCGGCCTGCGACGCACGACCCAGGTTAGTATGCAGCACCGTTCCGGTCAGATTAATCACTGGGCGCAACGCGCTTTGCGATTCACGTTCCAGCCGGGCTCTGGCTTCTTGCGCCCAGTCCTCACACCATGCCGGGAGCGCGTGGGCGTCGCGAATGGCTTCTCTGGCTTCGTCGAGCATGTGACGCAGCAGGTCAACTACCCGGGTATGACCGTGGGATTCACGTAAGGCGGAGAAAGCGCTATCGCGCAATAGACGATCGATAGCAGGAAGCTGGCTGTAGAGTGAACGCATGTCGGTTGTCATGAAAGGGCCTGGCTGTTGGTGGCCCTCTCCACCGCGGAGAGGGCTATCGATATAGGAAGGATTGTATCGTGACTTTGCTCAGGCGGACATAACGTGTATCAAGCCTTTGGCGGTTCCGTACGGGCAAAACTTTCGCGTTGAAAGAGCGTTTCCACCAGTTTGACCAGACGCGGGCGGTCCACACACCAGCCGGGCGCGACCCGACGGAAATTGAGATAGCCGACAGCGCAGGCAATCGCAATGGTGGCCAGGTTAACCGTATCCGTTTTCAGCGTACCGTCCGCCAGATAGCTTTCCAGCACATCCAGACTGCGGGTGATCTTCTCCCGCTGGCGTAACAACTCAGTTTCTGACTGCTGTGCGGCGGGGCGAGCCTGTTCGCGTACCGAGACTAAACCGGCATCCATAATGCCGTCTGCCAGCGCTTCCAACTGACGCACCTTCAGCGCCGCCAGCGGTTCACGCGGCAACATAGCTGGCGCAATATCCAGCAGTTCTATGTATTCCGCGATGATTGGAGAATCAAACCAATACTCGCCTTCATCAGTCACCAGCGCGGGCACTTTTCCTAACGGGTTATAGCGCGCCACGCCGCTATCCGCGTTGTAGGGGAGTTCATTTACAAATTCGAAGGTGATGCCCTTTTCCAGTAACAGAATAGAAATTTTACGCACAAAAGGGCTGGTATAGCTGCCAATGAGTTTCATGCCGGGTCCTTTTTGCCAACAAAAAGCTATGCCCAACGATTGGGGGGCACAGCTTAGTATGGCTCAGGTCAGCGCAAATGGCAGGTGATGACGGTCTCAATGATCCAAATAAAGGTAATGCATCCAGCTGGTCATGCGCAGCAGCACTTTACGCATCACCGACACATGGGCGAAATGGTCGGAATAGACCGCCACCTGGGCATAGATACCGTCCGGCAGCGCATCTACCTCGGCATTCGGATCCAGTTCAATGGTTGCCATTACGCCATCGGTACCCGGTACTACTGTTAAGGACTGTAATGCCCCCTGCGCCTGATAAGAACCTCCAGGCACAACGGGAAGGATACTGGTCAGCTTGCCGCTAAACACCTGGCCTGGCAGCGCGTTGAATACCACTTCGGCTTCATCGCCCGGTTCAAGACGCAGCAGTGAATTCTGGCGGAATTGCGCCACGATTTGCCGTTTTTGTTCAGGAATAAATACCATCACGGGTCGCAGAGGCAACGCGGCGGCGTAAGTCCCCGGGCGAATAAGCACCTGCGTCACGTAACCGTTGCTGGGCGCACGCACAACGGTCTGTTCAAGATTATATTTGGCTTCGGCAAGCTGGGCGCGCAGGGAGGCGACCTGGGATTGCTCACCGTTGACCATACTGTCTAACTGGCTCTGAATCTGGGTCTGTTCCGCTACTGAGCCTTTTACCAGCGCATCCTGAGCCAGATAGTTCTGGCGGGCATTGTCGATATCACTTTCGGAAAACGGGTTAACCTTCGCCTGGCTACCCTTCAAATAGCGCTGATAATCTTTATACAGGCGGTCACGTTCAGCAGACACGCGAGTGGTATTAGCGACCGCTTCCGACAGTTGCGCTTTCAAATTGTCGATGTTGTGGGTCGCGGTGACCAGGTCGGCCTGCAGCCGGTCAACTCGCGCCTGATAACGCACAGGATCGAGTTTAAATAACACTTCGCCTTTTTTAATCAGCTGATTATTTTTATCTGTTACCTCACTAACAATTCCTGTGACCTGTGGAGTGACGGGAATTGAAATAACCGCTTTTTGCGCCGTAAAGGTATACGGATGGTTATAGTTCATTAATAAGATGAGTCCCGCCACAATAAACACCCCACCTAATGCTGCGGTGGCAAGCGTCCACTGGTTTACCGGAATACGGAATATTTTAAAGATGGCCCAGGCGAATGCCACATAAGTCAGGACAATTAACAAATCCATGATTAAATCTCCGGAAAGGTGGAGTTATCGATTTTTTTATCCCCATCCAGTTTTTTTTCCAACTGGGCTATGCGCGCGGCCAGCACGGCGATTTCAGGGTCAGGTTCCTTTCCGGTCGGCGTGATGTGCGACTGCATCCCCCACCCCTTTTCGGGCTGGTAGAGCGTGGCCCAAATCCACAGGAACGGCCAAATAACATGCAACGTAAAAAGACTTACCCACCCTGCCGTATGGATAGCGTCGGCATGCGGATGGTTGCGCTTTTTAGCGATGTTATAGGGAATGTCATGGATGGCGATGATTCCGTAAAACAGAACCAGAAAAACGAAGATCAGCACGCCTAACGCGAAATAATTTAGAAACATACCTGCCTCGAATTCACGCTAATTAGAGTTTTTTTATGCCGGCAGCCGTACGCATCCTGGCTGATGCTTTGAACATAACCGCAGTTTGCAGTTTTCGCCATACCACAAAAAAAATATTTTTTCTGGTTTTAAGTTGCTTTATCTGGCAAGAAAAATATGAGCTCCAGAACCCGTAGCAGATCACATTTGGTTAAACCGAGACAAAAATACTTTGTGAATCACATCACAAAAATTCAACAAACAGCAAATACAAAAACGTGAATAAGATCACATTTAACCGCCATTTTTAGCGATTACTTGCACTGTGATGTTTTTTTGTACCGTTATTTTGTGATGAAAATCACATTGACTGACACCACACACCCTATATTTACGTGACAAACATCACATTAAAGGCCGTCGACTGGACAGTTGAACGATTCAGTGCCAGATTTCGCAGTATCTACAGGGTCCGGCTACCTCCTGCCGCTACATTAACAAACCTCGGGCTTTCAGCCTGCGCGATAGCAAACATAAGAAGGGGTGTTTTTATGTCATCCGATATTAAGATCAAGGTGCAAAGCTTTGGTCGATTCCTCAGCAATATGGTGATGCCAAATATCGGCGCGTTTATCGCGTGGGGTATTATCACCGCATTATTCATTCCGACAGGGTGGTTGCCGAACGAAACGCTGGCGAAGCTGGTCGGTCCGATGATCACCTATCTGCTGCCGCTGCTGATCGGTTATACCGGTGGTAAGCTGGTGGGCGGCGAGCGTGGCGGCGTGGTTGGTGCTATCACCACCATGGGCGTTATCGTCGGCGCGGATATGCCGATGTTCCTTGGCTCCATGATCGCAGGCCCGCTGGGCGGCTACTGCATCAAAAAATTCGATAACTGGGTAGACGGTAAGATCAAATCCGGTTTTGAGATGCTGGTGAATAACTTCTCCGCAGGCATCATCGGTATGATCCTCGCCATCCTGGCTTTCCTCGGCATTGGTCCATTGGTTGAAGGTCTGTCCAAAATTCTGGCGGCAGGCGTTAACTTCATGGTTGTCCATGACATGCTGCCGCTGGCGTCTATCTTCGTTGAACCGGCAAAAATCCTGTTCCTCAACAACGCCATCAACCACGGTATTTTCTCACCGCTGGGTATTCAGCAGTCCCATGAGATGGGCAAATCCATCTTCTTCCTGATTGAAGCTAACCCAGGTCCGGGTATGGGCGTCCTGCTGGCGTACATGTTCTTTGGTCGCGGCAGCGCTAAGCAGTCTGCGGGCGGCGCGGCTATCATCCACTTTCTGGGCGGTATCCACGAAATTTACTTCCCGTACGTGCTGATGAACCCACGTCTGATTCTGGCCGTTATCCTTGGCGGTATGACTGGCGTATTCACCCTGACCATCCTGAATGGCGGTCTGGTTTCTCCGGCTTCTCCTGGCTCGATTCTGGCCGTGCTGGCGATGACGCCAAAAGGCGCTTACTTCGCAAACATCGCTGCTATCTGTGCCGCCATGGCGGTCTCCTTTGTGGTCTCAGCTATCCTGCTGAAAACCAGCAAAGTGAAAGAAGAAGACGATATTGATGCGGCGACCCGTCGTATGCAGGACATGAAAGCGGAATCTAAAGGCGCATCTCCGCTGGCGGCTGGCGACGTGACCAACGACCTGAGCCATGTACGTAAAATCATCGTGGCTTGCGATGCCGGTATGGGTTCCAGCGCCATGGGCGCAGGCGTACTGCGTAAGAAAGTGCAGGATGCCGGTCTGTCTCAGATTTCCGTCACCAACAGCGCGATTAACAATCTGCCGCCGGATGTGGATCTGGTCATTACCCACCGCGACCTGACTGAACGTGCGATGCGTCAGGTGCCTCAGGCACAGCACATCTCGCTGACTAACTTCCTCGACAGCGGTCTGTATACCAGCCTGACCGAACGTCTGGTCGCTGCACAGCGCCACAACGTGAACGAAGAGAAAGTCCGCGATCACCTGAAAGACAGCTTTGATGAGGGTGATACCCATCTGTTCAAACTGGGTGCGGAAAATATCTTCCTTGGCCGGAAAGCCTCTAACAAAGAAGAAGCGATTCGCTTTGCCGGTGAACAACTGGTGAAAGGCGGCTATGTTGAGCCGGAATACGTCGATGCCATGCTGGACCGCGAAAAGCTGACGCCGACTTACCTCGGTGAATCCATCGCAGTACCGCACGGTACGGTAGAAGCCAAAGACCGCGTGCTGAAAACCGGCGTGGTGTTCTGCCAGTACCCGGAAGGCGTACGCTTTGGTGAAGAAGAAGACGATATTGCCCGTCTGGTCATTGGTATCGCCGCACGTAACAATGAGCACATCCAGGTCATCACCAGCCTGACCAACGCGCTGGATGATGAATCCGTGATCGAACGTCTGGCCCATACCACCAGCGTGGATGAAGTTCTGGAACTGCTGGCAGGTAAAAAAGCTTAACAGTTAAGTATCTCCAAAATAGTTCGAGCTGCAGGAAGGCGGCAACGCAGTGAATCCCCAGTCACGTACATAAGTACGTGACTGGGGTGAGCGAGGAGAGCCAACGCATCTGCAGTTCGAAATATGAAGGCGATATCCTCTCCCTTGTGGAGAGGGTTAGGTTGAGGGGAAAGCTATGCGGTCCCTCACCCCAGCCCTCTTGGGTAAAAACATTAATGAAGGTTAATACTATGAAAGCATTACATTTTGGCGCAGGTAATATCGGTCGTGGCTTTATCGGCAAACTGCTGGCGGACGCGGGGATACAGCTGACGTTTGCAGATGTAAACCAGGTCGTGCTCGATGCCCTGAATGCCCGTCATAGCTATCAGGTTCATGTTGTGGGTGAAAACGAGCAGGTTGATACCGTTTCCGGCGTCAACGCCGTCAGCAGCATCGGCGATGATGTCGTCGATCTGATTGCCCACGTTGATTTAATCACTACTGCCGTAGGTCCGGTTGTGCTTGAGCGTATCGCTCCGGCCATCGCTAAAGGGCTGGTAAAACGCAAAGCGCAGGGCATCTCTACCCCGCTGAATATCATCGCCTGTGAAAACATGGTGCGCGGAACCACGCAGCTGAAAGGCCACGTCATGAACGCGCTGGCAGATGAAGACAAAGCCTGGGTTGAAGAACATGTTGGCTTTGTCGATTCCGCCGTGGATCGCATCGTGCCACCATCTGCTTCTGCGACCAACGATCCGCTGGAAGTTACCGTCGAAACATTCAGCGAGTGGATTGTCGACCAAACGCAGTTCAAAGGCGAGCTGCCAAACATCCCGGGAATGGAATTAACTGATAACCTGATGGCATTTGTCGAACGTAAACTCTTCACGCTGAACACCGGGCATGCTATAACCGCGTACCTCGGCAAATTGACCGGTCATCAGACCATCCGTGACGCGATTCTCGACGAGAAAATCCGCGCAGTGGTAAAAGGTGCAATGGAAGAGAGCGGCGCGGTACTGATCAAACGCTACGGTTTTGATGCCGATAAACACGCGGCTTATATCCAGAAGATCCTCGGTCGTTTTGAAAACCCGTATCTGAAAGATGATGTTGAGCGCGTTGGACGTCAGCCGCTGCGTAAACTGAGTGCAGGCGACCGTCTGATTAAACCGCTGCTGGGCACGCTGGAGTATGGTCTACCGCACGTTAATCTGGTTACCGGTATTGCTGCTGCAATGCATTACCGCAGTGAAGAAGATCCGCAGGCACAGGAACTGGCCGCGCTGATTGACGAAAAAGGTCCACAGGCCGCGCTGGCGCAGGTATCCGGTCTGGATGCCAACAGTGATGTGGTGGTGGAGGCGGTTAACGCATATAACGCGACCAAATGATAGAGAATGTGGCGCAGGTCAGCCTGCGCCCGAATGACAGATTGTCAGATATGCAGGCAATAATGGAACAAACGCAGGCCTTTGAAAATCGTGTGCTTGAGCGTCTGAATGCTGGCAAAACCGTACGCAGCTTCCTCATCACCGCCGTAGAACTGCTCACCGAGGCGGTGAATATCCTTGTGCTTCAGGTATTTCGCAAAGATGACTATGCGGTGAAATATGCCGTAGAACCGTTGCTCGACGGCGACGGTCCATTAGGCGATCTTTCGGTTCGTTTGAAGCTAATCTACGGTCTGGGCGTACTCAGCCGCCCGGAGTATGAAGATGCGGAGCTTCTGATGGCGCTGCGGGAAGAGCTGAATCACGACGGCAATGAGTATGCGTTTACCGACGACGAGATTCTTGGGCCGTTTGGCGAGCTTCACTGCGTGACGGCACTCCCGCCGCCGCCACAGTTTGATACCTCAGACTCAGGTTTGCACGCCATGCAAATCCAGCGCTACCAGCAAATGGTACGCTCCACGATGGTACTTTCCCTGACCGAGCTGATTTCTAAAATCAGCTTAAAAAAAGCCTTTCAAAAATAAGGCCATGCAGGCTTATTTCTCTTCCTGCTGCGGTCGATAAAGCTGTCGATAGTACGCCAGACGTTGCAGATACAGCTGCGCATTCTCCTGCGGTATTTCAGAAGGGACAACGTTGCGCGGCGGTGTTTTATTCAGATACTCGCGAAAAGCCTGGCTTGAGGCCATGAAATCAACAGTCTTATCAATAAGGACCGAAACATTCTCACCTATTTTCGCCATAATCTTCCCTCCTCCATGTATTAACCACGCTTAGCCTGCGCGGTTGATCATTTAAGTTTAGGATCGGTTGGGCGATTATATTGAGGAAAACGTGCTTCGCTATCAACCCGCCAACAGAAAGCGCCATCGCCGATCTTATTGCTTAAAATTCCTTATCAATCAAAAACGTAATATTATCATTAGCTGATTAATACTTGCGGCATTTGATTATTTATCTTCGATTTGTTGTGAAGAATCCCGCTCTGCGCGCATACTATAGGATATACATTCTATTTTTTATCAGAAGCTATCCTATGAAAGAAGTCGAAAAAAACGAAATTAAACGCCTGAGCGATCGCCTGGACGCTATCCGCCACCAGCAGGCTGACCTGTCGCTGGTTGAAGCCGCAGACAAATATGCCGAGCTGGAAAAAGAGAAAGAAACCCTGGAAGCCGAGATCGCGCGCCTGCGTGAAGTACACGGCCAGAAGCTGAGCAAAGAAGCGCACAAGCTAACGAAACTTCCCTTTCGCCGCGCCATTACCAAAAAAGAACAGGCCGACATGGGCAAGCTGAAGAAAAGCGTGCGTGGTCTGATTGTCGTCCACCCGATGACCGAACTTGGCCGTGAAATGGGCCTGAAAGAGATGACAGGCTTCGCAAAAACCGAGTTCTGATCTCTTGCCGGGCAACATCCGTTTGCCCGGTCTTTCCCGCACCACCAATTGGCCCTACCAATTATAACCAGATCCTACCATCACCTCACATTTCATTAAAATTCGCGTACAATGCCGTTGCCAATAAATAACATCTGATTAACCATTCATTGTCATTACCCCTACACAACAATATTGGCAGGGCCACTTTTACACATAATGTGACGAAGAGATGAGCAAAGACTCATTTCATTATGTCTGAGGCCCCCAGGAGACCTGCAATGAATCTCTGGCAACAGAACTACGATCCAGCCGGTAACATCTGGCTTTCCAGTCTGATCGCATCGCTCCCAATCCTGTTCTTTTTCTTCGCCCTGATTAAGCTTAAGCTGAAAGGCTATGTTGCGGCGTCATGGACGGTGGTGATTGCTCTGGCTGTCGCCCTACTGTTCTACAAAATGCCGGTCGATCACGCTCTGGCCTCGGTGGTGTACGGCTTCTTTTATGGTCTGTGGCCGATTGCCTGGATAATCATCGCAGCGGTATTCGTCTATAAAATCTCGGTAAAAACCGGGCAGTTCGACATCATCCGTTCATCAATACTCTCCATTACCCCAGACCAGCGTCTGCAAATGCTGATCGTTGGTTTCTCCTTTGGGGCATTCCTTGAAGGTGCAGCTGGCTTTGGCGCGCCGGTCGCCATTACCGCCGCGCTGCTGGTGGGGCTTGGCTTTAACCCGCTGTATGCGGCGGGGTTGTGCCTGATCGTGAATACCGCGCCGGTCGCCTTTGGCGCAATGGGCATTCCGATTCTGGTTGCCGGCCAGGTTACCGGACTGGACAGCTTTGAGATTGGCCAGATGGTCGGTCGTCAGTTGCCGTTCCTGACGATTATCGTGCTGTTCTGGATTATGGCGATTATGGATGGCTGGCGCGGCGTGAAAGAAACCTGGCCTGCGGTAATGGTCGCTGGCGGCTCGTTTGCTATCGCCCAATACCTCAGCTCGAACTTTATTGGGCCGGAACTGCCGGACATTATCTCTTCGCTGGTCTCACTGGTATGTCTGACGCTGTTCCTGAAACGCTGGCAGCCGGTACGTATCTTCCGCTTCGGCGACATGGGCGCTTCGCAGGTCGATATGGACCTGTCGCGCACCCGCTACACTGCGGGGCAAATCATCCGCGCCTGGTCCCCATTCCTGTTCCTGACAGCCACCGTCACGCTGTGGAGCATACCACCGTTTAAAGCGCTGTTTGCGCCGGGTGGCGCAATGTACCACTGGGTAGTGAATGTTCCGGTTCCGTTCCTCGACAAGCTGGTAGCCCGCATGCCGCCAGTCGTACACGAAGCCACAGCCTACGCGGCAGTGTACAAATTTGACTGGTTCTCCGCGACCGGTACCGCGATTCTGTTTGCCGCCCTGCTGTCTATCGTCTGGCTGAAGATGAAGCCGTCCGCTGCGCTGCAGACCTTTGGCAACACGCTGAAAGATCTGGCGCTACCGATCTATTCCATCGGGATGGTGCTGGCATTCGCATTTATCTCTAACTACTCGGGGCTTTCATCAACCCTGGCGTTGGCCCTGGCGCACACCGGCAGCGCGTTTACTTTCTTCTCGCCGTTCCTCGGCTGGCTGGGGGTATTCCTGACCGGGTCCGATACCTCATCTAACGCCCTGTTTGCCGCCCTGCAGGCCACCGCGGCTCAGCAAATCGGCGTTTCGGATGTGCTGATGGTGGCGGCAAATACCACCGGCGGCGTGACCGGCAAGATGATCTCTCCACAGTCTATCGCTATCGCCTGTGCGGCAGTGGGATTAGTGGGGAAAGAGTCTGATCTGTTCCGCTTTACCGTGAAACATAGCCTGATTTTCACCTGCATGGTGGGAGTGATTACCACCCTGCAGGCCTATGTCTTAACCTGGATGATTCCATGATTGTGATGCCCAGACGCCTGTCCGACGAAGTCGCTTCTCGTGTGCGGGCGCTGATTGAAGAACAACAACTGGAGGCGGGCATGAAATTGCCCGCTGAGCGCCAGTTGGCCGTACAGCTCGGCGTATCGCGCAACTCGCTGCGCGAGGCGTTAGCAAAGCTGGTGAGTGAAGGCGTGTTAATCAGCCGTCGCGGCGGCGGGACGTTTGTTCGCTGGCAGCATGAAGCCTGGTCTGAACAAAACATCGTTCAGCCGCTGAAATCCTTGATGGCGGACGATCCTGATTACAGCTTCGATATTCTGGAAGCCCGCCACGCCATTGAAGCCAGTACCGCCTGGCACGCAGCCATGCGGGCCACCAGCGCCGACAAAGAGAAGATCAGACTCTGTTTCGAGGCCACGCAGAGCGAAGATCCGGATCTCGCTTCGCAAGCGGACGTGCGCTTTCATCTCGCCATTGCGGAAGCCTCGCATAACGTGGTGCTGTTACAGACCATGCGCGGTTTCTTCGACGTATTGCAGTCTTCGGTTAAACAGAGCCGCCAACGTATGTACCTTGTGCCGCCCGTATTTTCACAGCTTACAGAACAACATCAGGCCGTGCTGGACACCATTGTCGCCGGTGATGCCGATGGCGCACGTAAGGCCATGATGGCGCACCTCAGCTTTGTCCACACCACGATTAAACAATTTGATGAAGATCAGGCCCGCCAGGCGCGTATCACCCGCCTGCCCGGTGACCCTGGTGAGAATAGCAGAGAGAACAACACATGATTATTTCAGCCGCCAGCGACTATCGTGCCGCCGCCCAACGTATTTTGCCCCCGTTCTTGTTCCACTACATTGACGGCGGCGCATATGCCGAGCGCACTCTGCGCCGTAACGTCGAAGACCTGTCGGAAGTGGCGCTGCGCCAGCGTGTGCTGAAGAATATGTCCGATCTGAGCCTCGAGACAAAGCTGTTCAACGAAACGCTCTCCATGCCCGTGGCCCTCGCGCCTGTCGGCCTGTGCGGAATGTATGCGCGTCGGGGAGAAGTGCAGGCCGCCGCTGCCGCTGACGCCAAAGGCATTCCGTTTACGCTTTCCACGGTTTCCGTATGTCCAATTGAAGAAGTCGCTCCGACCATCAAGCGTCCGATGTGGTTCCAGTTATATGTTCTGCGCGATCGTGGTTTTATGCGCAACGCGCTGGAACGCGCCAAAGCGGCGGGCTGCTCCACGTTGGTCTTTACCGTCGATATGCCTACGCCGGGCGCACGCTACCGTGACGCCCATTCCGGTATGAGCGGTCCCAATGCCGCGCTGCGTCGTTACTGGCAAGCGGTTACCCATCCGCAGTGGGCATGGGACGTGGGCCTGAATGGTCGCCCACATGACTTAGGCAATATCTCAACCTATCTTGGCAAACCTACCGGCCTTGAGGATTACATTGGCTGGCTGGCGAATAACTTCGATCCGTCAATTTCGTGGAAAGACCTTGAGTGGATCCGCGAATTCTGGGATGGCCCGATGGTGATCAAAGGGATCCTCGATCCGGAAGATGCCCGCGATGCCGTCCGTTTTGGCGCGGATGGCATTGTTGTTTCTAACCATGGTGGCCGCCAGTTAGATGGTGTGCTGTCTTCTGCTCGCGCGCTGCCCGCCATTGCCGATGCGGTGAAAGGCGATATCACTATTCTGGCAGACAGCGGGATCCGTAACGGTCTGGACGTTGTGCGCATGATTGCGCTGGGCGCGGATAGCGTGCTGCTGGGGCGTGCTTATCTGTACGCACTCGCAACCCACGGCCAGGCCGGTGTGGCAAACCTGTTGAACCTGATCGAGAAAGAGATGAAGGTGGCGATGACCTTAACTGGTGCGAAATCAATTAGCGAAATCAGCCGCGATTCACTGGTACAGGAGCTGGGTAAGAACCTGCCTGCTGCATTAGCACCTCTGGCTCAGGGTAGCGCTGCGTAACACTATCTCCCGTAAAATCGCGTTTTCTGCATGGTCGGCCTGTTCTCAGCCCGACCATTTTTTATGCAAAAATAACGACCAGTTAACATTTACAACCAATATATTTGACAACTTTTTATCCACCTGCCAAATGTATATACAAGCTAATACAAGGGCATTTTATACAGATACCCAAATAATTCGAGCTGCAGGAAGGCGGCAACGCAGCGAATCTCAGGAGCGTACATAAGTACGTGACTGGGGTGAGCGAGGAAAGCCAACGCACATGCAGCTTGAAGTATGACGGGTAGATAACAACCATCATAACGGGCGAGGGTGACATGGCTTATTCCGGTAAAGTGAATATCCAGCAGGCGATAGACGACAGTCCTTTTTCACGCTTTCATTGGGTGATTATTGTCCTGGGCTTTCTGGTGTTAGCCATTGACGGCTTCGATACGGCGGCGATGGGTTATATTGCGCCCACGCTCTCTGCTGACTGGGGCATCCAGAAGCAGGATCTCGGGCCTGTTTTAAGCGCCGCATTATTGGGTCTCTCATTTGGCGCATTATTGGCCGGACCGATTTCCGATCGGATGGGCCGTAAGCGCGTACTGGTCTTTTCCTGCCTGTTCTTTGGCCTCGCCAGTCTCGGCACCGCCTATGCACAGACGCTGAATATGTTAACGTTCTGGCGCTTCCTCACCGGGCTTGGACTCGGCGCAGCAATGCCCAATGCCATTACCCTGGTGTCAGAATTTGCGCCCAAACGCTGCCGTTCGATGGCAATAAACACCATGTATTGCGGCTTTCCATTAGGGGCTGCGGGCGGTGGCGTCATCTCGTCCTGGCTGATCCCCAACTACGGCTGGCACAGCGTGCTGCTCGCTGGCGCAATCGCCCCACTGACTCTCACCGTGCTGTTGGTGCTGTTCCTGCCGGAGTCGGTTAAGTATTTGGTGCACCGTGGCAAAAGCGTTGCGCAGGTGAAACGTATTGCCCAACGATTTATGTCAGGCAGTCTGGAAAAGGTCACCCAGTTTTATCTGGATGAAGACAAGGTTACGGTCAAAAAAGGCAGCGTAGCGCAGTTGTTCAGTATGCCCTGGCTGCCTGGCACGCTGATGCTGTGGCTGACCTATTTTATGGGACTGGTTATCTATTACGTACTGCTGAGCTGGATGCCCACTCTGATGTTGGGCATGGGCTATCCACTGGCGGAATCGGCCTGGTTAACTTCGCTGTTTACCTTCGGCGGTACGGCCGGGATCCTGCTGGCCGGTTGGTTAATGGATCGCTGGGAAGCACATAAAGTGGTATCACTCGGCTTTATTCTGACGATGCTGTTTGCCCTCGCCCTCGGGTTTGAGCATAACCATATCATCCTGTTCGGCGCACTGATTTTCCTGATGGGGATTACCATGAACGGTGCGCAGTCCGGGCTGCAGACGCTGGCCGCAACGTTCTATCCTACCCACTGCCGCGCGACGGGTATTGCGTGGATGCAGGGCGTGGGTCGATTCGGCGGCGTGGCCGGAACGATGATGAGCGCCCAGTTGCTTTCCCTGCAATGGCAGGCTGATAGTATCTTAATGTTCCTTAGCCTTCCCGCGCTGCTGGCTGCTGCGGCCACGATTTACAAGCTGCAACGCTATAAACCGCGCGCGCTGACCGTCGCATAGTACCCGCTGTTTCTGCTATTCTGCCCCCGTTATTAAGGGGGCAGTATGCTTAACATCGTTTTATTCGAACCAGAAATCCCGCCAAATACCGGCAATATTATCCGTCTTTGCGCCAATACTGGCTTTCGTCTGCATATTATTGAGCCAATGGGCTTTACCTGGGACGACAAGCGCCTGCGTCGTGCAGGCCTGGATTACCATGAATTTACCGCCGTGCTGCGCCACCCTGATTACGCCGCCTTCGTCGCCGCAGAAAACCCGCAGCGTCTGTTTGCCCTGACCACCAAAGGTACGCCAGCGCACAGCGCAGTAAGTTATCAGGATGGGGATTATCTTATGTTTGGCCCGGAAACACGCGGTCTGCCAGCCAGTATCCTCGACGCTCTGCCGGCCGAACAAAAAATTCGTATTCCGATGATGCCGGACAGTCGTAGCATGAACCTGTCAAATGCGGTGTCAGTGGTGGTGTATGAAGCCTGGCGCCAACTGGGATATTCTGGCGCGGTATTACGGTCGTAAAAAAATTCAATGCCGGATGGCGGCTGACGCCTTATCCGGCCTACAAATACCACGTATGCCCGGTAAACGCAGCGCCACCGGGCATGGCTCGAAATCAGATGCCATCGCCGTATTCGAACGTATGATGTATCCCGTTGAAATGCTGATCCATATCCATGGACGGCTTATCGCTGTCAGGCTTGCCAACGATGCGTGCCGGGACGCCTGCGGCGGTAGTATGTGGCGGTACGGGTTGTAAAACGACGGAACCCGCGCCAATCTTCGCGCCGCGCCCGACTTCAATGTTGCCGAGAATTTTCGCGCCCGCGCCAATCATCACCCCTTCACGAATTTTTGGATGACGATCGCCGCCCGCTTTACCGGTCCCGCCAAGCGTAACGGATTGCAAAATAGAGACGTCATTTTCAATCACGGCGGTTTCACCCACCACAATACCGGTGGCGTGATCGAGCATAATCCCACGGCCAATTTTTGCCGCCGGATGAATATCAACCTGGAAAGAAACAGATACCTGATTTTGCAGGAAGATTGCCAGCGCCTGACGCCCCTGATGCCATAGCCAGTGGCCGATGCGGTAGGCCTGAAGCGCATGAAAGCCCTTCAGATACAGAAGTGGGGTGGAATATTTGTCGACGGCCGGGTCGCGCGTGCGTACCGCCTGGATATCACAAGCCGCCGAAGCAATCATTTCGGGATCGGCCGCGTAGGCCTCTTCCACAACTTCGCGAATCGCAATGGCAGGCATGATTGGAGACGCGAGCTTATTCGCCAGCATATAGCTCAGCGCGCTACCGAGGTTTTCATGCTTGAGCAGCGTTGCGTGGTAAAAACTGGCCAGCATAGGCTCACATTCCGCCAGTGCCCGGGCTTCCGCTTTAATGTTTTTCCAGACGATATCCAGTTCTTCACACGGCATTGCGTACTCCAGAAGGTAGCAAAACGACCGACCCGTTCTTCGCGGGTCGGGTCGTTATTATTCAACAGTTCCTTACAGCTAGTGGCGGCTCAGCTCGTCCTTGCGTGCACGGCCTAATAACGTTAATGCTGCCTCGCGCGCGTTTTTTCCGCAATACAATACTTGATAAATTTCCTCGGTTATTGGCATCTCAACACCAAAACGGTGCGCCAATTCACGAACTTCTTTCGTATTGCGGTAGCCTTCCACCACCTGACCAATCTTGTCCTGCGCACCCTGCACGTCCATCCCCTGGCCGAGCATCATGCCAAATCGACGGTTGCGCGACTGGTTGTCGGTACAGGTCAGCACCAGATCGCCTAAACCCGCCATCCCCATAAAGGTGGCAGGATCGGCACCCAGCGCCGCGCCAAGACGCGACATTTCGGTCAGACCACGGGTGATCAATGCGGTTCGCGCATTGGCGCCAAAACCGATGCCGTCGGACATTCCCGCGCCAATCGCAATGACGTTTTTCACCGCGCCGCCAAGCTGCACGCCAATGAAATCCGGGTTGCTGTAAACGCGAAAGCTTTTGCCGCAGTGCAGCAACTGCTGGAGATCGTCAGCAAAAGTATCATCCGTCGAGGCCAGAGAAATCGCCGTCGGCATACCCGCCGCCAGCTCTTTGGCGAACGTCGGGCCGGAGATGACCGCCAGCGGAATAGAATCCCCCAGCGCTTCACGGGCCACATCCTGCAGCAGGCGTCCCGTTTCCGCTTCCAGACCTTTTGTCGCCCAGACCAGACGCGCATCAGGACGCATCAGCGGTTTGATGTTACGCAGCACTTCGCCAAAGACGTGGCTCGGCACCACCACCAGAATATTACGGCTGGCGGCCAGCGCAGTGGCTAAGTCACTTTCCAGGCGCAGCGTGTCGGGAAAAGGCACATCAGGGAGGAACGCGACGTTGCAGCGATCGTGCTCAAGGGTCGCGATATGTTTTGGATCATGGCCCCACAGGACAACCTGATGGCCATTTCTTGCCAGGGTAATGGCAAGAGCGGTGCCGTACGAGCCGGCACCAATCACAGTCATTGAAGCATTACTTTGGTTCATCAGGCATCCTGATGTTCTTCAGTACCTTCGCCAGCCTGCTGCTGTAAATAGTTCATGAACAGCGCATCAAAGTTGACCGGCGCAAGGTTCAGTTGCGGGAACGTACCGCGTGAAACCAGGCTAGTGATGCATTCGCGGGCATACGGGAACAGAATGTTCGGGCAGTATGCGCCGAGGCAATGCGCCATCTGAGTCCCTTCGATACCGCTGATGGAGAAAATACCGCCCTGCTGAACTTCACACAGGAACGCCGTTTCTTCGCCAAGAGCAGCCGTTACGGTGACACGCAGCACGACTTCATACACGTCATCTGCCAGTTGGGTAGATGCGGTATCAAGATCAAGTTTAACCTCTGGCTGCCAATCTTTCTGGAAAACATGCGGTGCATTTGGCGCTTCGAAAGATACATCCTTGGTATAGATACGTTGGATCTGGAAAGCCATTTCAGTGTTATTTTGTTCTGACATGTTTAGAAAACCCTTAGTGTTGTCCTTTAAATACTTTCAGTACGCCTTATCGCAGCAGGGGATCCAGTCCACCACGCGCATCCAACGCATACAAGTCGTCACAACCGCCAATGTGCTGTGCATCAATAAAAATCTGCGGAACCGTCGTACGGCCACTGCGTTTGATCATCTCTTCACGCTTTACGGCATCGCCGTCAATCGGAAGTTCCTGGAAACTCACACCCTTGCTGTTCAACAGCGCTTTTGCGCGATGGCAAAACGGGCAGGTTGCTTTGGTGTAGATCTCAATATTGGCCATGACTTATCTCCAGTGTTCTTTTTACCCTGCGGCATGAAAGAAGACGGGTAAATTACTTGCCGCGAACCAGTGGCAGATTCTCACCACTCCAGCCCGCTACGCCGTCTTTCAGTACGGATACCTGCTCAAAACCGGCTTTAATCAGCGCAGTTGCTGAATCCTGGCACTGCATGCCTGAACCATCAACCACAATCACAGGTTTGTTTTTGTGTTTTTCAAGCTCGCCAAAATTGTTGGCTTTGATTTCGCTCGGCAGCAGGTTAGTGGAGCCTGCGATATGGCCTTTGCGGAAGTCGTCGCGCTGGCGTAAATCCACAACAACGGCGTCTTCTTTATTGATGAGACGTGTAGCTTCGCCGCGAGTAATCACCTTCACTTTTGAGGTCAGGCTCTTAAACGTGGTAAATAATACAGCCGCCAGTAACGCAACCCAGGCGATACTCAAGACAGGGTGGCGACTAACAAATTGCATAATTTCTTGCATGGGGGGTAACAACTCCCGACTAGTGATTAAAAAAACCAGGAAAGGAGTATACCTGCGCGTTGGCGCAAATACAGCCAGAGCGTGCATTGGATTGCATTTTTGCGGGGCGCTACGGAAAAAAAAAATGTAAATCGGTGTTCCCCCTGGCACGCGATCCCCCATTATTTGATCTTCGGGGGCTACTTTATCGATTCAGCTGTAGTAAAATTACGCAATTATTTTTTATCTATGAGTGTGAGGTTGTCGCAATGTCGGTTTCTAAAAAACCTATGGTACTGGTGATTCTGGATGGCTACGGCTATCGCGAAGACAGCCAGGATAACGCCATTTTTACTGCTAAAACCCCGGTAATGGATGCGCTGTGGGCAAAACGTCCGCATACCCTGATTGATGCGTCTGGTCTGGAAGTCGGCCTGCCCGATCGCCAGATGGGCAACTCCGAAGTGGGTCACGTCAACCTGGGCGCGGGCCGTATCGTGTATCAGGACCTTACCCGTCTGGATGTCGAAATCAAAGAGCGTACGTTCTTCGCTAACCCAGTGCTGACCCACGCGGTCGACCAGGCAAAAAATGCCGGAAAAGCGGTACACATCATGGGTCTGCTTTCTGCTGGCGGCGTTCACAGCCACGAAGATCACATCATGGCGATGGTAGAACTGGCCGCTGAACGCGGTGCGGAAAAAATCTATCTGCACGCTTTCCTTGATGGTCGTGATACCCCGCCGCGCAGCGCTGAACATTCACTGCAGAAATTCGAAGAGAAATTTGCCGCGCTGGGCAAAGGTCGCGTAGCCTCCATCATCGGTCGTTACTACGCTATGGACCGCGACAACCGTTGGGATCGCGTAGAACAGGCTTACGATCTGATGACGCTGGCGAAGGGCGAGTTCCAGTTCGCTACGGCGGTTGAAGGCCTGCAGGCTGCTTATGCCCGCGACGAGAACGACGAATTCGTTAAAGCGACCGTGATCCGTGCCGAAGGTCAGGCAGAAGCTGTTATGGAAGACGGCGATACGCTGATTTTCATGAACTTCCGTGCTGACCGTGCGCGTGAAATCACTCGCGCATTCGTTAACGCTGACTTCGATGGCTTCGCCCGTAAGAAAGTCGTTAACCTCAACTTTGTGATGCTGACGGAATACGCGGCCGACATCAAAACTGCGGTGGCTTACCCACCAGCATCTTTGGCCAACACCTTCGGCGAGTGGATGGCGAAGAACGAAAAAACGCAGCTGCGTATTTCCGAAACCGAAAAATATGCGCACGTAACCTTCTTCTTCAACGGCGGCGTAGAAGAACCGTTCACAGGCGAAGACCGTATCCTGATCAACTCGCCGAAAGTCGCGACCTACGATCTGCAGCCGGAAATGAGCTCTGCTGAACTGACCGAGAAGCTGGTTGCAGCGATTGAGAGCGGTAAATACGACACCATCATTTGTAACTACCCGAACGGCGACATGGTTGGCCACACCGGCGTGATGGAAGCAGCGGTTAAAGCGGTTGAAGCGCTGGACCATTGCGTTGAGCAGGTAGCGAAAGCCGTTGAATCCGTTGGCGGACAGCTGCTGATCACCGCAGACCACGGTAACGCAGAGCAAATGCGCGATCCGTCTACTGGTCAGGCGCATACCGCGCATACCAACCTGCCGGTTCCGCTGATTTATGTCGGTGGTAAAAACGTTAAAGCGGTCGAAGGCGGTAAACTTTCAGATATCGCCCCAACGATGCTGACGCTGATGGGTATGGAAATCCCGCAAGAGATGACTGGTAAGCCGCTGTTCATCGTGGAATAATCCCTCCCCATGAGGGGAAAGGCGATTAATACCATCACTCGGGTCGTGAAACTGCCAAAGTTTTCAGTCAGGCCCTTGTTCTACGCCAGCGCGCTTAGCGCTGGCGTATTGCTGTGCGCCTTTTCCGCCCACGCGGACGAACGCGATCAGCTCAAATCTATTCAGGCCGATATCGCGGCAAAAGAACGCGCGGTACGCCAACAGCAACAACAACGTTCCACTCTCCTCGCTCAGCTTAAAGCTCAGGAGCAGGCCATTGCCGTCGCCGCAAGGCAACTGCGCGAAACGCAAAACTCACTGGCACAGCTGAACGCACAAATCGCTGAGATGAACGCCGCGCTCGCGAAGCTGGAAAAACAGCGGGCAGCGCAAGAGCGCAGCCTGGCAGCCCAGTTAGACGCCGCGTTTCGCCAGGGTGAACACACCGGTCTTCAGCTCATCCTTAGCGGCGAAGAAAGCCAGCGCGGACAGCGTCTGCAGGCCTATTTCGGCTACCTGAACCAGGCGCGGCAAGAAACTATCGCGCAGTTGAAACAAACCCGCGAAGAGGTCGACTCACAAAAAGCCGAGCTGGAAGATAAGCAGAGCGAACAGCAGACCCTGCTGTACGAACAACGCGCTCAGCAGGCTAAGCTGGAGCAGGCGCGTAACGAACGTCAGAAAACACTGTCGGGTCTGGAGTCATCGATTCAACAGGGCCAGCAACAACTGGGCGAAATGCGCGCTAACGAATCCCGTCTACGCAACAGCATTGCTCGCGCTGAAGCCGCGGCCAAAGCGCGCGCGGAACGTGAAGCGCGCGAGGCGCAGGCCGTACGTGATAAGCAGAAGGATGCGTCACGAAAAGGCTCGACCTACAAGCCGACCGAAAGTGAAAAATCACTGATGTCCCGTACCGGCGGCCTGGGATCGCCGCGCGGCCAGGCATTCTGGCCTGTTCGCGGCCCAACGCTGCATCGTTATGGCGAACAACTGCAAGGTGAGCTACGTTGGAAGGGTATGGTTATTGGCGCATCCGAAGGCACCGAAGTTAAAGCCATTGCCGATGGTCGCGTCATTCTGGCGGACTGGTTGCAGGGCTATGGTCTGGTCGTCGTGGTTGAGCACGGTAAAGGCGATATGAGCCTGTACGGTTATAACCAGAGCGCGTTGGTCAGCGTCGGTACGCAGGTTCGCGCCGGGCAGCCTATTGCGCTTGTGGGTAGCAGCGGCGGTCAGGGCAGGCCGGCACTCTATTTCGAAATTCGTCGCCAGGGTCAGGCGGTCAATCCACAGCCGTGGTTGGGAAGATAAGTTTTGCCTCAATTTCGTCGTCTATTACTCTCTCTTGCCAGCGTGCTGGCCTTCGTAACACCTGTTTTTGCTGGCAAACTCGCCATCGTTATTGATGATTTCGGCTATCGTCCACAAACTGAAAATCAGGTACTGGCGATGCCTTCCACCATCTCCGTTGCCGTTTTACCCAATGCTCCACATGCGCGTGAAATGGCGATTAAAGCGCATAACAGTGGACATGAGGTGTTGATCCATCTGCCGATGGCGCCACTGAGCAAACAACCGTTAGAGAAAGATACTTTGCGCCCGGAAATGAGCAGCGAAGAGATTGAACGCATTATTCGCGACGCGGTAAGCAAAGTGCCGAATGCCGTGGGGCTGAACAACCATATGGGCAGTGCGATGACTTCCAGCTTGTTTGGCATGCAGAAGGTGATGCAGGCGCTGGAACGTTACGATCTCTACTTTCTGGACAGCATGACCATCGGCAACAGCCAGGCCATGCGCGCAGCGTCAGGAACCGGTGTGAAGGTCATCAAACGCAAAGTCTTCCTGGATGACACGCAAAATGAAGCTGACATTCGTCGTCAGTTTACTCGCGCCGTCGATCTTGCGCGTCGCAACGGCTCAGCGATCGCCATTGGACACCCTCATCCTTCCACGGTGCGAGTATTACAGCAGATGCTTTATAATCTGCCAGCCGATATTACGCTGGTTCGTCCGAGCAGCCTGCTCAATGAACCGCAGGTCGATACCTCCAGACCTAACCTCACGCAACCGAATAACGGCGCACCGCGTAATCCTTTCCGCGGTGTAAAATTGTGCAAACCGAAACAGCCGTTAGAACCCATTTACGCCAGTCGATACTTCACCGTACTCGGTGAAAGCATCGCCCAAAGCACGCTGGTGCAGTATATGCGCCTGCAGTGGCAGGGCTGGCAATAATCAGTCGTTAAGATCCAACGTTAAATGGGCCAGGCGGCGCGGCGTCAGTGATTTATCGCGCCACTGGCTAAAGCGGATGGCCCACAGCAGCACCTGATAACCCAGCTTAACGCTGCAGATATTACTTAGCATCCGTTTGAACATACCCGACACAAATACTTCAGCAATCATACGCTGGCGGATTTTTTCGTCCGGCTCTTTACGTATGCAATGACAAACGCGTAGCGCTTCGTAAATCACTTGCTGTTTGAATTCCGGGTAAATGGGAATGCGCCCGGCGTACTCATGATTCATTTTGTCGAGCAGGCGGGTAATCTTGATGTAGTGACGCTGATAGGCGAGGTTTTTCAGCCCGGTGCGCGGCAGTCGGCTCACGGATGCGCCGTGCAGGAAGTATTTGTACAATGGGACTTCCGTGTAGCGTGCGCGTTTCGCATTAAACATAAACTCCGTGGTCCAGATGATATCCTGGTGATGCAGGCCAGACAGGAAGGTCAGCCCTGCGTCGCGGATGGTCTGATGACGGTAAACGCCCATCCAGACAACGTGCCGCCACCGACGACTGGCTAACGCTTTGCGTAACCAATCTGGCCCGGTCATCACGCCGGTAGAACGAATTCGATCGGTAGGAATAGATGTCCAGGTTTTACCCGTCTCGGCAATACACCAATCAGCGTTGCATTGCGCAACATCCAGATTGTCCTTCAACGCCATCGTCATCAGCGTTTCATACATTTCCGGATAAGCAATATCATCACCGTCAACATAAGCGATGTACTCGCCCCTGGCGACTTCCATGCCGGTATTACGCGCCGCTGAGACTCCCCCGTTCTGCTGATGCAGTAGATGAACGTGCGGATAACGATCCGCATACGCCTGTGCGAGCTGCGCAGAGTTATCCGTAGAGCCATCATTAACAATGATGATCTCCAGATTTTTCCACGTTTGCGCAATCAGCGAATCCATACACGCAATGAATGGTTCACCCGTATTGTAGAGCGGCATAATGACGCTCAATAGGCCGGGGGTATAGGTCATATCAAATCCTGCCAAACAGTATAATTAACGGCAATTTCTAACATATTTAGCGGTAATTCTTCAGAGAAAATTTCTCAAACCTTTAGCGGAAAATGCGCCTGACGAATGAGCGCAGCAAACAAAAAAAATCCCCGGAGAGTTAACGATAGTCAACATCCGGGGACGGCGTGCAGAATCCACTACGTGGATACGGTTAATCCCAGCTCAGGATCACTTTCCCTGACTGCCCTGAACGCATCGCGTCAAAGCCTTGCTGGAATTCATCGATGGAGAATCGATGGGTGATAATTGGCGACAAATCCAGACCAGACTGAATCAGAGCGGCCATTTTGTACCAGGTTTCAAACATCTCACGACCGTAGATGCCTTTAATAAACAGCCCCTTAAAGATAACTTTAGTCCAGTCGATGGACATATCAGATGGCGGAATACCCAGCATAGCAATACGGCCACCGTGGTTCATGGTATCCAGCATAGCGCGAAACGCTGGCGGCGCACCGGACATCTCCAGGCCTACATCAAACCCTTCGGTCATGCCCAGCTCAGCCATCACGTCGGTCAGATTCTCTTTCGATACGTTGACCGCGCGGGTGATACCCATTTTGCGTGCCAGCTCAAGGCGATACTCATTCACGTCGGTGATCACCACGTGGCGTGCGCCAACGTGCTTCGCAACCGCCGCCGCCATAATACCGATTGGACCCGCGCCGGATACCAGCACATCTTCTCCCACCAGATCGAACGACAGCGCCGTGTGCACCGCATTACCGAACGGATCGAAGATGGACGCCAGATCATCGGAGATATTGTCCGGGATTTTAAACGCGTTAAATGCCGGGATCACCAGGTATTGTGCAAAACAACCAGGACGGTTTACACCGACACCGGTCGTATTGCGACACAGGTGTGTACGTCCACCGCGGCAGTTACGGCAATGCCCACAGGTGATATGACCTTCGCCAGAAACGCGATCGCCGATTTTAAAGCCTTTAACTTCCTGACCAATGCCAACAACTTCGCCGACATATTCATGCCCCACGACCATCGGAACCGGGATAGTTTTTTGCGACCAGTCATCCCAGTTATAAATGTGAACGTCAGTCCCGCAGATGGCTGTTTTACGGATTTTAATCAGCAAATCGTTATGGCCGACTTCCGGTTCAGGAACGTCGGTCATCCAAATGCCCTCTTCCGCTTTCAGTTTGGATAACGCTTTCATTTCACATCCTCAGGCAATAACGCCCAGTTGTTTACCAATGCGTGTGAACGCCTCAACAGCACGCGTAATCTGCTCAGGGGTATGCGCTGCAGACATCTGAGTACGGATACGCGCCTGGCCTTTTGGAACCACTGGATAGAAGAATCCAGTAACGTAAATCCCCTCTTTTTGCAGTTCACGGGCAAACTCCTGCGCCACCACCGCATCACCCAGCATAACCGGGATAATCGCGTGGTCCGCACCGGCTAAGGTAAAGCCTGCGGCAGACATTTGCTCGCGGAACTGGCGCGCGTTCGCCCACAGGCGATCGCGTAGTTCGCTACCTTGCTCGACCATTTCCAGCACTTTAATGGAAGCAGCCACAATCGCCGGAGCCAGTGAGTTGGAGAACAGATAAGGGCGGGAACGCTGACGCAGCCACTCAACGACCTCTTTACGGGCCGCGGTGTAACCACCGGATGCGCCGCCGAGCGCTTTACCCAGCGTACCGGTAATGATGTCCACACGGCCCATCACGTCACAGTATTCATGAGAGCCACGACCATTTTCGCCGACAAAGCCGACCGCATGGGAGTCATCAACCATGACCAGCGCACCGTACTTGTCCGCCAGATCGCAGACGCCTTTCAGGTTCGCAATCACGCCATCCATAGAGAACACGCCATCGGTGGCAATCAGGATATGACGAGCCCCCGCTTCGCGCGCCTCTTTCAGACGCGCTTCCAGCTCGACCATGTCGTTGTTGGCGTAACGGAAACGCTTCGCTTTACACAGACGAACGCCATCAATGATTGAAGCATGGTTCAGGGCATCGGAGATGATCGCGTCTTCTGCACCCAACAGCGTTTCAAACAGACCGCCGTTGGCGTCAAAGCAGGAAGAGTAAAGGATGGCATCTTCCATACCAAGGAAAGCCGCCAGTTTTTGCTCCAGTTGCTTATGGCTGTCCTGGGTACCACAAATAAAGCGTACCGAAGCCATACCAAACCCGTGAGAATCCATACCCGCTTTTGCCGCGGCAATCAGTTCCGGGTGGTTAGCCAGTCCCAGATAGTTGTTCGCACAAAAGTTAATAACGTGGCTTCCATCTGCCACGGTGATATCCGCCTGCTGGGCAGATGTAATAATGCGCTCTTCTTTAAACAATCCTTCCGCACGTGCGGTTTCGAGATCGTTGGTTAACTGTTTGTAAAAATCCCCACGCATTTCAATTCTCCAGACTGGGCAAATTTCAGCACATATTACCCAAAGCTATACATTGATACGAGATGACGCATCATCACTTCTTCAAAATGAAGCATAAATCACGCGTACCCGCACAGCTTATCGGTGAATGGCTGAAGCCTGGACCATGTAGTGATATGATAGAAGTATTCGTGTCTGAGATTGTCTCTGACTCCATAATTCGAAGGTTACATTTATGATCATCGTTACCGGCGGCGCGGGCTTTATCGGCAGCAACATCGTTAAGTCCCTGAATGATAAAGGCATCACCGATATTCTGGTGGTGGACAACCTGAAAGACGGCACTAAATTTGTTAACCTAGTGGACCTGAATATTGCTGACTACATGGATAAGGAAGACTTCCTGATCCAGATTATGGCTGGCGAAGATTTCGGCGATATCGAAGCGATTTTCCACGAAGGCGCATGCTCTTCCACCACCGAGTGGGATGGCAAGTATATGATGGATAACAATTATCAATACTCCAAAGAGCTGCTGCACTACTGCCTGGAGCGCGAAATTCCGTTCCTGTACGCCTCTTCCGCCGCGACTTACGGCGGTCGTACGTCTGATTTCATCGAATCCCGTGAATATGAGAAACCGCTGAACGTCTATGGCTACTCAAAATTCCTGTTCGACGAATACGTGCGTCAGATCCTGCCAGAAGCCAACTCTCAGATTGTTGGCTTCCGCTATTTCAACGTCTACGGACCGCGCGAAGGCCACAAAGGCAGCATGGCAAGCGTCGCTTTCCACCTCAATACCCAGCTTAACAATGGCGAAACACCAAAACTGTTCGAAGGCAGTGAAAACTTCAAACGTGATTTCGTTTATGTTGGCGATGTGGCGGCGGTAAATCTGTGGTTCCTCGAAAACGGGGTATCCGGCATCTTTAACCTCGGCACCGGTCGCGCGGAATCTTTCCAGGCCGTTGCCGATGCAACGCTGGCGTACCATAAAAAAGGCAGCATTGAGTACATTCCATTCCCGGAAAAACTGAAAGGCCGCTACCAGGCATTTACTCAGGCAGATCTGACTAACCTGCGCGCAGCGGGCTATGACAAGCCGTTTAAGACCGTTGCCGAAGGCGTAACGGAATATATGGCCTGGCTGAACCGCGACGCGTAAGAAGTTAGCATGAAAATACTGGTGATCGGCCCGTCATGGGTGGGCGACATGATGATGTCGCAAAGTCTCTATCGCACGCTCAAGGCGCGCTATCCCCAGGCGATAATCGACGTGATGGCACCGGCGTGGTGCCGTCCGCTGCTGTCGCGTATGCCTGAAGTCAACGAAGCCATCGCCATGCCGCTGGGACACGGCGCGCTAGAGATCGGCGAGCGCCGTAAGCTCGGTCATAGTCTGCGTGAAAGACGCTATGATCGCGCCTGGGTGCTGCCGAATTCTTTTAAATCCGCTCTGGTGCCGTTTTTTGCTGGCATCCCCCATCGTACCGGCTGGCGTGGCGAGATGCGCTACGGCCTGCTAAACGATGCGCGCGTGCTGGATAAAGAAGCATGGCCGTTGATGGTCGAGCGCTATGTGGCTCTGGCCTATGATAAAGGTGTGATGCTGACGGCCAAAGATTTGCCGCAGCCTCTGCTATGGCCACAGTTGCAGGTCAGCGAAGGTGAAAAATCCCTGACCTGTAGTCAGTTCTCTCTTTCTGCCGAACGCCCCATCATCGGTTTTTGCCCTGGTGCGGAATTTGGTCCGGCGAAACGCTGGCCGCATTACCACTATGCGGAACTGGCGAAACAATTAATCGATGAAGGCCACCAGATTGTGTTGTTTGGCTCTGCAAAAGACAACGAAGCCGGAAATGAGATCCTCGCTACGCTGAGCCTTGAACAGCAGTCCTGGTGCCGCAATCTGGCGGGTGAGACACAGCTGGAGCAGGCAGTCATTCTTCTCGCTGCCTGCAAAGCGGTTGTCACCAATGATTCTGGATTAATGCACGTTGCCGCCGCGTTGAATCGACCTCTGGTAGCATTATATGGCCCAAGTAGTCCGGACTTTACCCCGCCGTTGTCGCACAAAGCGCGAGTCGTCCGCCTGATTACGGGCTACCACAAAGTGCGTAAAGGCGATGCAGCAGAAGGCTATCATCAGAGCCTGATCGACATTACTCCTCAGCGCGTACTGGAAGAACTTAATGACCTGTTGTTACAAGAGGAAGCCTGACGGATGCGGGTTCTGATCGTTAAAACATCGTCTATGGGCGATGTGCTGCATACGTTGCCCGCATTAACCGATGCGCAGCAGGCCATACCGGATATTCACTTTGACTGGGTGGTGGAAGAAGGGTTCGCTCAGATCCCCTCCTGGCATTCGGCCGTTGACCGCGTGATTCCGGTAGCGATCCGCCGCTGGCGTAAAGCGTGGTTTTCAGCGCCGATTAAAGCTGAGCGTAAAACGTTCCGCGATGCGGTCCGTTTACTGCAGTATGACGCGATAATTGATGCGCAGGGGTTGGTAAAAAGCGCAGCGCTGGTTACTCGTCTGGCTCACGGGATCAAGCATGGTATGGACTGGAGCACGGTCCGTGAACCGCTGGCGAGCCTGTTTTATAATCGCAAGCATCATATTGCCAAACAACAGCATGCCGTAGAACGCACGCGTGAATTGTTTGCGAAAAGTCTGGGATATAACAAACCGCAATCGCAGGGTGATTACGCTATCGCTCAGCATTTTTTGACAGAAGTAAATGCTGATGCAGGGCAATATGCGGTGTTTCTGCATGCCACGACCCGTGATGATAAGCACTGGCCGGAAGCCAACTGGCGGGAGCTGATTGGCCTGTTAAACAATGCAGGCATACGCATTAAACTGCCCTGGGGAGCCGCGCATGAAGAAGCGCGTGCCAGGCGACTGGCGGAAGGGTTCCCTTACGTTGATGTCCTGCCACGAATGAGTCTGGAAGAGGTCGCCCGTGTCCTCGCAGGGGCCAAATTTGTAGTATCGGTTGATACAGGCCTAAGCCATTTAACCGCCGCATTGGATCGCCCAAATATTACGCTGTATGGCCCAACGGATCCGGGACTGATTGGGGGATATGGGAAAAACCAATATACACAACAGAGTCATTCCGGAAAATTGCAGGATCTGCATGCTAGTTTAGTCAACGCATCGCTGGTTGATAATAATTTGCTTTAACTTTAAGAGATGAACCATGCTTCAGCAACACATGTTTTCTCGCTTTATATATAGTATAAAAAATAATCCATTCGATTTTGTATACTGCTTATTTTATGCCGGGATACTTGCTACTCTCGGGATGGTGCTGGTCAATCCAGATGAAGCGCTGAAGATATTTATTTTCTCCACGGCTCTGTCTCTGCCTCTTATAGGTAAAAACTTAAAGTATCTATGCAGTGAGAAAAAGAATCTGGTTTTGCCTTTTATGTTGCTGCTCTTCGGTTTGCTGCAGATTTTTTGGGTAGAAATATTTAAACAACCAGGCTCAGCCTTTACCGGAGCCTACCGCTCATATCAGAACGGTGGCAAAGTGATGCTGTTTGCCGCGCTGGTTCTTACTGCTTTGGCAACACATACCTCATGCGCAATCAAACCTCGTTTCACCAATATCTGGTGCATTATTACCGCCATCGGTCTGTATCTTTTTGCAGGCTATCAGCTTGCTGTGGCACCAGAACCGATGAACTACCGTGTTGCTCTCGGTTTTGAACATCCAACCGGAGCGGCTTACGGCCTGACATTTATCGCTTTGTTAGCATCACAGGCCATCCTTAATCTGCGACTAAAACACACTGTTTTACTCTATCTTTTGCATTTTTTGCTCTCTCTTGCTGTCATGGTTATGACACAGACCCGAGCGGCCATTCTGGTCTATCCAATCCTGAGTATTGGGCTATTTTTCATGCACTACCGACATAATCACAGAATGTTATTAAGAGCATTGCTAGCCTTTATAATACTCGGCGGTTTGGCAACTATTCCGCTAAAATCGGTTATTGAGGTGCGCTACCAGAATCTGATGACCGACTTGCATTCTTACAGCCAGAGTAACAGTAATACATCAATTGGCGCGCGATTTGCGATGCAACAGGTCGGTATCAAAGCAGGAAACGCACACCTCTGGGGACAATCACTTGAACAACGAGATGCAGAAATCAAAGCGTTCGCATTACAAAATGTCGCAATGCAAGGGGCTCTCGCCTATGTTGACATCCATCTGCATAACGAAATTATCGATACCTATTCGCTGAAGGGTATCCCCGGAGTTGTTGTGCTACTCTTGCTCTATACCGCTATGTTTTTAAGAGCTTACTGGCAACGTAGTCCTCTGTTGTTTGTCATCTCAGGCGCTATCGCTATCTATGGCCTGAGTGATTTATTACTATATGCCAAAGGTGAAGCCTTGAGCAGCGTACTGGCGTTATGCGTAGCAGTAATGCTGAGCTCGAAATCCAACGAGAGAAAAATGCCATGATTAATGCTTCAGGTTATTTATTGAGCATTATAATACCTGCATACAACAATGCCGAATTTATCACGGCGACGTTGGCATCTATCCATCAGAGCGTTACTGACGAGGTGGAGATAATAATTGTTAATGATGGCTCAACAGATTTAACAGAAGAATGTATCAAGGCATTTTATCGTGAGCATAGCTGCAACAACGTTAAATATATAAACCAAAAAAATCAAGGTGTTGCAATCACCCGTAACGTTGGGCTTGCGCATGCAACGGGAAAGTATATTGGTTTTGTCGACAGCGATGACCTTGTCTGTAAGGATTATTTCACTATTCTCCTCCCTAAATTAAGGGAGGGAAAATATGATATCGTGGAATTCAACTTAACCAGGGATATCAACAATCTGTATCAGAATAAACCTGCTGCAAAGCAGGCTTTAGCCGAACACGAAATTATGTTGGCTGATGATAACTATGCTCCCCTGTTGCCAACATTTCGTGCCGGGCAATGGCATCTTATGACAAAAATCTTTCACCGCGACATTATTGGCAACGATCGATTCGAAGAACATCGTCGTTATGAAGATGTCATTTTTTGCCCGTTCCAATATTTCAAATGTCGTTCTATTTTAAAAATAGAGAACCAGCTTTATTACTATCGATTAAATGACAAAGGCATTACCGAAAATATTATTGATAGCGATGCGGACAGCATCTTCTTTGCTATGCGAAAAATGTATAAGTATGTGAATAAAAATAAAGAAAAACGTACTGTCGCCACATTAATGATCATCAATTGTTTTCTGGAAGGCCGCAAACTTTTACGTAAAAAGAAAGGCTACTATCGTTATAATGAAAGTATGTTAAATGACATTCAGAATGCACTTGCATGCTGCGATACCAAAATCGTTAAAAACAAAATAATCCTTAAGATGAAATATCCGCATATCGACCGCTCAATTTCTGAAATAAGGTACAAGATACTATCTGCATGCAAAAATTTATTGTTTCGGAAGGGATTTTAACATGTTTGATAAAGTCGACCGTGTTCTTATTTGCAAGCTCAAATTTTATGGTGATGTTCTATTAACAACTCCTGTCATTGCCAGCATTCGGGCTCGTTATCCTCATGCTCAAATCGATCTGCTTCTTTATAAAGATACAAAATCAATTTTGGCAGCAAATGAAAGTATTAATGAGTTTTATCTAATTGAGAAAAAGAAAGGCCTTTTAGATACAGTAAAAAATTATCTTTCGGTGCGCCAACAACTGAAAAAAAATCACTACGACCTGATCGTTAATTTAACCGAGCAGTGGCCGATTGGCGCTCTTATTGCCTCATTACGTCGCCCCTCAATTGCATTTGAGCGTGATAAGAAACAATGGAACAAGCTTTTTTCACGGGTTACACCGCTGACCGGTACGCACATAGTTGAACAAAATCTCTCCATTCTAAAAGGTGTTGGGTTTAGCGAGACCGATCTGAAAAAAGAGATGTCACTGCACTACCGCCAGGATGATTACCACTATTTGGTTTCCCAACTTCCGGCATTACCTTCACAAAAATATGTCGTTATTCAACCGACAGCCAGACAAGAATTCAAATGTTGGGATGATGATAAATTTGCCCATGTGATTGACTATCTGCATCAGCGTGGTCTGCATGTTTACCTAACCTGTGGGCCAGCAGTGAGTGAACAACAGCAAGTCCAGCGTATTGCTGAACAGTGTCAATCATCACCTGACCTGACACTGGCAGGCAAAACAACCTTCCTGCAATTGGCCGCGTTGATCGACCATGCGGTTCTTTACATCGGGGTCGATTCTGCACCTATGCATATGGCGGCAGCATTAGGGACACCACAGGTCTGCCTGTTTGGGGCAACCAATTATCAGCAATGGAGACCATGGTCAGATAATGCTGTATTGATTTGGGCTGGCGATTACCATCCCATGCCTCCCAGAGATGAACTCGACAGGTCAAAAAAATATTTAACATGGATACCGGAGCAAGCCGTGATTGACGCTATCGATAGGGTACTTCATGATAGTGGCAATAATAAAGGCAATGAGAAAGTATAGATGGACAACAAAAATAACGTTATTAATATTGCTTACTGTACAGATGCTAATTATCTGGAGTATGTAGCAGTGTCCATTATGTCCGTCATAATGAACAACCCAGGACAAGACCTGTCATTTTTCGTTTTTGTCTATGACGTCTCAGACAACGAAATCAATAAACTGCGCGTAACCAGCGATAAAATTCAGGTTATCAATATTGATAAAGAAGAGATTGAAAAATATAACAATGACTTTGCAATCAAACACCTGAACCGTTCAATCTATATGAGGCTGGCCGTACCTCGTCTGCTTAAAGATAAAGTAGAGCATTTTATCTATTTAGATGCTGATACTCTGTGCTTCGACAAAATCCATGAAATTAATAGTATTGATATTAGTGAAGTAATTTGTGCTGCCAGTCATGATTCGTTAAATAACACTGATAATAAAAATGCTAAACGCTTGAAACTTAGCACTTCCTCTTATTTTAACTCCGGATTTCTGTACATAAACATAAAAAAATGGCTTGAAAATGATATTGAAACAAAAGCCAATCAGATTTTATTTGATCGAGGAGAAAGTCTTCCCTACCCAGACCAAGATGCCTTGAATATTGCAATGGGTGGCAACGTCAAATTTATTGATAATCGATGGAATTTTTTGTTTAACTGGTTTAACGACCAACAAAAAGAGTGTTTCTTCTATCAAAAAGATATCCTGCCACGCATTATCCATTTCACCGGAGGAAGAAAGCCTTGGTACAAAGAACACTCCGGGCTTTCACAACAACTTTACCTCTTCTACCATCATTTCACACCATGGCGGTATACAGAAATGCGTTCCTACGCTCCGCGCATGAGACCTACTGATTATCGGGTCTACTCCCGTCAGGAAGTCAAAAGGGGAAATTATTGTGCTTCTATCAAATGGTATATAAAATATCTCAAGACAAAACTGCGCTAAATAAAAAACTCCCTTTCGGGAGTTTTTTTACTTACTTTGTAACTTTGCTCGTAAATAGCCGATATAGCTAATTACTGAAGCGAAATACTTTCCTTGTAGCCTTTCATGCCGTGATTTCTTTTTGTATTGTTTTGGTGTTCTGGCTGCTAACAAAGGAACATCTGCCCATGGAGAAGCTTTCCACGCTTCAACAAAGTACTGTGCCGAAGGATAGTTTGCCCAAGAGTTCCACGGCTTAGTCACGCCGACATAATGGATTAGAATAGTATCGGGTGTTATATATTCTTTATATTTTGCAAGATCTTTGCTTTTTAGCTCTTGTTTTATGCCGTAAATAGCATTAAACCTTCTTTCCAGAAAGATCACTTTCTTTAAGAAGAGAATATTCAAAACATCCTGATCCGGGAATGCAAGCTTATTTTTTTTATCCAATAAAATATCAAAGGCTGCGTTGATAAAATCTTCTTCTTTCCACTTTTTAAGATTTGCAAAAATGACACCAGAATTGAAATAATCTCTATTTTCTTCAATATCTCTGGCAGGGCTATCATCAACATCTGTAATTACAGCAGCCACATACTCACCAAGTTCAATTTGGGTTAGCTCTTCAAGTGAACCTTTGCAAATCACATCCGCATCAATGTATAAAAGCGAATTTATTTTCTCAGCAAGATATTCAAAGGCAATGAATCTAAAGTACATTGCATGCGACCAGGCATTACCACTAGGTAATATTTTTAACCCATTAGCATCCATAATGTAAATTGAGATGTTAGTTGCAAATTGCTCTGCTAATTTTGCAATACGTTGCTGGTAATCAGCATCAATATAATCAGTAAAAAGATGAAAGTGGATATTCAGATCTTTATTATGCAATAGCACTGATGTCATCGAGATTGCAGCACCAAACATAAAGTTTTTGTCCACACCCCAGGCGATATTGAGCTGTGTTTGTTGTTCAGATGGCGCTTGATTAAAATCAAGGATCTTTGTTATAGACTGATGACAATCAAAGTTCATTCGCTACACCTATTTAATTTATTATCAATAAGTTACTGTTTTTAATTTCAATGAGCCTTAGAGCTATGTAACTTATTTTTTATATACATAACATGACTTAGCACAGAACGGATATATTTTCGCTGCACTCTTTCATGTCGTGACTTACGTTTATACAACTTGGCTGTGTTTGCGTTTAACAGAGACTTTTCTGCCCATGCGGATTTCTGATATGCCTCAATAAAAAATTTAGCCACCGGGTATTTGGCCCATGAATGCCATGGTTTAGTGACACCGGCATAGTGAATTAATACCGTATCGTCGGTAATGAAATCCTGATAAGTTTTATCGTTTTTATTTTTGAGTTCCCGATCAACTTCATAAATGCAGTTAAAGTCTCTCCTCAGGAAAATAACATTTCCGACAAATAAAATATTGAGTACGTCCTGATCGAAATAAAGTAATTCTTTTTGGCGTTTTTCTAATATAGAAAATGCTTTGGTTAACAACTGCTGCTCACGCCATACTTTGAGATTCGCAAATACAACACCAGAATTAAAATACCCATTACTCAGTTCAGGGATACCGAGTCTGGTACCGGATTTAATCCGCACTTCATCAATATCATTAATGACAGCAGCATATTCCCCACAAAAATGAACCTCGGTAAACTCTCGTAGAGAACCTTTACAAATGACGTCGGCATCCAGATACAGTACCGAGCTTAATTCGGCGCTTAAATATTCAAATGCAAAGTAACGATAGTACATTGCATAAGTCCATGATTTCGTAATCGGTAGTTCACGAAATGCCGCATTATCGAAAACAAGGACAGTCACGGTCGTACTGTACATTTGTGTCAGTCGTTTTATGCTTTCCAGATAGTCGTCATCGATATAGTCAGTGGCGATATAAAAATGGATATCAATATCAGGATTATTCACTAATACTGAGGTCATAGAAATGCCAGAACCAAACAAAAAATTACGATCGACACCATACGCAACGCTTAGTTTTTTACTCTTGTCATGCATAGAGCTGTCGATGATATGTTTTTGAATGATCAACTTCTGGAAATCGTTGTTCATAATAAAATAGCCTCAAACTCCATGTGTAATTTATAGCGCTTTTCTTATTGTTCTTTGTCTTATTTTTTGCGCTTTTGTGACAGCCTGTTCAAACAACCTGACTTCCTGACGAAAGATTTCACGTAATGGCATCGAAAAATAGACACGTAAAAAACGGTAGATATCTCTGGACGTTAGACCAATTTCCAGTGAGGAGAAATAGAGCCCGATCAAATCCTTATCCCGCCAGCGGCGTGGTACCTGCTGACGTATTTGAGCACGATGTAGATCAATCACAGAGAGTTTGATATCCGCAACATCTGCTGGCATCGGCTGTTGGAGCAGGAAATGGCAAATATAACAATCCCGATGATTTACCCCACCTCGATGCATTTTACCCACCATTTCCGCCACGCGGGTAATAATGGTCCGTTTTAATACAAAATCGGGCCGTTCAACTCCCCAGTTGGCGCAAAAATCTTCAAGACTGATGGCAGGAGAAAGATCCTCGGTGATAATAAATGAGGTTCGCTCTAACGGATTCAGCCCTTTCTGTCCAAAAGCAACCCCCGTCATTGTATCCACATTCAGTGCTTGCAAACGGTGAATCGCCAGCCACTCCCGGTCCGCGCCAAGCACAGGCATGCGCAGAGAAATAAGGTTTTTCACCACTTCTTTAAGCGTGGTCCCATGATGATATTTAAGAAAGTAACCTTTTCCCATCATCTCAAAACGCAGGGTACGCCGAGTTTCCAGAGCGCGAAAAACCTCGCCATCCAGCTTAGTGACTTCCGTGAACGGGTCTTTTCCTTGCCATTGCGTGGCAAATGGTTCTTTCAATTCAATCATTTTCGAGACCTAAAATGATATCTGCAGCTTTATCTGCCAGACTGTAGAGATCTTCTGTATCAGCAAAATGTCGCGCATTTCCAGCCCAACGACTTCTCTGCTCATTATTTTGCAGCGCATCGAAAAGCGCTGTATTCAAATTTTCCTGCGCAAAAGGTTCAGGAATCACCACGCCGCATCGGGCGGCAGTGATATAACCTGCGTAGCCGCATACCTCAGTAGTTAATACTGGCAGCCCGGCTACTACGGCTTCTAGCAAGACAATACCAGCGGCTTCCTGAACTGCCGGGTGAAGCAATAAATCAGCAGCGGACATCAATTCAGCGACATCATCTCGCCCCGAGAAGAATTGCACATGCTTTTCAATACCCAATTGGCGGGCCAGAGCACGATAACGATCGGCCCTATCCTGACCAACAACCATCAACTGAGTACGGTGACGTATAGTCTCAGGTAAAGAAGCCAACGCGTGTAAGCTTCTTGGCACACCTTTACGCTTGAAATCTGATCCGACCTGCAGAAGCAGGAACTGATCGAGAGCAATACCATTCTTTTCTCTGACAATCTGCCTGCTGTTTTCAGGTTGCAGGCTGTATTTTCTGTCTGGGTAGATACCTGGCGGCAGAATACGAAAACGCTGGCTCTCGGTATGATAATGCTGTTTGAAATCACCGATTTGCTTATCGGTTAACATCAAAAGCGTGGTACCGGAACCTTGTTGAAACGTCGCTTTTTCAAATGCAGAGTAGTGCCGATACCGACGCGTCAACTTATAGAAGAAGCCCTTCTCGCGGGCGACCTTTTCCGCATAGCAAACGTCGGCGGCGTAATACACATCCAACCCAGGCATTTTATTAAAACCAACGATACGATCGACGGGATGCTGACTTAAATAATTCTGAACCCACTGATAATATTGCTCGTTTTTCCCATGATTAGTTCTGGCTGTGACGGGTACGAGTATAATTTCGAGTCCTTCCGGACGTTCGCCCTGCCATGACTGGGTAAACACCTGGACATGATGACCTCGCGCAGCAACCGTGAGCGCTACTCGCAGAAAATCACGCTGTAGCCCACCATAGGGGAAATACTTGTACAAACAAAAAGCAATATTCATGCATTAATATCCGCATCGCGTCGCCAGGCATAGCAGGTCTGATACATCCAAAGTTTACCGCCCATGTTTTCGAAACGTTTCTGCCGGCTAGCTACCTGAAATTGCGCAGTAGTATATCATTTATTACCACGCATTCCGAAACGAATATTTTTTGAACAAAATAAAGAAATAAATCATTAAAAACAAAAAGATATAAAATTAACGCATTCACCTTAAAACACACGCCGCACAAGACGTTAAGCCGCGTCAGTACGTTCATAGGCATTTTTAAAAATGCCGCCGATTAAAACAGTGCCGCGACGATTCCATCGTTTTGCTGCGACCTGGATAAAAATGATGGTAAAGCCATAGTTAAATACATAGAATCCCCAGCACATTCATAAGTTAGCTACCATTATGCTCGAATTGCTTTACACCGCCCTTTTCTACCTTATTCAGCCTTTGATCTGGATACGGCTTTGGGTGCGCGGACGTAAGGCTCCGGCCTACCGTAAACGCTGGGGTGAACGCTACGGTTTTTACCGCCGTCCGCTAAAACCAGGCGGCATCATGCTTCACTCAGTTTCTGTGGGCGAAACGCTGGCAGCTATTCCATTAGTCCGTGCTCTGCGACATCGTTATCCCGACTTACCGATCACGGTAACCACCATGACGCCAACCGGCTCTGAGCGCGTACAATCCGCGTTTGGTACTGACGTTCAGCACATTTATTTGCCATACGATTTACCGGATGCTTTGAACCGTTTCCTGAATAAAGTTGACCCCAAGCTGGTGTTAATCATGGAAACCGAGCTGTGGCCAAATCTGATCGCGGCACTCCATAAACGCGGTATTCCTCTGGTCATCGCCAACGCACGGCTTTCTGCGCGTTCAGCCGCTGGCTACGCAAAATTAGGCAAATTTGTTGGTAAGCTACTGCGTCGAATTACGTTGATTGCCGCACAGAACGAAGAAGATGGCGCTCGTTTTATTACGCTTGGCGCCAGGAGCAATCAGGTCACCGTCACCGGCAGCCTGAAGTTTGATATTTCCGTCACGCCACAGTTGGCCGCCAAAGCGATTACGTTGCGTCGTCAATGGGCGCCTCATCGCCCGGTGTGGATTGCAACCAGCACGCACGATGGTGAAGAAAGCATTATCATTGCAGCCCACCAGGCGTTATTAAATCAGTTTCCTAATCTTTTGCTGATCCTGGTTCCCAGACATCCTGAGCGATTCCCGGATGCCATTAACCTCGTACGCCAGGCTGGGCTAAGCTATACCACACGCTCTTCTGGCGAAGTTCCATCCTCAGATACTCAGGTCGTTATCGGCGACACCATGGGCGAGCTGATGTTGCTTTACGGCATTGCTGACCTTGCTTTTGTCGGTGGTTCACTGGTTGAACGTGGCGGACACAACCCACTGGAAGCCGCGGCACACGCCATTCCGGTACTGATGGGGCCACATACCTTTAATTTTAAAGATATTTGTGCTCGTCTCGAACAGGCAAGCGGATTGATCACCGTCACCGACGCAACCACGCTGGTGAAAGAGGTCTCTTCTTTACTGACCGATGCCGATTATCGTAATTTTTATGGCCGTCATGCAGTTGAAGTCCTGTATCAAAATCAGGGCGCGCTACAGCGCCTGCTGCAGCTGCTGGAACCTTATCTGCCACCCAAAACGCATTGAGGCAAATCATGCAAAAACGGGCGATTTATCCAGGAACCTTTGATCCCATAACTAACGGCCATCTTGATATCGTGACGCGTGCGACCAGCATGTTCGATCACGTGATCCTGGCGATTGCCGCAAGTCCCAGTAAAAAACCGATGTTTACCCTTGAAGAACGCGTCGAACTGGCGCAACAGGCAACGGCGCATCTCGGCAATGTGGAAGTTCTGGGATTCAGCGACTTAATGGCAAACTTTGCCCGTGATAATCAGGCTAACATTCTGATCCGTGGCCTGCGCGCGGTAGCAGATTTTGAGTATGAAATGCAGTTGGCCCACATGAACCGCCACCTGATGCCGCAACTGGAAAGCGTCTTTCTGATGCCGTCTAAAGAGTGGTCATTTATCTCATCGTCACTGGTGAAAGAAGTCGCCCGCCACCAGGGAGATGTGACGCACTTTCTGCCGGAAAACGTCCATCAGGCGTTAATGAGTAAACTAAAGTAATACGTCTGCCCGGATAAGACATAAAGCTTATCCGGCCAGCAACGAATGTTATTTCTGACAGCGACGGCAGTAGAACGTCGTACGCTGGGCGTGTTTTGTCGCAATGATCGGCGCGCCGCATACGCGACAGGGTTCGCCTTCTCTCCCATAGACCTGCAGTTCCTGGGCAAAATAGCCCGGCTTACCGTCGCTTTGCAGGAAGTCCTTCAGCGTCGTTCCACCCTGTTCGATCGAACGCAGCAAAACCGCCTTAATGACGCGCACCAGTAGTTCGCACTCATCCTGCGACAAAGATGACGCCAGACGGTCAGGATGGATACCCGCTGCAAACAGCGACTCGCTGGCATAGATATTACCTACCCCCACCACCAGCTTGTTATCCATCAGCCAGGGTTTAATCGCGGTTTTCTTCTTCGCGCATTTCTGCTGCAGATAACTGGCGTTGAAATCGTCGCTCAGTGGCTCTGGTCCAAGATGAGCGAGAACATTATGCCCATCGAGCTCTGTCGTCCACAGCCAGGCGCCAAAACGGCGAGGATCGGTATAGCGCAGAACTTTGCCGTTACTCATCACTAAGTCGACGTGGTCATGCTTTTCTGCCGGAAGCTCTTCAGGAAGGATACGCAAACTACCCGACATCCCCAGATGAATGATAATCCAACCATCCGACAGTTCCAGCAACAGGTATTTCGCGCGCCGCTGTACGCTGAGAACGGGTTTATCACTCAACCGGTAGATTTCCTCGGATACCGGCCAACGCAAACGACCGTTACGCACAGTCGCGTGCATAATCGTTGCCCCAACCAGATGCGGCTCAATACCACGGCGGCTGGTTTCGACTTCAGGTAATTCAGGCATAGTATCTCCGGCGATGTATCAGGTCACATTAATATGGGGACGGCCAGAAAACAAAAAACCCCGCCGAAGCGAGGTTTTTTATTACATCAAAGCGAGAATTACTTGATTTTCGCTTCTTTGTAGAGAACGTGCTGACGGACAACTGGATCGAATTTTTTCAGTTCCAGTTTTTCCGGCTTAGTACGTTTGTTCTTCGTAGTGGTATAGAAGTGACCAGTACCAGCAGAAGAAACCAGCTTGATTTTCTCACGAATACCTTTAGCCATGATTTATTTCCTCTTAGTACTTAGTACTTTTCGCCACGGGCACGCAGTTCAGACAGAACTGTTTCGATGCCTTTCTTATCAATAACACGCATACCTTTAGCAGATACACGCAGGGTGACAAAACGCTTTTCGCTCTCAACCCAGAAACGGTGAGAGTGCAGGTTAGGCAGGAAACGGCGTTTAGTCGCGTTCAGTGCGTGGGAACGGTTGTTACCGGTCACCGGACGCTTGCCAGTAACTTGGCAGACTCGGGACATGTCTATTCTCCAAAAATCAAATTAGCTCGAGCTTCGTATGGGGTATCGGCGCCTCGTCAGGCTTTACAGCCCGGTCATCGCGTAGTTCTAAGTGAACTCTCGATTGCCAGGCCCAAATGCCAAACCCGAGATTCTCAAAGGTGGCGTAGTATACGCTGACCCGGCGTTATGCTCAAGTCCCGAACAGACAAAGATCCCGATGGATCGCGTAAAGTGCGTTAAATCCAACCGCGTTCCGCAAAAGAAACGTACTCTCCGCGCCCAATGACCAGATGATCAAGCACCCGGATATCCATGAACTGACAGCATTTCACAACACGCTCGGTGATGAGTTTATCTGCTTTACTCGGCTCTGCACAACCCGAAGGGTGATTATGGGCAAGGATCACCGCTGACGCATTCATTTTTATCGCTTCACGCACAATTTCTCGTGGATGCACCTCAACATGGCTAAGCGTGCCGGAAAAAAGTTTGCTGTGTTTAATCACACGATGTTGAGAATCCATAAAGATCACCAGAAAGATCTCGCGTTCCTCTTGCGCGAGCTGGCTTTGCAGAAATTCTCGCGCCATTTCCGGGCTAAGTAACGCGCGCTCTTCCATCACTCGCACGTTATGGTAGCGCCTTGCCAGTTCGGCAATCCCTTTAAGCTGTGCATACTTCGCCAGGCCAATGCCGTGAACGTGGCTAAACGCCATATAGTCTGCTGATAACAGGCCATACAGCGAACCAAAATGCTGGATCAACTCTTTTGCCAACGTCAGCACATCTTTACCCAGAATCCCGGTGCGTAAAAAAAGCGCCAGTAGCTCAACATCGCTAAGTGAACCAGCCCCCTGCGCCAACAGCTTTTCCCGGGGCATCATACGTCCTGTATTTTCCATGCTTTCCCCTCCTTTCGCGTCCGCATAGTGGCATAACGCTTGTCGCGAATCGACGCTCTGTTATCACTTCTTCGTAGCGGCTCGCAAACTGAAGCGCGGGCAAAAGCACGACTCATTGCGGATTGTGATAAAATATCCGCCTTCTGGTGAAACCCAACAGGAAAGATCATGATGAGCCTGGCCGGTAAAAAAATCGTACTTGGCGTCAGTGGCGGCATTGCTGCGTACAAAACCCCTGAACTGGTGCGTCGTTTACGGGAACGCGGCGCTGACGTCCGCGTGGCGATGACCGAAGCGGCAAAAGCGTTTATTACTCCCCTGAGCTTACAAGCGGTTTCGGGTTATCCCGTTTCCGACAGCCTGCTTGACCCCGCCGCCGAAGCCGCGATGGGCCACATTGAGCTGGGGAAATGGGCCGACCTGGTTATTTTGGCGCCTGCTACGGCAGACCTGATTGCCCGCGTCGCCGCGGGGATGGCTAACGATCTGGTTTCAACGATTTGTCTGGCAACGCCTGCTCCTGTTGCTGTGCTGCCAGCCATGAACCAGCAGATGTACCGCGCTGCCGCGACCCAGCACAATCTGAGCATTCTTGCCTCGCGAGGTATGCTCATTTGGGGTCCTGACAGTGGTAGCCAGGCATGTGGCGATGTCGGTCCTGGACGCATGCTGGATCCGTTGACGATTGTCGATATGGCCGCAGAACATTTCTCGCCTGTCAACGATCTGCAACATCTCAATATCATGATTACGGCGGGCCCGACGCGTGAACCGCTGGATCCCGTGCGTTACATTTCCAATCACAGCTCCGGAAAAATGGGATTTGCTATCGCAGCCGCAGCCGCAAAACGCGGGGCAAACGTCACGCTAGTGTCGGGACCTGTTTCGTTACCCACACCGCCATTTGTACAGCGCATTGATGTGATGACCGCACTGGAGATGCAAGCCGCCGTGCAATCTGTGGTGCAGCAACAGCATATTTTTATCGGCTGCGCCGCAGTCGCTGATTATCGCGCCGAGACCGTCGCCCCCGAAAAAATCAAAAAACAGGCGACGCAGGGTGATGAATTAACAGTAAAAATGGTCAAAAACCCGGATATTATCGCCGGTGTTGCCGCACTGGATGCTAATCGTCCTTTTGTCGTTGGGTTTGCCGCCGAAACAAATAATGTGGAAGAATATGCCCGGCAAAAACGCATCCGCAAAAACCTTGATGTGATCTGTGCTAACGACGTTTCGCTATCAAATCAAGGGTTTAACAGCGACAGCAACGCATTACACCTTTTTTGGCAAGATGGAGATAAAATCTTACCGCTTGAGCGTAAAGAACTCCTGGGCCAATTATTACTCGACGAGATCGTGACCCGTTATGATGAAAAAAATCGACGTTAAGATTCTGGACCCGCGCGTAGGGCAACAATTTCCGCTCCCGACGTACGCCACTTCTGGCTCTGCCGGACTTGACCTGCGTGCTTGTCTTGATGACGCCGTAGAGCTGGCGCCAGGTGCAACTACGCTGGTGCCAACCGGGTTAGCCATCCACATTGCCGATCCCTCTCTGGCGGCGGTGATGTTGCCACGTTCCGGGCTGGGCCATAAGCACGGCATCGTACTGGGCAACCTGGTCGGTCTGATTGATTCCGACTATCAAGGACAATTGATGGTATCTATCTGGAACCGTGGTCAGGACAGCTTCACGATTGAACCGGGCGAACGTATCGCGCAGATGGTATTTGTACCGGTCGTGCAGGCTGAATTTAATCTGGTGGAAGAGTTTGAAGCCACCGATCGTGGCGAAGGTGGCTTCGGCCATTCCGGGCGCAAGTAACCCGCAGAAAAGTATCCCACAGCGTAATAACGCAATAACACACCGCAAACAGCCGTTTGCGGTCGCTGTGTGGATGCCTGCCTGGCAAGAGCTTATTTTCAGGGGTATTTTGTAACATGGTAGAAAAGCAAACTGCGAAAAGGAATCGTCGCGAAGAAATACTTCAGTCTCTGGCACTGATGCTTGAGTCCAGCGATGGAAGCCAACGCATCACGACAGCGAAACTGGCAGCCTCTGTAGGCGTTTCCGAAGCGGCGTTGTATCGCCATTTTCCCAGCAAGACCCGCATGTTCGATAGCCTGATTGAGTTTATCGAAGATAGTCTGATTACCCGTATCAATCTGATCTTAAAAGATGAAAAGGACACCAGCGCACGTCTGCGTCTGATCGTTCTGCTGATTTTAGGCTTCGGTGAACGTAACCCCGGTCTGACGCGCATTCTGACCGGGCATGCGCTCATGTTTGAACAGGATCGTCTGCAAGGCCGCATTAACCAGCTTTTCGAACGTATTGAGGCCCAGTTACGCCAGGTTCTGCGCGAAAAAAGAATGCGTGAAGGCGAAGGTTACACGGTGGATGAAACGCTGCTGGCCAGCCAGTTACTGGCTTTCTGCGAAGGAATGTTGTCCCGGTTTGTACGTAGCGAATTTAAGTATCGACCAACGGATGATTTTGACACCCGCTGGCCGCTGGTTGCCGCTCAATTGCAGTAACACGATTGCCGGATGGCGACTTTGTCTTATCCGGCCTGTGCAACCCGTAGGCCCGGTAAGCTTAACGCCACCGGGCAATTCAGCGACGATTAAACCCCAAACTCTTCTCGGTATGCCCGCACTGCTGCCAAATGTTCTGCCATCTCAGGCTTCTCTTCCAGATACGCAATCAGGTCTTTCAGGGTAATGATCGAAATTACCTTGCAACCATAATCACGTTCCACTTCCTGAATCGCTGAAATCTCGCCACGACCGCGTTCCTGACGATCAAGAGAAATCAGTACCCCAGCAAGCGTAGCGCCATTAGCCTGAATAATCTCCATCGACTCACGAATTGCTGTTCCCGCGGTGATAACATCATCCACCAGCATGACACGCCCCTCAAGTGCGCTACCTACCAGATTACCGCCTTCACCATGGGTCTTCGCCTCTTTACGGTTAAAGCAGTACGGTAAATCTTTATCGTGGTGTTCCGCCAGCGCAACGGCGGTGGTGGTCGCAATCGGAATACCTTTGTAGGCTGGGCCAAACAGCAAATCGAACTCGATGCCGGAATCCACCAGCGCTTCGGCATAAAAACGGCCTAGCAGTGCCAGATCGCGCCCGGTATTAAATAGCCCGGCGTTGAAGAAATAGGGGCTTTTGCGCCCGGATTTCAGCGTAAATTCGCCAAACTTTAGTACCTGCTTGCTAAGCGCAAACTCAATAAACTGGCGCTGATACGGTTTCATGGATTCGCTCCTCATCTCACTTTATTACAGACAAAAAAAAGGCGACTCTTCAGTCGCCTTTAAAATCAATTTTCTAACGCCGCCTTCTGCGTCGCTACAATGGATTCGATTCCCCCTCGGGCCAATGCCAGTAGGGTGAGAAGTTCTTCATGGCTGAACGGCTCACCTTCCGCCGTGCCCTGCACTTCAATAATGCGACCATCTTCAGTCATCACCACGTTCATGTCAGTTTCTGCGGCGGAGTCCTCAACGTACTCGAGGTCACAGAGCGCTTCACCGTTGACAATGCCCACGGAAACCGCGGCAACCATCCCTTTCATCGGGTTAGTTTTCAGCTTACCGCTCGCCACCAGTTTGTTCAGCGCATCCGCCAACGCAACGCATGCGCCAGTAATCGATGCAGTACGCGTACCGCCATCCGCCTGAATAACATCACAGTCCAGCGTAATAGTGAATTCACCGAGCGTCTTCAGGTCAACAGCAGCGCGAAGTGCGCGGGCGATCAAACGCTGGATTTCCATGGTACGACCGCCCTGCTTACCTTTCGCCGCTTCACGGGCGTTACGGGTGTGCGTGGCGCGTGGCAGCATGCCATATTCTGCGGTGATCCAGCCCTGGCCCTGACCTTTCAGAAAACGTGGGACGCCTTCATCAATAGAAGCGGTACACAGCACTTTGGTATCACCAAATTCGACCAGCACGGAGCCTTCAGCGTGTTTTGTATAATTACGGGTCAGGGTGACGGGACGCACCTGATTGGCACTACGACCTGCTGGACGCATGATAAAATCTCCGGCTTGAAACGAATGTGGCTGCGCATTATACGGACTTCCGACGGTTATTCCTATCCTGACAAGACGTGGATGGCTATAATCCTCCCATCTCATCTTTAAAAACAGGAACGTCTATGATCCGCAGCATGACCGCCTACGCCCGGCGTGAAATCAAGGGTGAATGGGGTAGCGCAACCTGGGAGATGCGCTCGGTAAACCAGCGTTATCTGGAAACTTATTTTCGCCTGCCGGAACAGTTCCGTAGTCTCGAACCCGTGGTTCGCGAACGCATCCGCACGCGTCTGACGCGCGGTAAGATCGAATGTACGCTGCGTTTTGAGCCGGATGCCAGCGCTCAGGGCGAGCTGATTCTGAATGAAAAGCTCGCTAAACAGCTCGTGAGTGCTGCTAACTGGGTCAAAATGCAGAGTGATGAAGGTGAAATTAACCCGGTTGATATCCTGCGTTGGCCAGGCGTAATGGCAGCCCAGGAGCAAGATCTGGACGCCATTGCCGCCGAAATCCTCGCTGCACTTGACGGTACGCTGGATGACTTTATCGTTGCGCGTGAAACCGAAGGTCAGGCGCTGAAGGCGCTGATCGAGCAGCGTCTGGAAGGCGTCAGCGCTGAAGTGACGAAGGTACGTGCGCATATGCCGGAAATTCTGCAATGGCAGCGTGAGCGTCTGGTGGCCAAACTAGAAGACGCTCAGGTGCAACTGGAAAATAACCGCCTTGAGCAAGAGCTGGTGCTGATGGCACAACGTATCGACGTGGCTGAAGAACTGGATCGCCTGGAAGCTCACGTCAAAGAAACCTACAACATTCTGAAGAAAAAAGAGGCGGTTGGCCGTCGTCTGGACTTCATGATGCAGGAATTCAACCGTGAGTCGAACACTCTGGCATCCAAGTCTATCAATGCCGAAGTGACTAACTCCGCAATTGAACTGAAAGTTTTGATCGAGCAAATGCGCGAGCAAATTCAGAATATCGAGTAACCTTTACTCTACGTAGCCCGCCAGTAAACGGCGGGACTACGTGTTTTTCCCGACGTTTCGCTTCCGCCCCTTCACTTCGAATTACATTTTCTCATCGTTTATTATTACACTCCACACTTTAGACAGCATGCCATAACGCATTTCTGACAAATTCACATTAGCTGTAGTTATTAAAATCGTTTCACCTTAGAAAATCTCAATCGTGACAATGCGCACAAATCGATAACCTTAGCCCCCAGCACAACAGGGGGAATACATGCTGTTACACGTTTTATATTTAATTGGTATTACTGCCGAAGCCATGACCGGCGCGCTTGCGGCAGGACGTCGCCGTATGGATACATTTGGCGTCATTATTATTGCCACTGCGACCGCCATTGGCGGTGGTTCAGTACGCGACATTCTTCTCGGCCACTATCCGCTTGGCTGGGTAAAGCATCCTGAATACGTCATCATTGTGGCGGCCGCTGCGGTACTCACCACCATTATTGCTCCTGTCATGCCCTACCTGCGTAAAATATTCCTTGTACTGGATGCGCTGGGCCTGGTGGTCTTTTCTATTATTGGCGCACAGGTGGCGCTGGATATGGGTCACGGGCCGATTATCGCCGTGGTCGCTGCGGTCACTACCGGCGTCTTCGGTGGCGTGTTACGCGACATGTTCTGCAAACGCATTCCGTTGGTTTTCCAGAAAGAGCTATATGCTGGCGTTTCTTTTGCCGCTGCCGTGCTTTACATCGTGCTGCAACATTACGTCTCCAGCCACGATGTGGTGGTTATCTCTACCCTACTCTTCGGTTTTACCGCCCGCTTACTGGCGCTACGCCTGAAGTTGGGCCTGCCAGTATTTTATTATCGCCATGAAGGCCATTAAGGCATAAAGCCCGTAATACGCTGAGCAGCCAGCCAGTTGCTCAGCGCTATGACCTCCCTGGCCTCCAGCCACTGAATAATCTGTCGTGCCCGGCGCTCCCCCATTAAAGGGAGTTGTCGCCAGCTTTGTTCATCACGGTCCTGCAATTGTTGCCACGAAGCATCCCGACAGGCATTCAGCGTTGCCTGTGTTAACGGTATTCCCATGGCTATAACCCAACGTGTAAACGGAAGATGGCGCGACAGGTTGAACTGATGCCACATCTTCTCCCCTTTGCTTACGCCTAATGTGGACCGGAGCTGCTCCTGAGTTAATCCGAGCCAGGAAAAGATATGTTCAAAGTGATACGTCTGATGAAGGTTACGCCATCCCGCTTCACCAATACCTTCTAATTCCAGCACTTCTTTCGCGCCCAGCCAAACCAGTCTGGCAATAAATTGCTCATAACACGCCGGCGTGGCATAAAAGCAGGTCATTGAATTGAAATGTCCCACAGGCGGCGTTGGCTTAGTGCGTTGAGTGCTACGCCAGACCACTTCGTCGATACGCGGGATCCCCTGTCCGGCCAGGCTTATCAGGATCCGATCTCCAGGCGCGATATCCCATTCATTCCAGCGGCGTACAGAGCCAATATTGACGCGTTGCACGCGTTTATCATCCAGCATGACGGGTGCCAGCAGCGCGACTACGGCAATTTTCCCACTTTTACCGACTGAAAACTGAATATCTGTGACCTCGGATACCTGAGCCACGGGCGGATATTTCCATGCCGCCAGCCAGTCTCCCTGCCCAGGTAACCAGTATCGCGCCTGCGGTTCTTTCCCCGATCGCACCACGACGCCATCCGTCACAAAAGGGAGTGCCGAAGTCCACCAACGGGTACGGGCATGCTCGACATCGTCCGCATTTTTCACGGGCTGGGTATAGCGTTGCGTGAAACTGAACCCAGCGGCAGTGAGTTGTTCCAGCCTTTCCGACATGACCGCCGGACCATCAGGCCAGGCCCAGATGAAAATAGCCAACGAACGTAACAATTCCGGGTTGCTCTGGCGCATCATCATTCCAGCGACCTTTGAGCGGGCGTTCATTCCCCCACTCTGTTGCTGGATATGCCCTTCCTGCTGTAAAAATATCTCGCCCTGCAACGTACTGTTTGCCAGCAGACCTTTGGTCGTGTGTGGTACGGAAGGTATCCGCAGCACCTTTTGCGTCCAGTCGTCACCTTTCAGGCCATTACCTCGGCTAATCGCTCTTACCAGATTGCCATTGCGATAGACCAGCGTGACCGCCACGCCGTCGACCTTTGGTTGTACCCAGAGATCGCTGCGCACACGCATCCATTGCTGTAACGCTTGCTTATCTGCCAGCTTGCGGACCCCCGTGTGAGGTACTGGATGCGAGACTGTGCCACTTATTGGGGGCGCAGACAGATCAGGTGGAGCTTCATCGCCAAAACAGCGCTGCCATTGGATGAGTTGCGCATTGAGCTGGTCATAAACGCCGTCATCAACGGCGCTGACCCCTTGTTTCCAGTAACTGTCATTCCACTGTGTTATCTGCTGCTGTAATCGTGAAATTTCCTCGCTTGCCCGGGCTGGGGACCAGGCAGGGCATACCGCCCAAACCGGTAAATTCCAGACCAGTAAAACTATGCCAAGGCATTTCCATAGCCTCATGCTGCCTCCGCTAACCAATGTGTTTCCCGGCAGGTATAGCGCGGAGTGCAAGCGAAACAGAGCGACAAAAATTCATCGTGCGAGCAGCCTTCCTGACATTTTCACGTGTTGCTGCAAATTGCCGATAAAACAGGAAACGGGTACGCAAAACGCAATAAACATGCGCAAAAAGTGTGACAAAGGCTACGTCACATAGCGGCTACGTGTATAATAAGCCCGTATGTAGGCTCTCTTTCGACAATCACATACATTAAGATACTCATGGCTCAAGGCACGCTTTATATTGTTTCTGCCCCCAGTGGCGCGGGTAAATCCAGCCTGATTCAGGCTTTATTAAAGACCCAACCGTTGTATGACACCCAGGTTTCTGTTTCGCACACCACGCGCGCACCGCGCCCGGGGGAAGTGCATGGTGAACACTATTTCTTTGTGAACCATGACGAATTCAGAGCCATGATTGGCAGAGACGCGTTTCTGGAACACGCTGAGGTTTTCGGTAATTACTACGGCACTTCGCGTGAGGCCATTGAGCAAGTATTAGCATCCGGCGTAGACGTCTTTTTAGATATCGACTGGCAAGGTGCGCAGCAAATTCGTGAAAAAATGCCGCATGCGCGCAGTATTTTTATTTTGCCGCCCTCTAAGATTGAGCTGGACCGCCGTCTTCGTGGTCGAGGTCAGGATAGCGAAGACGTGATCGCAAAACGTATGGCGCAAGCTGTTGCAGAAATGAGCCATTACGCCGAATATGATTATCTTATTGTGAACGATGATTTCGATACCGCCCTGGGCGATTTGAAAACCATCATTCGCGCCGAACGTCTGCGCATGAGCCGCCAAAAGCAGCGTCATGACGCTTTAATCAGCAAACTGTTGGCAGACTGAACCCACATTCAGTATCATGCCCAGTCATTTCTTCACCTGTGGAGCATTTTAAGTATGGCACGCGTAACTGTTCAGGACGCTGTAGAGAAAATTGGTAACCGTTTTGACCTGGTACTGGTCGCCGCGCGTCGCGCTCGTCAGATGCAGGTAGGCGGAAAGGATCCGCTCGTACCGGAAGAAAACGATAAAACTACCGTTATCGCGCTGCGCGAAATCGAAGAAGGTCTGATCAACAACCAGATCCTCGACGTACGTGAGCGCCAGGAACAGCAAGAGCAGGAAGCCGCTGAATTACAAGCCGTTACCGCTATTGCTGAAGGTCGTCGTTAATCACAAAGCGGGTCGCCCTTGTATCTGTTTGAAAGCCTGAATCAGCTGATTCAAAACTACCTGCCGGAAGACCAGATTAAGCGTCTTCGGCAGGCGTATCTCGTTGCACGTGACGCTCACGAGGGCCAGACACGTTCAAGCGGTGAACCTTATATCACGCACCCGGTAGCGGTAGCCTGCATTCTGGCCGAGATGAAACTCGACTACGAAACGCTGATGGCTGCGCTGCTGCATGACGTGATTGAAGATACCCCAGCCACCTACCAGGACATGGAACAGCTTTTTGGTAAAAGCGTTGCAGAGCTGGTAGAAGGGGTATCTAAGCTTGATAAGCTTAAGTTTCGCGATAAGAAAGAGGCGCAAGCTGAAAACTTTCGCAAGATGATTATGGCGATGGTGCAGGATATCCGCGTCATTCTCATCAAACTTGCCGACCGTACCCACAATATGCGCACGCTGGGCTCATTACGTCCCGATAAGCGCCGCCGCATCGCCCGTGAAACCCTCGAAATCTACAGTCCGCTGGCACATCGTTTAGGTATTCATCACATTAAAACCGAGCTGGAAGAACTGGGTTTTGAAGCGCTGTACCCGAACCGCTATCGCGTGATTAAAGAAGTGGTAAAAGCCGCCCGCGGCAACCGCAAAGAGATGATTCAAAAAATCCTCTCGGAGATCGAGGGGCGTTTGCAGGAAGCAGGCATTCCGTGTCGCGTAAGCGGTCGTGAGAAACACCTGTACTCGATCTACTGCAAAATGGTACTCAAAGAGCAGCGTTTTCACTCGATCATGGACATTTACGCTTTCCGCGTCATCGTTCATGACTCCGATACCTGCTATCGCGTACTCGGCCAGATGCACAGCCTGTACAAACCGCGCCCTGGTCGCGTGAAAGACTATATCGCCATTCCCAAAGCGAACGGATATCAGTCTTTGCATACCTCAATGATCGGCCCGCACGGCGTGCCTGTTGAAGTACAAATTCGTACCGAAGACATGGACCAGATGGCGGAGATGGGGGTCGCGGCACACTGGGCGTACAAAGAGCATGGCGAAACCAGCACCACGGCACAAATCCGCGCACAACGCTGGATGCAAAGCCTGCTGGAACTGCAGCAAAGCGCCGGTAGCTCGTTTGAATTTATTGAAAGCGTTAAATCTGATCTCTTCCCGGATGAGATTTATGTTTTCACACCGGAAGGGCGTATTGTCGAGCTGCCTGCCGGTGCGACGCCTGTCGACTTCGCCTACGCGGTACATACCGATATCGGTCATGCCTGCGTTGGCGCACGTGTCGACAGACAGCCTTATCCGCTTTCCCAACCGCTGTTTAGCGGTCAGACCGTTGAAATCATTACCGCGCCGGGCGCCCGGCCGAATGCGGCATGGCTCAACTTCGTCGTCAGCTCGAAAGCACGAGCAAAAATTCGCCAACTGCTGAAAAACCTTAAGCGCGATGATTCCGTCAGTCTGGGGCGTCGACTGCTTAACCATGCCCTGGGTGGTAGCCGTAAACTGGCTGAAATCCCGCAGGAAAGTATCCAGCGTGAGCTTGAGCGTATGAAGCTCGCTACGCTTGACGATCTGTTAGCGGAAATCGGTCTGGGCAACGCCATGAGCGTGGTGGTAGCGAAAAACCTTCAGCAGGGCGAAGCATCGGCGAACGTTCCTGCGCAATCTGGTCATGGTCATCTGCCGATCAAAGGCGCAGACGGCGTACTGATCACCTTTGCCAAATGCTGTCGTCCAATTCCTGGCGATCCGATCATTGCCCACGTCAGTCCGGGTAAAGGTCTGGTGATTCACCATGAGTCCTGCCGTAACATTCGTGGCTACCAGAAAGAGCCAGAGAAATTTATGGCGGTGGAATGGGATAAAGAGACAGAGCAGGAATTCATCACCGAAATTAAGGTGGACATGTTTAACCACCAGGGTGCTCTGGCGAACCTGACGGCGGCAATCAACACGACGACCTCCAATATTCAAAGTCTGAATACTGAAGAGAAAGACGGTCGTGTTTATAGCGCCTTTATTCGCCTGACCGCTCGCGATCGCGTGCATCTGGCGAATATTATGCGCAAAATCCGCGTCATGCCGGACGTGATTAAAGTCACCCGCAACCGAAACTAGAGATATGAACTCAAAACGCTATGAGCGCATTTGCGAAATGCTTGCCAGGCGTCAGCCCGATCTGACCGTCTGCATGGAGCAGGTCCATAAACCTCATAACGTTTCTGCGATCATTCGTACCGCAGACGCAGTCGGCGTACACGAAGTCCACGCCGTCTGGCCGGGTAGTCGTATGCGTACCATGGCCTCTTCTGCCGCGGGCAGTAACAGTTGGGTGCAGGTTAAAACCCACCCGACCATTAGCGATGCGGTTACGCAGTTAAAAAGCCAGGGCATGCAGGTTCTGGCGACCCACCTCTCTGATAAAGCCGTCGATTTCCGCGAGATTGATTACACGCGACCGACCTGCATCCTGATGGGCCAGGAAAAAACCGGCATTACTCAGGAAGCACTCGCTCTGGCGGACCAGGACATCATCATTCCGATGATTGGCATGGTGCAGTCACTGAACGTTTCAGTTGCCTCTGCGCTGATTCTGTACGAAGCACAGCGTCAGCGACAAAATGCTGGCATGTACCGACGAGAAAACAGCATGTTGCCGGAAGATGAACAGCAGCGCTTGCTGTTTGAAGGCGGTTATCCGGTGCTGGCGAATGTCGCTAAGCGCAAAGGACTTCCCTACCCTCACGTAAACACGCAGGGCGAAATTGAAGCCGATGCAACGTGGTGGGCCACTATGCAGTCTGCGAAATAATCGCGATGAAAGGCCGTTTACTGGATGCCATCCCGCTCAACTCTCTGACGGGCGTTGGCGCAGCACAAAGCAGTAAACTGGCGAAAATTGGCTTGCACACCGTGCAGGACCTCCTGCTCCACCTCCCTCTGCGCTACGAAGACCGTACTCATCTGTACCCCATTGGCGAACTGCTGCCGGGCGTCTATGCCACCGTTGAAGGCGAAGTGCTGAACTGCAATATCACTTTTGGTGGCCGCCGGATGATGACCTGCCAGATAAGCGATGGCTCCGGCATTCTCACTATGCGCTTCTTCAACTTCAGCGCAGCAATGAAAAACAGCCTCGCCACCGGGCGTCGGGTACTGGCCTATGGCGAGGCGAAACGTGGCAAGTACGGCGCAGAAATGATCCATCCGGAATACCGCGTACAGGGCGATCTCAGCACGCCGGAACTGCAGGAAACGCTCACGCCGGTGTATCCGACCACGGAAGGCGTTAAGCAGGCAACGCTACGCAAGTTGACCGATCAGGCGCTGGATCTGCTCGATACCTGCGCCATTGCCGAGTTGCTCCCTCCGGAGTTACTACAAGGCATGATGAGCCTGCCGGAAGCGTTGCGCACATTACACCGTCCGCCACCGACGTTACAGCTTAGCGACCTGGAAACCGGACAACACCCGGCTCAGCGACGCCTGATTCTGGAAGAACTCCTGGCGCACAATCTCAGCATGCTGGCGCTTCGCGCCGGGGCGCAACGTTTTCACGCCCAACCGCTGAGTCCTGACAATCTGCTGAAAGATCAACTGCTGGCGGCGCTCCCCTTTAAACCAACCGGCGCACAGGCCCGGGTCACTGCCGAAATTGAACGCGATATGGCGCTGGATGTCCCAATGATGCGCCTGGTGCAGGGCGATGTCGGTTCCGGTAAAACGCTGGTTGCAGCACTTGCCGCCCTGCGTGCGATTGCGCATGGTAAGCAGGTGGCGCTGATGGCCCCCACTGAATTACTGGCTGAACAGCACGCAAATAATTTCCGCAACTGGTTCGAACCTTTGGGCGTTGAAGTGGGTTGGCTGGCGGGTAAGCAAAAAGGTAAAGCACGCCAGGCACAGCAGGAAGCCATCACCAGCGGTCAGGTGCAGATGATTGTCGGCACACACGCAATTTTCCAGGAACAAGTTCAGTTCAACGGGCTGGCGCTGGTGATTATCGACGAACAGCACCGTTTTGGCGTGCATCAGCGTCTGGCGCTGTGGGAGAAAGGCCAGCAGCAGGGTTTCCACCCACACCAGCTCATTATGACCGCCACCCCGATCCCGCGTACGCTGGCCATGACCGCCTATGCCGATCTCGACACCTCGGTGATTGACGAACTCCCGCCGGGGCGCACGCCGGTCACCACGGTGGCGATTCCCGACACCCGTCGTAGCGACATCATTGACCGTGTGCGCAACGCCTGCACCCACGAAGGGCGTCAGGCGTACTGGGTTTGTACACTAATCGAAGAGTCTGATTTATTAGAAGCGCAGGCGGCAGAAGCCACGTGGGAAGAGCTGAAGCTTGCCTTACCAGAGCTGAATATTGGTCTGGTGCATGGGCGCATGAAGCCCGCCGAGAAGCAGTCGGTGATGGCCGCCTTTAAGCAGGGTGAATTACATCTGCTGGTCGCCACCACGGTGATTGAAGTGGGTGTGGACGTGCCGAACGCCAGCCTGATGATCATTGAAAACCCGGAGCGATTAGGCCTGGCGCAGTTACACCAGTTGCGTGGCCGCGTAGGCCGCGGCGCCGTGGCTTCCCACTGCGTCCTGCTCTACAAATCTCCGCTGTCAAAAACGGCGCAGAAACGCCTGCAGGTTCTGCGGGACAGCAATGACGGGTTCGTGATTGCACAAAAAGATTTAGAGATCCGCGGACCCGGCGAGCTGTTAGGTACGCGCCAAACCGGAACGGCAGAATTCAAAGTAGCGGATTTATTGCGCGATCAGGCCATGATTCCGGATGTTCAGCGTATAGCCCGCCATATTCACGAACGTTATCCGCAACAGGCTGCCGCGCTGATAGAGCGCTGGATGCCGGAAACCGAACGTTACTCCAACGCATAATCGATTTATCGCGGCGGATGTTACTCCGCCGCACAGCCGTTATTGCGCAAAAATCGGCAGCAGCAGATACAGCTTAATCACTAACGCGTTGACGATATCGATAAAGAACGCCCCCACCATCGGCACCACCAGGAACGCCATATGGGATGGCCCGAAACGTTCGGTAATTGCCTGCATGTTAGCAATCGCCGTTGGCGTTGCGCCAAGCCCAAAACCGCAGTGGCCGGCTGCCAGTACAGCGGCATCGTAGTTTTTGCCCATCATGCGCCAGGTAACAAATACCGCGTACAACGCCATAAAAATCGTCTGCACAACCAGTATCGCCAGCATCGGCAGCGCCAGAGATGCCAGCTCCCACAGTTTCAGGCTCATCAGCGCCATCGCCAGGAACAGCGACAGGCTCACGTTGCCCAGCACTGAAACCGCCCGTTCGAACACCCGATAAAAGCCCATGAGCGCCAGGCCATTACTGAGGATCACACCAACAAACAGCACGCAGACGAAGGTCGGCAGTTCGAGCACCGTTCCGACCAGCATTTGCGCAACGATTTTACCTACCGTCAGACAGATAGCGATCAGCGCGATGGTTTCAATCAGCACCAGCGAGGTGATTATGCGTCCAACGTCCGGCTTTTCAAACGCGGTCGGTACAGCCTGATCGTCCGGCATACCGTCAGGCGTGGTGGAGTGTTTAACCAGATAGCGCGCCACCGGGCCGCCAATCAGCCCCCCCAACACCAGACCAAAGGTTGCGCAAGCCATTGCAACTTCAGTCGCATTGGTAAAACCGTAGCGCTCAATAAACAACTTGCTCCACGCAGCCCCGGTTCCATGTCCGCCAGAGAGCGTGATCGAACCGGCAATCAGGCCCATCAACGGATCCAGGCCCAGCAGGCTCGCCATACCGATACCGATGGCGTTCTGCATCAGCAGCAGTCCCACAACGACAATCAGAAAAATACCCACCACGCGGCCACCGGCGCGCAGGCTGGCGATATTAGCGTTCAGGCCGATGGTAGCGAAGAACGCCAGCATCAGCGGATCGCGCAGGGTCATATCGAAGTTTACTTCCCAGCCCATGCTTTTTTTCAGCACCAGCAACGCAATCGCCACCAGCAATCCACCGGCTACAGGTTCGGGAATGGTGTATTTTTTCAGGAAGGAGACAGACTGGACGAGCTTACGTCCCAGCAGCAATACAAGGGTTGCCGCAACCAGAGTAGATAACGTATCGAGATAAAACATTTACAGCTCCATTAGTGCGTTTAGCACAATCACGCACGATGCATTCCAGACCGATTTTTTAGCTCTTATTGAGTTTTCGGGGTGGATTTTAAGCAGAAAATGATGAAAAGTTATATAAAAAAGTTTGTTTATCCGTTTTAAATATTAAGAATAACTGCTGGCAAACGTTTGCTTTTCCGCCCTGGTCAGATAAAATCACCGCTTTTCCACCATGGGATTGCCTCTGATGTCCGTTAACGCCGTAGAGTCAAAAAATGCGCAACCGGTTGCGCAGACTCACAACAGTGAACTGATTTACCGTCTTGAAGATCGCCCCCCGTTAGCCCAGACCCTGTTTGCCGCCTGTCAGCACCTGCTGGCCATGTTCGTCGCGGTGATCACCCCGGCGCTGTTAATTTGCCAGGCGCTCGGTTTGCCAGCTCAGGATACTCAACACATTATCAGTATGTCGCTGTTCGCTTCCGGCGTAGCTTCTATCATTCAGATCAAAGCCTGGGGGCCGGTTGGTTCCGGGCTGTTATCTATTCAGGGCACCAGCTTTAATTTTGTTGCGCCGCTGATTATGGGTGGCACGGCGCTAAAAACCGGTGGCGCAGATGTCCCAACCATGATGGCGGCCCTGTTTGGTACGCTGATGTTAGCGAGCTGCACTGAAATGGTTATCTCGCGTGTACTGCATCTGGCGCGGCGTATTATTACCCCGTTGGTCTCAGGCGTGGTGGTGATGATTATCGGCCTGTCGCTGATTCAGGTGGGTCTGACGTCGATTGGCGGTGGTTATGCCGCAATGAGCGATAACACCTTTGGCGCACCGAAGAATTTACTGCTGGCTGGCGTTGTGCTGGCGCTGATCATCCTGCTTAACCGCCAACGCAACCCGTACCTGCGCGTTGCGTCCCTGGTGATTGCGATGGCGGCAGGCTACCTGCTGGCATGGTTTATGGACATGCTACCGCAAAATACCGCACCGGTAAGCCAGGACCTGATCATGGTGCCAACGCCGCTGTATTATGGCCTCGGTATCGACTGGAGCTTACTGCTGCCGCTGATGCTGGTCTTTATGATTACGTCGCTGGAAACCATCGGTGATATTACGGCGACCTCCGATGTTTCCGAACAGCCGGTTTCTGGTCCGCTGTATATGAAACGCCTGAAAGGCGGCGTGCTGGCGAACGGTCTGAACTCGTTTGTTTCCGCCGTGTTCAATACCTTCCCGAACTCTTGTTTTGGTCAGAACAACGGGGTCATTCAGTTAACGGGCGTAGCCAGTCGTTACGTCGGTTTTGTGGTGGCGCTGATGCTGATAGCATTGGGCCTGTTCCCGGCAGTTAGCGGTTTTGTACAGCATATTCCTGAACCGGTATTGGGCGGCGCAACCCTGGTAATGTTCGGTACTATCGCCGCATCTGGCGTGCGTATTGTCTCTCGCGAGCCGCTGAACCGCCGCGCTATTTTGATTATTGCGCTGTCGCTGGCCGTTGGCCTGGGTGTCTCCCAGCAGCCGCTGATTCTGCAATTTGCCCCGGATTGGGTGAAAAATCTGCTCTCCTCAGGCATTGCCGCAGGCGGTATCACCGCTATCGTTCTGAATCTGGTGTTCCCACCAGAGAAGCAATAAGCAAAATGCGGCGTTGGCTCTGAATCAACGCCGCTGTAACGCTCTTTCACCATTCCTGCCTTGAGCATTGCCTCTAAATCGTGCATAACTTGACTATGTGCACTTCGCGGGATGGAAGACCATGAAATTTATTGGAAAGCTGCTTCTTTACGTGCTGATCGCCTGTGCAGTGGCGATTCTCGGCCTTTATTTTCTACTGCAAACCCGTTGGGGCGCAGAGCACGTCAGCGCCTGGGTCTCAGAGAACAGCAGCTATCATCTGGCATTTGATGCTATCGATCACCGGTTTTCTTCCCCTTCCCATATTCTGCTGGAAAACGTCACCTTTGGTCGCGATGGCCAGCCCGCAACGCTGGTCGCTAAAACGGTCGATATTGGGCTGAGCAGTCGCCAAATCACCGACCCGCGGCACGTAGACACTATCCTCTTGCAAAACGGCACGCTGAATCTTTCCCAGCAAACCGCACCGCTACCGTTCCAGGCCGATCGCCTGCAGTTACAGGATATGGCGCTCAACAGCCCCGGTAGCGAGTGGAACCTGAGCGCCCAGCGCGTGAACGGCGGCGTGATTCCCTGGAGCCCTGAGGCAGGAAAAATTCTCGGCAGCAAAGCACAAATTCAGCTCAGCGCCAGCTCATTGACGCTGAACGATGTCCCAACCACCAACGTATTGATTGAAGGCAGCATTGACCATGGTCGGGTGACGCTAAGTAATATTGGCGCAGACGTCGCGCGTGGCGCATTAACCGGCGTAGCGCAGCGCAATACCGACGGTAGCTGGGTGGTAGAGAATCTGCGCCTGAACGATATCCGGCTGCAAAGTGACAAATCGCTGGCCGACTTTTTTGCGCCGCTAACCACTATTCCATCCTTGCAAATTGGTCGTCTGGAAGTGACGGATGCCCGTCTGCAAGGTCCTGACTGGGCGGTCACGGACCTTGATCTGAGCTTGCGCAACATGACGTTTAGCAAAGATGACTGGCAAACACAGGAAGGAAAACTGTCGATGAACGCCAGCGAGTTTATCTACGGTTCACTGCATTTCTTCGATCCGATTCTGAACGCCGAGTTCTCGCCGCAGGGCATTGCGCTGCGCCAGTTCACGACCCGCTGGGAAGGGGGAATGCTCAGAACATCCGGAAACTGGATGCGTAACAACAAAGCGCTGGTTCTCGACGATGCCGCGATTGCCGGCCTGGAATATACGCTACCGGAAAACTGGAAACAGCTATGGATGAAGCCTCTGCCAGCCTGGCTAAACAGCCTGACGCTGAAGAAATTCAGCGCCAGCCGTAATCTGGTGATCGACATCGACCCGGCCTTCCCGTGGCAACTCACCGCACTGGACGGTTACGGTGCTAACCTCGGGCTGGTACAGAACAACCAGTGGGGGATCTGGAGCGGTAACGCCACGCTCAACGCCGCTGCTGCCACCTTTAATCGCACCGACGTGCGCCGTCCTTCGCTGGCGCTAACGGCGAACGGCAGTACCATCAATATCAGTGAACTAAGCGCCTATACAAAAAAAGGGCTGCTGGAGGCCACCGCCAGCATTTCGCAACTGCCTCAGCGTCAGGCACAGGTCAGCCTGAACGGGCGCGGCGTGCCAATGACCATCCTGCAACAGTGGGGCTGGCCAGCACTGCCGCTTTCCGGCGACGGTAACATTCAACTCACCGCCAGCGGCAACATTCAGGCCGATAAGCCGCTCAAGCCCACAGTCAACGGTCAGTTACATGCGGTGAATGCAGAGAAACAGCAGGTCACGCAGACCATGCAGGCGGGTGTGGTATCAGGTAGTAACGTTGCCTCACCCGTTACGCAGTGATTATTGCCCGGTGGCGCTTCGCTTACCGGGCCTACCGCTCATAAACGCTTATATTCACTGCATAACAACCACTTCACCGGCTCGTCTTCTTCTATCGTCGGGAAACGACCGCCCGGTTTAAGGAAGTGATTGTCATGCTGGTCGTCATTGACCATCGAGATTTCCCAGCCCAGAACAAAGGCTTTCTCAGCCCAGAAACGATGATACAGTCGCGGCGGCAGACACACACCCTGCCCTGGTTTTAGCACCAACGTATCACCAGATTTAACGGTACGCCGCTGACCATCGACGCTAACATCAACAATGCGCTGAGGATCATACCCGTCATCGGGCGTGGACCATGCCAACTGCATACACAAATCGCCGCCGCCGCGGTTAACGATATCTTCCATCTTATGGCGATGAAAATGCCACGGTGTTTGTTGATCCTGCTGAATTTGCAGCATCTTTTCGGCATACGGTTTGGGGTAATCGGCTGACCCCATCAGACCATTGCGCAATGTCAGTAACGTCAGCCCCGTTTGCGCAAAATTCCCGCGCCCAAAGTCGGTAACGTCCCAGCCCAGCTGGAGATCGCGCACTTCACGCCACAAAGAGTGGTCCTGTTGTCGCCAGGCGTCGACCGTTAAATACGCAAAATCAGGCAGACAGACCCGAAAGGTCTCGGCGATGGCATGCGCTTTATCGATGACATAATTAATATGTGAACGCTTCATTGCACTTTTCCTTGTTGCGAAAGAGGCGGGTCACCCCGCCTGCATGCCGTTAGTAAAGTGACGCTTTGCCGGTTGAGCCAAACAGTTTCATTTTGTGGCGAATCACGTCCCGCGCGGCGCTGATGGCTTCCGGGTAGATGACGTTCGGGTCCCACCAGGTCTCTTTTGCCAGGATTTCGCGGACTTTCTGGAAGTAGGCGTATTTCATATCGCTGGAAATGTTGATTTTGCCCACGCCGAGCGTAACGGATTCAGCGATTTCCACATCCGGGTTCGCGGAACCACCGTGCAGCACCAGCGGAATGTCCACCCGCCCGGCGATATCGCGCAGGATGTTCATTTGCAGCTCTGGCTGCATCCCTTTCGGGTAGATCCCGTGCGCGGTACCAATCGCCACTGCCAGCGTATCGGCCCCGGTACGGGCGATAAAATCCTGCGCCTGGGCGGGATCGGTGTAAGTAACCTTCGACACACCGCCTTCCACGGACGTTCCGGTCTGACCAATCGTACCCAGCTCGCCTTCAACCGAAACGCCTACCGCATGCGCCAGCTTGACCACTTCACGGGTCAACTCCACGTTCTCTTCATACGGCAGCAGCGAGCCATCAATCATCACCGAGGTAAATCCACACTGAATTGCCCGCAGGACATGCTCTACCGAAGCACCGTGATCCAGATGCAAAGTAAAGGGGACCGGGCTACGCAGGGTGATATCTCGCACATAGCTAAAGAACGCATCGCCGAGGAAATCATGTTCGCTGGGGTGAATGGAGATAATCGCTGGGGTGTTGGTCGCTTCCGCTTCTTCCACCACCGCACGCACAAAGCAGCTATCTGCTACGTTGAATGCGCCGATGGCAAAACCGTGCTGACGGGTCGGTTGCAGTAATTCTTTCATCGAAACTAACATGTTAATTCTCCAGTTTCAGGGTGTAGAAAGCCCTGCCAGTGCGTCATCGCAGAGGCATAAAAGGCGTTACAGAAAATGAATCAGGCCTGGTCGATAGCGCCGCTGGCCTGTAGATACGGAATAATGGCTTCCTCGCAGGCCTGCTCCATCAGGGCCAGGGCATCAACAAGTTCGCAGGATGTGTCGCGACACAAGGTGTGCAATAGCGCGGCCTTTCCCGCTTCGAAGACCGCCGCGCCAACATTAATCTTGGCGACGCCAAACGTCGGGCAACGCTGTAGCTGGTCAAACGGCGTCCCGCTACCGCCATGCAGCGCCAGCGGCACCGTTGATAAACGGGCAATTTCCTCCAGCCGTTGAAAATCAATGGCTGGCGTTACGCCCGGCGCGTACATACCGTGCGCCGTACCGACCGACACCGCCAGTAAATCAATCCCGGTCTGTTGGATAAATGGCTCCACGTCAGCGGCCTGAGTCATCAAATCAGCGTTAGCGGCATGGTCATAGCGCGGGGCGTCGGCCAGGTGGCCCAGCTCGCCTTCCACGCACAGAGAAACGCTGGCTGCGAGCTCGACCACCGCCCGGGTCTGGCGAATGTTTTCTTCCAGCGCAAAGGCGGAGGCGTCGATCATTAACCCGCTGAATCCGGCGCGAAAAGCCTGGCGAATGCGTACAGGATCCTTTCCATGATCTAACGCCAGCGCGATCGGTACCGAAGCTTCCTCTGCCAGCGCTTTGACCACCGCCGCCGCTATCGGTGCCGGAAAATGGTCCAGATGCCCCTGATACAGATTCAGAATAATGGGCGCACGGTGTTTCTCTGCCACCCGCACCGCCGCACGGGCGCTTTCCAGGTTCATACAGTTGATAGCCAGCAGCGCATACTGCCCGCGCCAGGCTTTCGTCACCATGCTTTTCATATCGGCAAACATACGGCCTCCGGTTATTCCAGGGTGAAGGTGATCTCTTCGTCTTTCAGCTTTTGATCGCTGAGCTCATCAAACTCTTCGTCACGCTCGGTCACCGGTTTCTTCCACAGCGATAGCATGACGCCGCAAATCACCGTCCCGATCCCCAGCGCCAGGCAAAACAGCAGCGGATGCGTAAAGAGTGGAACCACAAACATGCCGCCGTGCGGTACCGGGCTTTCGACGCCCCATACCATAATCAGGCCACCCGCTATCGCCGAGGCCACCACGCAGGAGCCCACCACGCGCAGCAGATCACGCGCCGCAATCGGAATAACCCCTTCGGTTATCATGCAGATCCCCATCGGGAATGCCGCTTTCAGCGCCTCACGTTCCGCACGGGTGTACTTGTGGCGCGTGAGCAGGAAGGAGAGCGTAATGCCGAACGGAGGGATTATCGAACCGACAAACTTCACCGCTTCGGGGCCATACACGCCGCTGACCAGCATGCCGTCAGCGAACAGCGACATGGTTTTATTCACCGGACCGCCGAAGTCGAATGTCGCCATTGCGCCGAGAATGGCGCCCATCAGGAAGCGTGACCCGCCTTGCATGGACTCCAGCAGATGAATTAGCGCGTCCTGCAGCCAGGCTATCGGCTTGCCAATCAGCGTCATCATCAGCAACCCGCCGATGACGGTGCTCAATACGGGCAGCACCATGATGGGCATCAGACCCTGCATCGACTGCGGTAAACGGATATAGCGTTTGAGCAGCAGGACGGTATAGCCAACCAGAAAGCCGCCCAGCATCCCGCCAATAAAACCGGTATGAATTTCGCCGCAGACAAAGCCGACAATCAGACCCGGCGCAAATCCGGGGCGATCGGCAATGGAGTACGCAATCGCCGCGCTAATCAGCGGCACGATTAACCCCATCCCCCAGCCGCCAATCTGATTGAGCATCCAGGGGATAGTTCCTGTTTTTTCACCCACGTTAGTACCGCCAAGTATTTGTCCGAGGGCAATACAGATCCCGGCGGCTACAATTAACGGGATCATCCACGAGATCCCCGTTAATAAATGTTTTTTTATTTCCTGAGATAGCGGAATTTTATTTTCACTCATGTGAAACCCCTCCAGAATGAGGATCGCTACTGGTTATTATTAGCTAATGATTTTTCGACCTTTTCAAGGAACTGAATGGGCGATTTTATGACGATTTCGGTTTTTACTCGCACAATACGTTTATTTGAGAAGCGTTCCTCCCCTTTTATTTTGACATCGACGGCAAGAATCACGACATCCGCAGCAGAAATATCATCTGCCAGCAGTTCGTTTTCCGTACCGATGGTGCCCTGGGTTTCAACTTTTATATTATGCCCAAGCGCTTTAGCACCTTTAATTAATTTTTCACGGGCAATATAGGTGTGCGCAATACCCGCCGTACAGGCGGCAACACAAACAATATTCATAACATGCTCCACATTTTATTTAGCAGACGTTGGATTCAGCATATTGGCTAAACAACTCAATAATTTTCTGTGGACTACTTTCAACTAAGAGTTGTTCAATAATGTCGTCATCCGCTAGCGCGCCGGCAACCTGCGAGAGCAGACGAATATGGGTAGTGTTTTGATCTTCAAGACGTACGGCAAACAGAATGATGCAGCGCACATTGCTGCCGTCCAGGGTTTCCCAGGGAATATCCTGACGGGTACGACCAATCGCCAGGGTGGTATTAACCACCGCCGAGGATTTCCCGTGGGGGATCGCAATATGATTTTCGAAGCCGGTCGAGCCTTCGGATTCACGCTGCCAGACATCCTGAATAAACGTTTCCCGGCAGCTAATTGCCCCATCCTTTTGCAGAATATCAGTAAGTTCCTCAATAGCCTCCGTTTTGTTCGTAGCCTTCATATCCAAAATAACGCGATTTGTATTGAGAATTTTCGTGATGTCCATCAATCATACCTCATGGAGTTCAGACATTAATTTTCAACGACCAGCGATGTCGCCCGATGTAATTTTTCCGTAATAACCGTTTCCGTTACCCGCTTAATATCCGCATCATTGAAAAAGGCGGTGACATAGACGACCGGCATGGCAATGGCGGGTAAATTAATGGTCGATACCACCAGCTCAATATCGTCCGTCAGTACGGAGGGCAAACTGCCAGCTGACACCACGCCGACAATTGTCCAGTCCGGAAAGGCGCGCAGAATGCGGCTCTTGAGTAAATGCGAAGTGCCAATCCCGGTTGAGCAGACTAACAACACCCGCTTACGCGCTATCTGGCGCTCCATTGCGGCCTGAAAATGGACGGTTAAGTATCCCACCTCATCTTCCGAAACGGCCCGCTCGCCCCAACCGCAAAATACCCGATTCACCGCACATTGGGTCAGACGCCAGACGTCCTGCAACTCGCCTTTGATATCCTCCAGTAGCGGATTACGAATGCGGATCTGATAGTTCAGGCGGTTAATCAGCGGCTTAATATGGATCAGCAACCCGTCATACAGCGCAGTATCCTGGCTGAGATCGCTGTCGACCATCTCGGCGAAGATGGCAATCAGTCGATGGGTAATCAAGCGCGCTTCGTCGCTGGAGTGCATATGACCAATCACGCTCACATCATTATGTTCCTCAATCACCACGCCGGACGAGATAATGTATTGATAGATAAACCAGACCTCGTCTTCCGGCAGCGGGTGAGCGATACGTTTTTCGATATGCTGAATCATACGACTGGCAATAGAAAAAATATTCTCGTCGCATGAGGTGATGTTTTCATCTTTTCTCGGCAGCGCATTTCCGCGTGTGATGCGGTACATCATGATCAAAATATGGGTGAAGATATTGACGTAATAAGGCTCCCCCAATGACCAACACAGGTCGTTCTCCATTTCCTGCAGCAGCGTCTGGACAAATAAAACGTCTTCCTCGCCGAAGTAATGCACCAACGCTTTATAGCTGCCGGGATCAAGGCGCGAATACACCATGCTGCCGGGTTCATTATGGTTAATCACACCGTTAATCAGCGATGCCATCGCCTGGCGCACGCTGCTCTCACTACCTTCAATGTGCGTGCCGCTTTGACTGCGGATAAGCGATAACCCCAATGGCGTTATCCAGGATTCAATCACTTTCAGATCGTTAACAATCGATGCGCTACTAATAAAATAACGCTCAGATAATTTACTGATCGACGTTTCATGCGGCGTTTCGCTTAATAATTGCGATGCTATCTTAACGCGCCGCGAATTACTCATCATACCGTCAGTATCATCACCCTCGTTCCCTAATAACTGGTCCAGATACAAAAGGTCTGTAATATTATCGGCACTTAATATTACGCCTGCGCCAGTACGTTTATCGATGGCTATTTTCCATTCCGCTAACCATGGTTCCAGTAACCGCAGATCGCGCTGCACGGTTTTCTCTGAAACCGATAAATATTCGGCAATTTTCAGCAGCGTGACATATTCCTTCCGGGACAGGAGGAATTTTAATAATCTGTTTTGTCGCGAGGTAATCATTTGCATTATTTACCCTTATCACACACCAGATTAAATATCTAAAGAAGCGTTTATGCTCCACGTGTAATCCGTGATGATAAATATAAGAGGACTACGATGCGCCAACAATACTAAATCGTGTCCTGTATTCCGGACAGAAATAAGACAAAACGGGGAAATAGTGAGATATTTACGGCGCAGATCACATTTTTTACGGGAATTAGAGTGATAGCGCTCGCAAATATGGGTAGGTAAAATTTTAAGTCAGAATATTTTTGATTTTCAGATCTGGAACGCTGCTCGCAGCGTGGGCCGGATAAAACACATCCGGCACCACGTAGACTGAATTTACAGGGTAATCGTCAGAGTATCACTTTCAGGCGTTACCACTACGCCCTGCTCACTGCCGGCATATGAACCGCCCTTCACGCCGCTAATTTGCGGGATATTACGCAGGCACAACGTCCAGTTACGCGCTTCACCGCGACCTTGTACGGTGATGGTTTTACCCGTACGTATCGCCTTCAGCGTGAAGATAACCGACCCGTCAGCAGCCGGGACCTCACAGACCGCTTCCCTATCCTCTTGCAAATGGAACAACTGGAATGCGGTCCCTTCATGCCAGGCATAGTCCGGCTTCTGGTTATTACTGCCCAGCGCCAGCAGGGTGTTGTCGCGCACGTACACTGGCAGACTGAGGAAGTCATGCTGCTGTTTGTACCAGCGGCAGCCCTGGACTTCGTCGTTGTGCCACAGATGCGTCCAGCGGCCTTCCGGCAGATAAAACTGCACGTTACCGGCTTCGGAGAAGACTGGCGCCACCATTACCGAATCACCCAGCATATACTGGCGATCGAGATAGTCGCATGCAGGATCGTCCGGGAACTCCAGCATCATGGCGCGCAGCATCGGCGTGCCGTGTTCGTTCGCCAGCGCGGCCTGACGATACAAATACGGCATCAGGCGGCACTTCATTTCGGTGAAATAACGCACCACATCGCAGGACTCTTCATCGTACGCCCATGGCACGCGGTAGGATTTGCTGCCGTGCAGGCGGCTATGGCTGGAGAGCAGCCCGAATGCACACCAGCGCTTGTAGACGTCCGCCGGGGCGGTGTTTTCGAAGCCGCCAATGTCGTGGCTCCAGAAGCCAAAACCGGAGAGACCAATGGATAAGCCGCCGCGCAAGCTTTCGGCCATGGATTCATAGTTGGCGTAGCAGTCCCCGCCCCAGTGCACCGGAAACTGCTGCGCGCCCACGGAGGCGGAACGGGCGAACAGCACCGCCTCTTCTTCTCCGACGGTCTCTTTCAGCACGTTCCACACCAGTTCGTTGTAGATGTAGGCATAATGGTTGTGCATTTTCTGCGGGTCTGAGCCATCAAACCACTGCACATCCGTTGGAATGCGTTCGCCGAAATCAGTTTTGAAGCAGTCCACGCCCATCTCCACCAGACCTTTCAGCTTGTTGGCATACCATTCGCAGGCTTGCGGGTTGGTGAAGTCATAAATTGCCAGCCCCGGCTGCCATTTATCCCACTGCCACAGGGAACCGTCCGGGCGTTTGAGCAGATAACCTTTCTCTTTCAGCTCCTTGAAAACAGATGATTTCTGACCGATGTACGGATTGATCCATACGCAGACTTTCAGCCCTTTCGCTTTCAGGCGCTCAATCATGCCTTTCGGGTCCGGGAAGGTCACCGGGTCCCACTCGAAGTCACACCACTGGAAAGCCTTCATCCAGAAGCAGTCGAAGTGGAAAACGTGCAGCGGTAGATTGCGCTCGGACATGCCGTCGATAAAGCTGTTCACCGTCGCTTCGTCATAGTTGGTGGTAAACGAGGTGGTCAGCCACAGGCCGAACGACCAGGCGGGCGGTAGTGCTGGACGACCGGTAAAGCGGGTATAGCGATCCAGCACCGCTTTCGGCGTCGGGCCGTCGATGACGAAATATTCCAGATACTCGCTTTCGACGCTGAACTGCACTTTCGATACTTTCTCAGAGCCAATTTCAAACGATACGCACTGCGGATGGTTCACCAGCACGCCGTAGCCACGGTTGGTGATATAGAACGGGATGTTCTTGTAAGACTGCTCGGTACTGGTGCCGCCATCGCGGTTCCAGGTCTCTACCGTCTGCCCATTACGCACCAGCGCGGTAAAGCGCTCGCCCAACCCGTACACCGTTTCACCGACGCCCAGATCCAGGCGCTCGAACATGTAATTGCGTCCGCTGTTGGCGTCCTGTACATAGCCGTTGTTTTTCAACTGGCTGCCGGTAATGCGTTCACCGTTACGCAGGAAATCCAGCGACCAGAACTCGCCTTTGGTGACGCGAACGCTCAAATTACCGCTCTTCAGCTCAGCGAACTCAGCGGTGTTCTGCATCTCAACGTTTACATCCTGCTGCACGTTCAGCGGGTAATGCGGACCGGTATCCAACGCGCCCTGGAAGTGTTCCATCCGGACACCCACCACGCCTTCCTGCGGCGAAAAAAGGCGCAGCGTGAACAACGGGGTATCGAGTTGCCAGGTCCGTTCACGTACGTCACGCGGCGCAACGTAGACCAGCATCTCATTACCTTGCTGTTCAACCTCGAACACCTGGACAGGGTTAATCACATTCAGGCCGGGCTGAATCAGCCAGTTTCCGTCGCTAATTTTCATAATCGGTTCCTTAGTTCTGTAATTCTTTCGTCGTAAAATCTTGCTGATTACGGTGCGCACCCTGCGCCAGCTGACGCATAATTTCAGTCAGATACGGTGTTTTCAGGGTGTAGAAGCGTTTGGCAATCACGGCACTCAGCAGGTAGCAAATAGCCGGAATAAGGGTGAACAATGCAATGATGATGGTGATGGTGGCGCTGTTTTGCGTTTTCGCCGCGGCATCGTAGCCACCGCCTGCCAGCATCCAGCCGATCAGCGCCCCGCCAAGCGCCAGACCCAGCTTGAGCACGAACAACGTTCCCGCAAAACTGATGCCCGTCAGACGTTTGCCGTTACACCACTCGCCGTAATCAACGGTGTCGGACATCATTACCCACTGGATTGGCGTTACGAGCTGATGCAGGACGCCAATCACGAAGATAAAGACGAACATGGTGATGTTGGCGTGCATCGGCACGAAGAACATCGCCACGCTGATGACGGCCAGCAGGGCATTCGTCCACCAGAAGACGCTGACTTTGCATTTCCAGTCAGTCAGCGGTTTTGCCAGCGCAGAGCCAATCAGATTGCCGACGCAATAGGTGGTAAGGAAAGCGACAAATACTTCCGGTGTGCCCAAAATCCAGGTGACGTAATACATCATCGCACCGCCGCGAATGCAGACCGCCATAATGTTGAGGATGGTGAGCAAGCCGACAATGCGCCACTGGTCGTTCTGCCAGATATCACGCAGGTCTTCACGCATTGAATTGTTGGTTGGCGGCGCTTCAACACGTTCTTTGGTGGTGAAAAAGCAGAATGCGAGCATCAGGAACGCCACAACCGAGAGCACTGCGATTCCCCCCTGGAAGCCCAGAGCCTTGTTTTCGCCGCCAATCAGCTTTACCAGCGGCATCATCAGGACGGTGGAGAGCATGCCGCCCGCCGTTGCCAGCACAAAGCGCCACGATTGCAGGGAGATGCGCTGCGTCGGGTCATTGGTGATCACGCCGCCCAGCGCGCAATAAGGGATATTGACCACGGTATAAAGCAGGGTTAGCAGCGTGTAGGTGATGACGGCATAAATCATTTTGCCGTGCAGGCTGAAGTCCGGCGTGCTGTAGGCAAGCACACAAACCAGACCAAACGGCAGCGCGCCAAACAGCACCCACGGACGAAATTTCCCCCAGCGTGAACGGGTACGGTCAGCAAGCAGCCCCATGCAGGGGTCTGAGATGGCATCCAACGCACGGGCCAGTAAGAACATGGTGCCGACAAAGCCGGCTGGGATACCAAAGATATCGGTATAAAAGAACATCATATATAACATGACATTATCGAAGATGATGTGGCTGGCGGCATCGCCCATGCCGTAGCCAATCTTCTCCTTAACAGACAGAATCTCACTTTTCATTACGCATCCTTGTTTGCACTTTCACACGCACTGGTACCGGTTACAGTTCTTGTAAACCATCCCTGTGAGCGCGGGTATTGCGATATCTCGTTATCAAATTACGATTCTTGTTTTCTGTGATCAGGGTAGCGTCTAAAAATGTGTCCAAGTGTAAGTAATGGATTTTGCGAGGATTTATTTGAAACGGGTCATGGTATGGAGAAACGGAAGTTAAAAAAGTGAGTGAGGGGGTGTGGAAACCCCAGGAAGTAGCTATAATGCGCCCCGCCTCCATGTAGCAATCGAGGCGCGGAAGATCGTCATCTCCGGTGAGGTGGCTGGACTTCAAATCCAGTTGGGGACGCCAGCGTTCCCGGGCAGGTTCGACTCCTGTGATCTTCCGCCAAAATTCTCATATCATCCTCAAAGATTTTATTTCGTTTCAATTGTCATAACCTTCAGAATTAAGGAAAAGACATGAGTTGGGCACTAGCTATCGCTACTATTTTTGCTACGCTTTTAAGTCCTTTGCTCGCAGTCAGAGTACAAAAACTTATCGAAAAACATTCAGAAAAGAGAAACATAAAAGTTAATATATTTACCGAACTAATGGCAACAAGATCGACCGCAGCTCGCCTTTCTAATGAGCACGTTAGAGCACTGAATATGATCGACTTAGCATTCTATGGTGATATAAAAGGAAGTATAAGCAAAAGGACAAAATCCGAAAAAAAAGTCCTTGATGCCTGGAAAGAATATTTCACTCATTTATGCACACACTGTCCAGAAAGTGAGAGTGGTAACACGATGTGGAATCAGACTAGCGATAGATTATTTGTGAATTTACTTTCTGCTATGGCTGAAGATATAGGCTACGATTTTGATCGAGTTCATTTGCAGAATGCTATTTATATACCAGTTGCTCACGGACAAATGAATTTAGAAAATCAAAAAATTCGCAAAGGCCTAGCTTCAATTTTCTCTGGTGAAACAGCATTAAAAATGGATGTAGTTTCTTTTCCCGAATCTTCTGACACTCAAAATTCTCAATAGAACTAACCTACATTTCTGGCTCAATACCTAATTTACGTAATTCCTTTCTCCCCAAGGTTTTGAGCCAATTCCCCAAACTCATCCCCTCAGCTTTTGCAGCAGCCTCGAACTGCGCCTTTAACTCAGGCGTGATACGAATCTGAAAAGTTGGTGCTTTTCCAGATTTAGACTGATTTGGATCACGTTTAGCCGTTGACATGTACGTACCTACAAGCGCAAGATATCACCAATCAGGTACGTACCTTTTTCTCTGCCGACCTGACTTATAAACGCCCTCGCCCGGTATTCGCAGTACCCGACGAGAGCTAACCTCACCAACTATCAAGGAGTTGATTATGGCTGATTCGCATTCTACCCCAGACACCGACCAATCCGGAACCGAGCGTTCGCTAATTGTGGGATATCGCCCGAATGTTTTCGACAAATCCACGCCAAAAATTATTCTTTCCGGCAAGTGGCTACGCGACGCGGGGTTTGATACTGGCCAACAGATTACCGTAAAAGTGATGAATGGCTGTATCGTCCTGATGGTCTATGGCGAGCAGGAACAACGGTTGCAGGATGAACTGAAAGAGGCCAGTCAGAAGCTGAACAGAATCGAGAGCACACTGGCGACTCTCCAGTGAAATACGGCTGAACCTGCAAGCGGTACTTACAGGTTCACTTGGTGCCGGATGGCGCTTGCGCTTATCCGGCCTACGGGCTGCATGCAACAAGTGACAACATTGCGGCTTTTTATTGCAGTTGTTCGGTTTTACCGAACAACTGCAATAACCATCATATTTCATACGTAATAAAGCCGCCGATCGGTTAATCAGCGGCTTTTCCATTACTCACTTACATCAGAAATTATATTTTACGCCGAGCATACCGCGGGTATCGCTGTAGCCTTTGTCGCCAACCTGTTGGGCCACGTTGCTCCATACGTTGAGGCGCGGAGTGATTTGACCTTCAACACCCACTTTCAGCTCGCCGATGTTCTTCGTGCCGCGCATGTCGTTTCTCACATCGTCCATCTTCACGCTGGCAGTCTGCGTGTTATGGATCCAGTTGGCTTCGACAAACGGCTGGAACTCGCGAGATTTACCGTCATCGATGGCGTTATGGCCGTTGATAAAGGCTTTCACGCCCAGACGAGTCATCAGGTTGCCATCGGTGTCATCCTTCACGCGGGTCCCGTTCGCTTCGCGATGGCTGTCGGCCTGCACGTCCATCCACACCACCTGCGCTTTCGGTTGCAGCCAGTAGCTATTGCGCTCGCTTTCGCCCAGTTTAAAGCTGTAACCGGCTTCGACCGAGGCGGTGATACCGCTGGATTTATATTTCTCTGTCGCCTGCTCCTGACCCATCACTTTGTTATCAAACCAGTTGTACAGCGCCCAGGTATCTACGTAGGTGCCGGTCTTGTCTGCGTCATTGGCATACCAGGTGCCGTACAGCCCCACGCTGTAACCGGTGACCTGACCACGAGAGTGGTAGCCGGTCAGGCTGGACTGCGTGCGGTTCTGGCTGTTGGCATAACCTGCCATCGCGCCAATATGCCAGCGGTCGAGGCCATCGCTACTCCATTGCGCCAGATCGCCGCCTAACTGTAAGACGTAGCTGTTGCTTTGGGTTTTCAACTGCCCGCTACCGTCTTTGAAGCGGGTATGCGCGCCAACGTTACGCATCCACAGGCTGGTCACTTTTTTCTCGCCCGTCAGCATGTCGACGTACTGCGTTTCACCCAGACGATCGTGCAGTCGGGTCATGAACAGTGTGTTAGCGGCATAGTTGTTCGCCAGATAACTGCCGGCTTCCGGACGATACTGTTGCTCCGTGACCGGCGGAACATGAGGCTCTTCCGGCTCAGGAATAACCGGGTCCACAGGATCGATCGGGTCCGGGTCGACCGGATCAGGGATAATCGGATCAACCGGGTCCGGGTCTACGGGATCAGGGTCAACAGGGTCCACCGGATCGGGCGGAGCAGGAATGAAGCTGGTCAGATACCAGTTGCTGCCCTTCTGCACTACGTTATAGTCGTACGCCCCGGCGACAATACGGCTCGCTTTCTCAAATGTGCCGTCAGAGTTGCCAGCAACCTCGATTATCTCAATGCCTTCAACGGTCTGCGCCCCAGTACCGCCAATGTTGTTCACCGCCACAAAGGCATTACCCGTCGTGTTGCCGAGCACTGTCAACTTATTGGTTTCGGAGGCATCGTCATTCAGAACGGTATTGAAAACCAGTTTGCCGCCATTCCCGGTAAAATCTTCATTGATAGTTAGCGTCTGCCACGGTTCGCCGTCAGCATGGCCAAAGTTAACCACTGCCCCACTGTTCAGCGTCAGGTCGGTCAGCGTTGAGCTGTTGGTCATATTCCAGGTCGCATCGCTCATTTGCAGCGAGATGACCCCCGTCCCGGCGGTCGCGCTGGTGATATAAGACGCCCCGCTCCATAGCGAGTTGTCGGTCATGTTGAGCTTAATCGTACTGTTTTGCTGGGGCAGGCTGCTGGTCGCGTTTGTCCCTCCGGCAGCATGAAGATCGCCGTCGATAAGGAAGCGTCCACCGGCGGATCCGTCTACGGTGCCGCCCGTTTCGGTGCTGATGGCATAGCTTTCAGTACTGTGGTCGCCCACCATAGTAATCGCGGCGCCGCCGGCCAGGTTTATCGCCCCGCGTGAAATCGCAAACAGGCCGCGTGGCGCTTTGCTGTATGAAGCCGCTTTTCCAGAACTGTTCACGCTAATGGTCGCGTTATCGCCCAGGTTCACGGTCGCGTTGGTGGAATAGACCGCATGCGCGCTCGCGCCGTTAACCGTAATAGTGGCGTTATTACCCAGTTCCGTTTTAGAAGATGTGGCAGCATAAATGCCCGTTGAGGAGGCGCCAGACGTCTCGATGGTAGCGTCATTGCCAAGCAGGATTGAGGAACCGCTCTGCCCGGAGCGAAGACCTTCAGAGCCGTCGCCGGTCGTCACAATATGCGCACGATCGCCAACGACAATCGTATTTTTGGCAAGCGTCGCATCTCGCATGGCATTGGCGGTGACACCACGCCCCTGGTTACCCGTCGTTTTGATGTACAGATCATCACCGACGTAGATATTAGCCGAGCCTATCCAGCCCTGGCCTATTGCGTTATAACCGGCGTTAATACCGTCACCATCCTGACCGTCTACATAAATACTGGTGCGATCCCCGGTGATGATAAAGACCGGGTTATCCGGCGTATTGGCCCCATGCGTGCGGATACCGTCAACATCTTTACCATTATTGGCGGCATTCTTTGACTGGGTGCGGATCGTCAGGTCGTCACCAAAAATAACGCCCGGACTACCCGTCGCGCTGTTCTGAATAACAGTAACAGAGTGCTCAAAAGCTTCAGCACCGGGTCCATTTAACGTTAATCCATTACCATAAACAGGAATGGTGCCCGCACTCCACTGATAAACATAATTTGGCATGGCGCTGGTTTTAGCGAAATTGGCATTGGCCTGCGCAGGGATTATTGCCTGCAATTCCGGGGGCAGACTGCTAACCAGACCGCTGGAAGGAAGACTATCAACATCAACCCAGGCTGCATGGGCTGAAAATACCATAGACGTTAATGCGGCTGAAACCGCGATGGCAATACGAGAGTAAGATTTGGGATTTGGCATATTAGCCTCCTGCTATCAGGCGTAGAGCGTCCACCACATCGCAAGGATGTGAAATAATAAAAATCAGAAATGCGTTATAAAATATTCGATAGTATTTGATGAATACTATGGCCCAACTTATCTTCAAGCCGGAGCTTATAGACGTATATTTTCTTAATATCAATATTATCTATTTGGGTAATTTGCTGAATACTTTTTCCTGAGACAAATCGCTTCAGTAATATCATTTCTGTATAGTTGAGTGTGCGCCCACGTTTACTGTTAGCGAGATGACCCGTAAATAATCGTCTCATCTTCTGATGCTGTACGTCATCATCATCATCAGAATATATAATGCCTTGTATTTTATTGCTTTTCGACAGCCAGTAATTGGCTAACGGCGCCAGGTTCCGGTCCGCAATCAAAACAATATGCATACCGCTATACGCCAGACGGTCAACCCATTTCGGGTCAGCGAACAGGCGCAGGTTGGGGAAGGAGAAATCCACAAAAATAAACCCGCGGGATAAATGGTTTTGATTATTAAGCAAAAGTTTTTCAATAACGCCTCGTTGTAGAAAACCGTTTCCCTCAGGCCAGATCGCAAAAGCGGCACGGTGACAGTAGCTGGCGCGTACCGCAGTATCCGGAAATAATTGACAGGATAATTCACAGCTTATGCAACGAATACTCTGTGATGGGGATCTGTTCATAAAAAATGACTCCTGTTATTTTTCCATAAATATTTCATCGGTAAATAAATGTGTCAATCCGACACGTATGACATTCCTTGTCAGTTAATAACAGCAACCCTAAAAAAATGTAATAAACTCTTGATGCGCTAATATGTACGTACGGTAAGCAATGCCATACCGCTAAGTTTTTTTGTGTTTTATCTCAGAATAACAATCTGGGCATTAGGAATTTTATGCATAAATTAAAACCCTAGGATAAATCTTAAAAAAGCACTATTTGCTAAAAAATAACCGCTGTAAAGGTTACTCGTTAATTACACAATTCAGATAACTCAATCACCCTTGTTGCTCTGTGGATAAATATAATGATAACCCAGATAAAACTGTAATGAATTCTCATTATTTAACATTAGCTAATTCCCACCTAAGAAATTAAGTTAATAACATATTGTATTTGAAGGATTTTTACCCCCTAAGTGAAATTCTTATCTTAGATCATGTACAAAGATAGAGGCGTCTTATCGATTTGGATGTAAAATTTAAGGGGTGTGCAAGGACACGCTGTGATACGTTTTGGTTACTGAGGGCTGGGCAATTGTATCTTATCAATCAGTTGGTCGAATTTAATCCTGATAGCAAAAGTCTGGTCAATCGTCAGACCGGGCGCACAATACAACTCCAGCTCCCAGCTTCGCTCTGTTTTCTCTATTTAATTACTCACGCAAGTGACATTGTTTCCCAGAACACGTTGATGATAGTGGGTTGGGGAGAGAGAAATAATGTCACCAGCACCAACACGTTCTACCAGGCAATTCTGACGTTACGTAATGCGCTGGCGGAAGTGGGACTACCGCGTGATACGGTGAAAACTATTTCCCGGCGAGGGCTGAGATTGAATGAAAACACTCAGGTAGAAGTGATAACGGACCCTCAGAGTGACGTTTCCCAGTCACCGGTTATTGAGGAGCGCGCGCCTGCAAAGGTAATTCTTACCGCACCACAACAAACGACGCAGATCTCCTGGTGGAACATTTTATTTAGCGTTAGTGTTGTTATTGCCACTCTGGTTATCTGGCTGGTGTGGTATCAGACTCGCCCGGTTATGCCATTTAGTAAGTTTGTCTCTGTTTCCATGCAGATCCCTTCGCGGCAAAACTGCAAAATTTATTACTCTCCGAATGAGTACGACCAGCATGGCTATTTCAGTCTGATGCAACTTCATCCTTTTCTCTGTGAAAACAACAAACACGTGTTTCTATCCGGCTACCTCAAAGCAGAAAGGATGGTGGCATTTGTATGCGATAAAGATGCGCGGATTGATGCCCACGCATTTTGTACTACCCATTATTACTGGATGCGCGGGCAATGAAAAAAACACGCCACATAATCTTGCTCACTATTGGCCTGGCTACCTTGCTCGGTTCAGGCAGTTGGCTATGGTATTCGCGCTATGCCGAAAAGCCGCTGAATTGCGTTGGGAACGTTGAATGGAATATTGGCAGCAACCGCTTTGCCGGTACGGTTTCATTTCGGATGTACAACCAGGAAGGTTTATCAACAATTACCGGTAAACTGTATGGGCGTAATACCTCAGACATCAGCAGGAACATCTATTTCAGCTACACCCAACAGCGTGATGCGCGGGTGTTACAGGCCATGCAAGTCGTCAAAACCTTCGCCGACACGGCCGATGAAGCGGATATCAACAATACGTTGCCCGGGTTTTATCGGCAGACCGGACGCAGCCTGAGCCTGGTCATGGAGGAGTATAAGGGCGCATGGATTTTCGCCAGTTCCAATGTTCCCTCGCTGTATTGCCGCAAAAGGTAACGTCATATCCGGAAACAAAAAGCACGGTGCTGCCACAGGATTCACTTTTGTCATCATTAACTTACGCGACACAGGTCACTGAATCCACTAATAAGCCATTCTATTCTTCACCGCGAATCAGGAAACATCCTGAATATCAGGATATTCGTTGCGTAATAATTAAGCGAAATGGACGTTTTATTTTGTCCAGAAGACTTCAACCTACGCATGAATATTTGGAGAAGACGTGGGCAGGGGCGTTTATCTCTCTCGCGAGACATGTCTGAGCATTCAGACGTTATCGCATTTCAGGAAACGGTATGTTTCCGGTGTATTTTTGGCGTACATATGAGGGATACGTAATGTTTACTTTTAAAAAGTGCCTGATTGCACTTTCAATAAATTTGGCGGTTGTTTCATCAGGTTTTGCTTGTACGACCCTGCTGGTCGGCAATGAAGCATCCGCGGACGGCTCCATGTTGGTCGCCCGTAGCGCAGACAGCGATGCCCTGAAAGCACAGCATTTTGTCATTCATCCGGCAAAACAGAATCAGACCGGGGTATACAGCACCAAAGCACATAATGGCGCGAATGATTTTACCTGGCCACTGCCGAAAAACTCTCTGCGTTATACCACCGTCCCAAACTGGAAAACTCAACTGCACGGCGCGACCGGATTTAACGAACTGGGCGTCGGTGTGAGTGGAACAGAATCTATTTTTGCTTCACCAAAAGCGCTGGCCGCCGACCCGTACGTTGAGGATAAAGGGATCACTGAAGACGATATCCCGGATATTCTGCTGTCGCAGAGCAAAACCGCACGTGACGCCGTTGCGCTGCTGGGACATATTGTTGAAACCGTCGGTGCGGGCGAAGGCTTTGGCGTTGCCGTCGTCGACGATAACGAGATCTGGTACCTGGAAACCGGCAGCGGCCACCAGTGGATGGCGCAGCGCCTGCCTAATAACCAATATTTCGCCACCGGTAATCAGGGCCGCCTACAGGATTACGATCCTAAAAACCCGGATATGATGGCGTCAAAAAATCTGATTCAGTTCGCAACGGAAAAAGGTCTGTACGAACCGGCGAAAGATGGCAAATTCAACTTCTCTAAAGCCTATACCCGTGATGACGAGCGTGACCGTACGTATAACGATCCTCGCGTATGGGCCATCCAGAAAACGTTCAATCCTTCCGCAAATCAGGATATGGCCAAAGGACGTGAATTCCCGGTCTTCATGAAGCCAGAGAAGAAAATGACGCTGGACGATGTAAAAGCCGTGCTGCGTAGCCACTATGAAGGCACCAGTCATGACCCGTACACCAACGGCCTGAACGGTAAAGAGCCGTGGCGTCCGGTCAGCGTCTTCCGCACCTATGAAGCGCACGTTATGCAGGTACGTCCGTGGTTGCCAAAAGAGATCGGTGAAACAACCTACATTGGTCTGGGTATGGCCGATCTCACCGCCTTTGTTCCGTACTACAGCGGCCTGAAAGCATATCCGGCCAACTATACAATGGGTACAGATAAGGCTGACGATCAATCCATCTACTGGAAATATCGTAAATTGCAGACGCTGACGATGACCGATTATCCGAAGCTCGCGCCAATCGTCAAAAAGGCCTACAAAGCGTGGGAAGATAAAGTGGCGAAGGAGCAAAAAGAGGTCGAAGCAGAATATCTGAAGATGGCGAAAACCAATAAACCTGCCGCAGATAAAATGCTGAATGACTTCAACCTGCGCATAATGGCTGATGCAGAGAAGTTAACGGAAGATCTCACTAATCAGTTGTTTACCATCCGCACCAAAGACATTCAGTCTGATATTTTCTTTGCTAACGCAGCGAAAAAAGACTAAGTCACACCGCAGTAATGTACTGGCGCAAAGCGTATCTTAGCTCTGCGCCAGCATTTCACATCGCGCCTTCACGGCGTCATGCAGCAAGCGTACCGCCGTTGAAAGCTGCTTACGATGCGGGCAAATCATATTCAGCGGGACTTTCTCTCCCTGATAATCCGTCATCAGCAGCTGCAATCGCCCTTCGCGTACATCCTCGCTAACATCCAGCCACGACTTGTAGGCAATCCCCTCACCCGCAATCGCCAGCCGTCGGATCACTTCGGCATCATCGCTCATAATCGTGCCGTTGACCTGCACACTGCTGACCTCGCCGTCGTGCGTAAAAGTCCAGCGGTCGTGCAGGCGTCCACGTAAGACAAAGGTCATGGCGTTCAGTTGCGCTAAATCTTCCGGGGTTTTCGGCGCACCGTTTTGTAAAATCCAATCCGGTGACGCCACCAGCACGCGTCGGTTACCCGGCGCAACGGGCAGCGCAATATATGACGCATCTTCGGTATTGCCATAACGAAATGCGACGTCGACAGGATCTTTAAAGACATCCGTCACCTGATCGGAGAAAAAGATCCGCAAACGCAGCGCAGGATAGCGGCGTCGAAAAGATTGAAAGACCGGCAGCAGCAAATTCCGCCCAAGATCGGAAGGAACAGCGATTTGCAGCGTGCCAGAAACTTCATCTTCCGGGGTCTGAATTTTTTGCAGCCCGGCATGCATCACGTCCAGCATCTGGCGGGCATAGGGCAACCAAATCTCGCCTTCCGGCGTCAGGCGCAGGCTGCGCGTGGAGCGAGCGAACAGGCGGATAGTCAACGTAGACTCCAGGCGCTTGATAGCAGAACTGACCTGAGCAGGCTGGACGCCGGCTTCGCGTGCCGCATCGCTAAAACTATTCAGCGCCGCGGCGCGGACAAACAACGTGAGATCTTCAAGCCGGAACATTTTCACTCCCCGAGTATAAGTCCTGTCGCCGTAGGGCTATTTTTCCCGTTCTGCTGCCGGTTTACCATCGAATTATTCAACTGATTCCTGTGACCGGAGAGAATATGAAAGCCATCGCCATTACCCGCGCCGCGACCGACGGCAATAACATTGAATTTTTACAAGAGATTGAGCTGCCCATGCCGGTCGCCAGCGGACATGACCTGCTGGTTGAAGTAAAGGCCATTTCCGTCAACCCCGTTGATACCAAGGTCCGCGAAGGTTTTAACGCTGATGTGCCGCGCGTACTGGGCTGGGACGCCGTTGGTGTGGTGAAGTCCGTGGGCGAAGCCGTTACTTTGTTCTCGCCTGGCGATGAAGTCTGGTACGCCGGGGCCCTGGGACGTGCGGGCAGTAACAGCGAATTTCAGTTAGTTGATGAACGAATCACCGCGCTGAAGCCGCGATCGCTGGATAACGCCTCTGCGGCAGCGCTACCGCTGACCGCAATCACCGCCTGGGAAATGCTGTTCGACCGCCTGGGCATTGAGGAAAACGGCAACGAAGGCGATGTGTTACTGATTGTCGGCGCGGCTGGCGGCGTGGGTTCTATTCTGACGCAACTGGCCAGTAAGCTGACCAAAATGACCGTCATTGGTACCGCATCACGTGCGGAAAGCCAGAAATGGGTACGTGAAGCGGGCGCTCATCATGTGATTGACCACAGCAAGCCGTTGACGGAAGAGCTGGCACGGATAGGTATTAAAGAGGTGACGCACGTTGCCAGCCTGAATAATACCGAACAGCACTACTCGCAAATTATTGCTGCCCTGGCTCCACAGGGGAAACTGGCGCTGATTGACGATCCGCAAACCCTTGATGCGCGTCCGCTGAAAGCCAAAAGCATTTCGCTGCACTGGGAGTTTATGTTTACCCGTTCGATGTTTACCACCCACGACATCATTGCCCAGCATCAGCTATTGACCCGCGTGGCCCAGTTGATCGACGACCACACCATCCATACCACGCTGGGTGAACATTTTGGCGCGATCACGGCGGCGAATCTGCAAAAAGCGCATGCGCAAATTGAAACGGGTCGCTCGGTCGGCAAGATTGTGCTGGAGGCGTTTTAACATGTCTGATGCAGAAGTGATTTCAATTATTGCCGTACTGAAAGCCAAACCAGGGAAAATCGATGCACTGAAACAGGCGCTACAAGCTCTCTTACTGCCCACGCGCCGGGAGGAGGGCAATATTGAGTATGCGTTGTTCCAGTTACGCGACACGCCAGATGTATTTTATGTGCGCGAATCCTGGCGCGGTCAGGCTGGTCTGGACGAACATATCGCCCTACCGCATTTCCAGTCGTTTGTATTGCAAATGAACGATCTACTGGCCGAGCCGCTACGACTGGATTATCTGACGCCGATTGAGCCGTAATATTAATACCGTGCTCCTCTGCTGTTCGGGGGAGCACAATAAATATCAACTTGAGAATTTACTTAACTCAATAATAACTTAGAAAATAAAATAGACATGATCATTATCCTCTGGAAAACCGTGGCATTAGTCACAAAATTGACATTGAAGATATATCGTTAATATTCATTTTATTTCACAATAATAATAACCATATAAAAATAAATCAGTCAGAAACACCCGCCGAATCTTCATCCCCTTACTTCCAGTACACACCATAAAATAATATGAATGCAGAAATATAATTTCATAATAACAAGTATTGTTATTTTAATGGGGCAGGAGGAAATTAATTCACTAAGGCAATTCTGATAAAGATAGCTTTAGCCTCCCCCTGAAATTAACCATGAAGATGTCAATAATGGTTAATGAACTGTAGAGCAAAAATGGATATCGCCCAGGCGATTTAGACTTTACTGCAGGTTAGATAGCCTGCAAAAAGCAACAACAAGGAATGGATCATGTCTACACCCGCTAATTTTAATGGCCAACGCCCAGTGATTGATGTCAATGACGCAGTTATGTTGCTTATCGATCATCAAAGCGGCCTGTTCCAGACCGTTGGCGATATGCCAATGACTGAACTGCGTGCAAGAGCTACGGCTCTGGCAAAAATCGCCACCTTATGCAAAATGCCGGTGATTACCACCGCCTCTGTGCCGCAGGGGCCAAACGGTCCGCTTATTCCGGAAATTCATGAGAACGCGCCTCACGCACATTATGTCGCACGCAAAGGTGAAATTAACGCCTGGGATAACAAAGAGTTTGTTGCGGCAGTAAAAGCGACAGGCCGTAAGACGCTGATTATTGCTGGTACCATCACCAGTGTATGCATGGCATTCCCGGCCATCAGCGCGGTAGCAGAAGGTTATAAAGTCTTTGCCGTCATCGATGCTTCCGGTACCTACAGCAAAATGGCGCAGGAGATCACCATGGCCCGCGTCGTACAGGCTGGTGTCGTGCCGATGGATACTGCCGCGGTTGCGTCTGAACTGCAGAAAACCTGGAATCGGGAAGACGCAGCGGAATGGGCTGAAGTCTATACCAAAATCTTCCCGGCTTATCAGTTACTAATTGAAAGCTATACCAAAGCCCAGGATGTTGTGAAAAATAACGAGCTGCTGGACTCTCAGCGCGCTTAACTTTTCCGATCTTGCACAAACGCCTGTTTCGTATAAGCAGGCGTTTTGTAATGCGCAGCATCAGTCCCTGTCAGCTATTACGTCCAGCCATAACACCGCCATCGACATCCCAGACAGCGCCAGTCACCCAACCCGCCTTGTCTGACAGCAGGAACGCGACGGTTTCGGCAACGTCAAGCGGCTTACCGACCCGACCGATCGGGTGGAAACTGTCAAAGCTGTTCATCACACCTTGTACATCTTCTTTCGGGATAAACCCTTCATAGATGGGGGTATGCACGACCGCTGGCGAAACGGCGTTCACGCGAATCCCATGCGCACCCAGCTCAATAGCCAGATTTTTGGTTAAAGCATGCAGACCCGCTTTGGCCATCGAATAGGCCGATGAAGGTGTCGCGCCCACCGCTTGTTGCGCCCACATTGAACCAATATTCACGATGGCGCCGTTTATATTGTCTGCCAACATATTGCGTACCACATCGCGGGTGATGAAAAACGTCGCCCGATTGAGGCTCATATATAGCTCATAATCTTCAACTTCATGTTCAGTAAAAGGTTTCGGGAAAAACACGCCAGCCGCATTCACTAACAGGTTGATGTCTTTATGATCAGCATTCACCGTTGCCATCACCTGCCTAACCCCCGCTTCCGACATCAGATCTGCCACAATGACGGAGACGTCACCCAGCTCCGCCAACGCCTGACGGGCCCGTTCCGCTTTCTCGGCGCGGTGACCTACCAGCACCACGCTACCGCCGCCCTGGAGGATCAGTTTCGCCGTTTCGAACCCCATCCCACTGGTCCCACCCACCACTAATAATTTCTTTCCGGCAAAGAATGCGCTCATCGTTAACCTCGTTTAAAGAATTCGTTGACGCGCTAAAGATGCCACTCGGCTCAGGAGTTGACGACTGAGAAGAAATAGCATCTCAAGAAAGAAAATCTATCTCGCTAGCGTATACTGGAAACAGTTAATAAGAATGGAAAAAAACAGATGCGTTCACTCAATCGGCTAAAATGGTTACACGCTTTTGAAGCCACCGCCCGCCATGGCAGCTTCACCGGCGCGGCGCAGGAACTGGGCGTGACGCCTGCAGCCGTTGGTCAACTGGTGCGTGCGCTGGAAGATTGGGTAGGCCATCCACTGTTACATCGCACCCGCACGGGCAAAGAACGTCTCACGCTGGTCAGCGAAGCACAGGACGCATTGCGCGACATCACTCTGGGACTGGATAACCTGGAATCCGGACTCAACAAACTGCGCGGCCGTCGGGCGCGCTCGGTGGTGATCATTACCGCGTCGCAGGTCCTGGTCATGAACTGGTTGATGAGTCGTCTCAATCGTTTCTCACAAACGCATGAAAACATCGAATTACGTTTGAATGTGACGGAAAAGCTGATGGATGTCGCCCACGGCGAAGCCGATCTGGGCGTACGCTGCGGCAAAGGTGACTGGCCCGGCGTCAATAAAACCTGGTTAATGGATGAAGAAGCCGTTCTGGTCTGCAGCCCACGAATGGTACCGGTAGATAAAATCGCCTGCGGGGAATGGCTGGCCGCGCAAAAGCTGATCCACGACGACACCCCCCACCCCGGCGCTCATTTTCCTGCGTGGGATGATGTCTTGCACGCTACCCATGCCCCGGCCGTCCGCGACAGTGGACTGCACATTAACTCCACCTCTGCGGTGATCCTGGCGGCAATCAGCGGTCAGGGGGTGGCTATCGTTCGTCGGGCACTGGTTCAGCAGTTACTTACCGACGGACAGCTGGTGCAACTTCACCCCGACACCCGTTGGCCGCTGACGTGGTCATACTACATCGTCACGCCGCAGCATGCGGTAATGCGTCCGGAAGTGAAAATCTTTAATGACTGGCTGATTGCGGATGTGCTGGCAGAAATCGCAGCTATCTCTGCTATGATGCCTGCACACAAATAAAACAAAACAACATGCCGAGGGAAAGATGGGTTCCACCAGAAGAGGGATGATGAACGTCCTGATTGCCGCCGTATTATGGGGAAGTTCGGGCGTTTGTGCACAGTACATCATGGAGCAAAGTCAGATGTCATCTCAGTTCCTGACCATGACGCGTCTGATTTTCGCCGGACTTATTCTGCTGATGCTCTCCTTCGTTCACGGCGACAAAGTATTCTCCATTATCAAAAACCGCAAAGACGCGGTTAGCCTGCTGATTTTCTCGGTGGTAGGCGCGCTTACCGTACAGTTGACCTTTCTGTTAACTATTGAAAAATCTAACGCCGCCACCGCGACGGTACTGCAATTTTTGTCACCAACCATCATCGTGGCGTGGTTTTCCGTAGTACGTAAAGCGCGACCAGGCATTTTGGTGCTAACCGCGATCCTGACCTCGCTCATTGGCACGTTCCTGTTGGTCACCCACGGTAACCCGACATCGCTGTCTATCTCACCTGCCGCGCTGTTCTGGGGAATTGCCTCCGCATTTGCCGCCGCGTTTTATACCACCTACCCTTCAACGCTTATCGCGCGCTACGGTACGCTGCCGGTTGTTGGCTGGAGTATGTTAATTGGCGGGATGATCCTGCTGCCGTTTTATGCAGGGCAGGGAACAAACTTTGTCGTTAATGGCAGTTTGATTCTGGCATTTTTCTATCTGGTGGTTATCGGTACGTCACTAACGTTTAGCCTGTACCTGAAAGGTGCGCAGATGATTGGCGGCCCGAAAGCGAGCATTTTGAGCTGCGCGGAACCGCTAAGCAGCGCGTTGTTGTCTCTGCTGCTGTTAGGCATTACGTTCACCCTGCCTGACTGGCTGGGCACGATGCTGATCCTCTCGTCGGTAGTGCTGATCTCAATGGACTCACGTCGCCGCGCCAGAGCGGTTTAACCCCAACCGGCGCGGCAACGGGTTAATTACCAGCCCGGAACCGCGCCGCCGTTGAAGATGGATTCCGCCGCTTTTGCCACTTCCGGTGATTGATAAGATTGCAGAAATTCTTTCACGTTTTCGGCATCTTTGTTGTCTTCTCGCGCCACCAGGATATTCACATACGGCGAGTTCTTATCTTCGATAAATACGCTGTCATGCACCGGGGAAAGTCCGGTTTGTTGGATATAAGTGGTACTGATAATCGCCACATCCACTTTCCGATCGTCCAGTACGCGTGGTAGCTGCGCGCCTTCCAGCTCCATGATATTCAGATGCCGTGGATTATCAGTAATATCCAGTGCCGTAGGCAGCAGGCCTGTCCCCGCTTTCAGGGTGATTAGCTTTTCTTTTTGCAGCAACAACAGCGCCCGCCCAAGGTTGGTCGGATCGTTAGGTATTGCAATCGTTGCGCCGTCTTTCAGTTCTGCTACCGTTTTGATTTTCTTCGAATAACCGGCCATTGGAAAAACAAAGGTATTTCCCACCGCCACCAGCTTATAGTTATGCGCTTTATTATCCTGTTCAAGGAACGGACGATGCTGGAAGACGTTGGCATCCAGTTCACCATGATTAGTGGCATCGTTGGGTAATAATGAACCGCTGAAGCCCACCAGCTCGACGTCCAGGCCGTATTTCTCTTTGGCTACTTTCTTCGCGACCTCCGCCACGTCCTGCTCTGCGCCGTTAATCACGCCCACTTTAATATGTTTTGCGTCGTTGCTCTGCTGATCGCACCCTGCCAGCAATAATCCCGCCAGTAATACCACCGTCCCGGCTGCAAAATGAGGTATCTTCAGTTTCACGTTTTTATCCTTTTAAAATAACCGCCTGATGAGTAATGAAATGACTATAGCGGGAAGGCCACTGCGGTTTAAAAAACGAAAAAGCATCAGCAAGAAGAAAAAAGCATAATGGAAAAAAGGATAATTAGTCAGAATGTGCCGTGAGCTCATCAATGGAAAGCCCGGTAATCATCAGCACCAGTTCACGATCGATGCCCTTCTCAAGCATGGCATGGGCGATCCGCAACGCTTCATCCTTTTTGCCTTCGAGTTTGCCTTCCAGCAATCCTGTTCTTCGCCCCGACTCACGTAAGCATTCTGCAATCGTCATTAATTTCTCCTTATGCCTGGGAACACGCCTGGCAACCTCGCGAATAAACGCTTCAAAACGCGGTGCGCTGCCGGACTGTACCAGGTAATTAAATAGCGTTTCTACCTGACTGTCATTAGCGTGTCCCTTAATCAGCAGAGCAACCAGTTTATCGACCAGCACCATCAAATCGCGCTCACGTATATGCTTTTGGACAAGTTCCAGTAGCGCCATGCGCCGATGCTGCATAATCTCGTCATCAGACACCACTGTGATGTCTACCAGCGGGAAAGCCGCGCCATAAAGCTGCCGCGCAGTTTCTGAATCGTCAAACTCATCCAGCCAGCACAGTGAAAAAGGGTACGGGCTAGCAACGCCATGATAAAAAAGTATCGGCACCACTAGCGGCAGCGTTTTGTTTCCGGCATCAAGATGGCTCTGCATCGCGGCAATGGCATAACGCATCATCCGGAACGCCATATGCGCATCCGGCGAACTCTGGTGTTCAATCAACGCATAGATATAGCCTTTTCCAGTCCTTGTTTTTAGTGACCACAGTACATCGGAATAGCTGACACGCAGGTCTTCCTCAATAAAACTCCCGGATTCCAGCTTCAGTGTGTTCAGATCGCAAAGTTCACGCAATGACGCTGGGAGATAGGTATCAAGAAAATCCCTCGCCGTTTCTGGATGGTTTAAGAACTTTTTAAAAACTGCATCATGCGGGGTAGAAGTTGTAGGATTTTTCATGGCGATCCGTCACCAAAAGAACAAGATGACGGAACCTTACTCGCCAGCAGCGCAACCCACATTAGGGAAACTCTTCATCTGCGAGGCGCTTTGGCGAATAAATACATACTTTTGCAATGTATTCATTTTCCGGGAATGGTGTTCGCAAAAATGCCCGGTGAAACCTAACGCTTACCAGGCATCTTTTATGCACCATCCGGCGATAACAACGTCACACCATCTCTTTCACTATCTCCATTAACCTGGCGACATCTTCAGGCCGGGTATTACCCGTTTGTGGATCGATAATCGAGCTGTAAACATGCGGCATCACGCGGGGCACTCCCGCCTCCAGACAGGTTTTCAGGATAATGCCGAAGTTATCGAGATCGATCCCGCCCGTCGGTTCAATCAGCGTCATGCCGTTGCGCGCAGCGGTCGTCGCCAGCGCATACAACTCAGGCAGCGACCGCTCTCCCCCCATGGGGAAAAACTTCGCCGCGTGCGCCCCTGAATCCAACATCATCCGTACCGCTGCATCGCAGGAAACGCGGGCTGGCGTGCCCTGGCTACTGCAAACGCCCGTCGAGATCAGCACTTCCCCCGGTGTGCCCGTCGGGCTGACCAGCGCATTGATATGGGTTTGTTCGCCGCCCGTGGCCGCCAGCGCCCCTGCCGCAAACCCGCAGCCGGTAAAGGTCTGATTGACGTGAGCCGGGTGAACCGCTGAGGCTATCATCGCCGCTTTGTAATACTGTGCCGGGTCGCCAGCCCCCAATCCGACGGAGATCGACGGCACCTCCGTCATCCAGCGTTTAACTTCCCGAACGCCCTCATCAACTGACGTAAACTGCGCGGAAAGCACGCCGATCACCGCATGGCCTTCAGCGGCATCATAGATTTCCCGGGCATTGGCGATATCCTTCGCCAGCACGTTAATGGCCACTTTATTCCGATAAAAATTAATGTGCTGCATGGTCTGCAATCTCCTTTAATCGCGCTACGATCAACGCCATTTCCCCTTCTGCGAGCGTACGCGGGTCAAGACTAAAAACGCCCTGATGAAGGTTGTAACGACGAGCGTAAATCGCGATATCCCCCCCGCGAAGTTGCGCTTCGACAGCATAAGCATCCTGCCCCAGCGTCTGCGCGTTCACCCGGATCCGAATCCGCCAGATGGCGCGTCCGGCTTCGTCCTGTTCGATATCGGCGTCCAGTCCGGGAATCGCTGATATCGCCTGTGCCACGGGCTGGAGTTCCTCAGCAGTCAGCACGACCTGCCCCTGATGATAGTTTTCCAGGGCATACACCAGCCCGACCATATTCTCTTTGCCGATTTTCATCGCCCGGGCAATCCCGTGGTGCTGCGCTTTACACGCGGCAATCCACTGTTTCTTACCGGTGATAAACCCGGAGGTCGGCGCGTTAAAGGCTTTTGCCCCGCTGTAGACCACCATATCCGCCCCGCTCGCCACCCAAGCGTGTAAATCCTCCTCGGCGGCGGCATCAACAATCAGCGGCAGATTGTGAACCTGCGCGACCTGCACAAAATCCGCAATGCTCAACATGCCCTTCTGCACGCAATGGTGCGATTTCACGTACAACAGCGCGGCGGTGTTATCGGTAATCGCGCTCTCCAACTGCCAGCGGGCCGCAAGATTACTTGAGCCGACTTCCACCACGCGACCACCGCCTAGGCGAATGGCGCTGGTGATTGGCGCCCCGTAGTCAACGTTATGCCCGCGCAGCATGACCACTTCATTCGCCATACCAGTGCTTTCAGGCATTAGCGAGACTCGCGCCGGGTCGCCGCGGGTAATGGCTGCGGCGACAGAGATAGCAATACCCGCCGACGCACAAGAGGTGATATAGCTGTCCTCCGCGCCGGTATAGCGGGAAACCAGCTCGCCGGTGCGGTCCACCAGCCGATCGATTTCAACAAAGGATGAGGCCGCCCGCGCGGTGGCCTGCATCACCTCCGGCGCTACGCTGGAAACGCCCAGAATCGTCATCTTGCCGCAGGCGTTAATGACCTGTTTTAGCCCCAGTTGTTGATAAATATTCTGTGTCATGGCTTACAGCACTCCCAACAGCGAACAAACCACGCTGAGCGCCACAATTGACAGCAGGATCGTGGTGTAACGTGGCCCTTTCTTCACCAGATAAAAGTAGATGGCGAACACCGCCGCCAGCGGCAACAGGCCGGGGGCAATAGAGTCGAGAATTTGCTGAACCACCACTTCAGAGCCTTTCAGGGCGCTGAGTTTTAGCGGGGTGGTGATCTTGACGTAACTCGCAGAAAGCGCGCCCATCATGATCAGACCCAGCACGTTCGCACCGTAGATAAGCTCCTTAATTCGCCCTCCCTGCAGCAGACCGATAATCGAGTCACGCCCCAGCGTATAACCTTTGTGGACCATGCCGTAGCTGATTGCCAGCGTAATAGCAGGATAGAGAATTAACGGTACAATTCCGCCCATCGCGCTGCCATTGGCGGCGAACGGGATGAAAATAGCAATTAACAGCGGCATAACGGCTGCCCAGATAATGGAGTCGCCCATCCCGGCCAGTGGCCCCATTAAGCCGGTTTTAATCCCGGTGATCGAAGCGTCGCTAATCGGCTCGCCGCGTGTTTTCTGCTCCTCCATCGCAATGGAAATCCCCTGAATCACCGCCCCGAACGTTTGCTCCGAGTTGAAGAAGTTCAGATGGCGTTTCAGCGCTTCCACCTGCTCCTCTTTTTGCGGGTATAGTTTTTTGATGATCGGTGTCATCGAGGCGCAGAAAATCAGGCTTTGCAAACGCTCATAGGAGCTGGAAACTTCCGCACCCAGCCAGTAGATAAACCAGGCTTTGGTGATATCTGCTTTGGTCAGCGTGCCGCTTTCACGTGCACGCTCCACCAGTTCATGCTGCATTACGTCGCTGCTCATCATGCTGCTCCTTCATTTTTCGCCAGACCTTTAATCAGGAAGGCCACGCAGGTACCAAAGATTGCCATCGCCATGATGTCCACCTTCAGGTACAGCACTGCAAAGAATCCGCCGATAAACCACGGCAGCAGGCTCTTTTTACCGATCACCATAATGGTGATGGCAAAGCCCAGCGCCGGCAGAATGCCGCCCATAATTTCAAAGGAGTGTGTGAGCCAGTGCGGCATCAGCTTCAGGAAGCTTTCCACCACGTCCTGACCAAAATAGTTAGCGGCAAAGACCACCGGGAAACGCAGCACCAGCCCGAGTAACGCCGGGTAGAGGAACGCACAGCGCATAATCCCCGCCATGTTGGCCGTTTCCGCGTGCTTGTCGGCCATATGTACCCACGCGGCGTTTAACGTACGACGCAACTGGTCGAGGAACACACCGATAACGCCAAACGGGATCGCCAGTGCGATGGCCAGGTTCGGGTCCATTCCGGCCTTCACGGCGATAGGAATTGAAATACAGGCAGCCAGCGCCGGATCCGACGGGACGTTGCCGCCCGGCGTAGAGGTCACGCCGAGGTAAACCAGTTGCATACCTGCGCCGATGATCATCGCCGTTTCCATGTTGCCTAATAGCAGGCCAACGAATACGGCAATCACCACCGGCTGCAGCAGCATGGCGGAAAAGGTGTAGCCAAGGCGTAATCGGGCAAACCAGTAATACAACCCCATCAGGCTTGCAAAGACTAAAGTATCCATAGTTAAGTACCCTGTTATCAACGAATTAGAATTTTTTCAGGATATCGTCCAGCGACTGCGGCTTATCTTCCGGGATAGTCTGGAAGAACACCTGAATCCCACGATCTTTCAGGTCGCTCAGAATGCCGACGTCTTTTTCATCCAGCGTGATGTTCTGGAATACCGCTTTGCGGTTTGGCCCACCGCCCAGCCCACCGACCTGAATGGTGGAGACATCAAAACCCAACTGGACCGCCTCCAGGACCGCCGCCAGAGAGGGGAACAGCACCAGGACCTTGCCGTCACCAAGCTGATTTTCTTTCCATGCGGCGGCAAAACTCTGGTTACCAAAGCAATCCACTTTGATATTTGGCGGCGCTGCCATCAGGTAGATATTTTTCATAAATGGGTCGGCGTCCAGCTCATCGCTAACCACCGCAATCCGGTTTGCCTGAGATTGTCCAACCCACTTAGTCACAACCTGGCCATGAATCAGACGGCTATCGATACGACATAAAACGATGTTTGCCATGATGATTTTCCTTATTGTGATTGTTGTAATTGACGGACGTGAGCGACAACGTCCAGGCAACTGCTGCGTCCGGCTTCCACCAGTTCGCTGACGCAGGTAGTCAGTGAACCCTGTTCACGTTTGTCCAGTGCTTCCAGCAGCAGCGATGCGTTCAACCCGGAAATAACCGCCACCGGATAATCCGCACTCAGCCGCGCCGCCACATTCGACGTCGTGCCGCCCACAAAATCGGTCAGAATCAGTGAGCCTTCCGGCATGGTTTTCACCACGTCTTCGACACGCTGATAAAACTCGCCCAACGTATCGACGGGCATCAGCGCAATTTCTGTCACGCCTTTAATTTCGCCCATCACCATGCGCAGGCTGTTACAAAGCTGTTGTCCCCAGCCGCCATGGGTCAGCAGCAGGATCTGGGGCAAGGATTCAGTGGTAGTCAAAATGGCCTCCTGGCTCGATTACATAGACATAGGTCAACAGAGCAAAGGCTGTGCCAGAATTTGTGTCACGCGGGGGAGTTGTGGATGCTGGCGGGGCGCAAAGCCCCACCAGACAAGAGATTAGCTATACAGCAGTTCGTAGATATAAAAATATTCCGCGTCCGATAAGCGAATGGCATAGGCCTCTTCGATCGGCAGGAAAGCAGATTTAATGACACTAAACGCGCGGATATCAAGATCCGGCTTGTTCTCTAACGCCATCTGTAACGGTTTGCGGTTAATCACGATACGCTCAACCATACAGCAGCAGTGGATCAGGAAGCGCAGTGTCACCTGACGGCTCGGTTTTAGCGAAAGCGCGGTGGTCAGATGATTCAGCACACCTTCCATCTCTTTCAGAATGCGCTGCGGGTTAAGCACCGAAATATGGTTGATGATGCTTTCCATGGTCAATGCGCTGATGAAACGCATTGCGCTGCGCTCCATCTCCAGACGACGCTCACTGCTGGAGAGATCCGGCGTCAGCAGGCTGAGCACCAGTTCGGGTCCCTGCTCGGAGAACAACTCCTCGAGCGAGATAAACGGAATGTCCGGCAGTCCCGGCTGGAAAGTGCCAACGATCCCCGCCAGACGCTCGCTGGCGTTAATCGCCTGCTGAACGCGCTCCAGGCTGCGGACTTCGTTGTAGTCGAGGATCACCATCCGCGTGTCCTGCGACATCAGCTCGCCGAAGCTCTCCTCCAGCACCTTTTTGATTTTTTCCGCCGTACCCATACCGGTAATACAGGAGATGACCAGCACTTTCCCGCTGTTTTCCTGCTGCGGCGTACAGAGCTGACAGGGAATATTTTTGCTCTGCATTAATGCCGCCAGCGGTGGTAACTCACTGGTTTCATAGCTTAAATCCAGTCCTACCTCCAACAAGCTGGTGAGCGTAATATTTGGCATCAACAGAACGTCTATCTGGAATAGTTTGCTGATGGTGCTGCCAAAATGGACCAATGAGCCAATATCCACCATCAGGATCAGTCGGCGATATTGCCGGGCCTGGATCATCTGCGTCAGGGCTTCCAGCGTATCATGCACCGACTGCTCGAAAGGCATATCGATAGCGCTGAACAGCTCGCGCTCCAGCACGCGATTCACATACTGCGCCTGGCTGGTGGCGGTCGTCGCGCCGTGAGCAATCAAAATCACCCCGCAGTCCGGGCTGGCATCAATTCGTTGGCGGTAATGCCGACACTCTTTGAGGAACAGACACAGCCAGACCACCTCCGTCGCCGGACACTGAATATGCAGCAGTTCGTTGATTTTTCGGCATAACAGCGTGGCGTTTTCGTATTCATCTTTACAGCGATCGAGGATCAGGCTGGAAGAATAAAGCTGGGGAATAAGCCCGCGCTGCACGTAGCCAATCAGCGCCAGAAAGTGTTTGCGCAGCGGGTTAACCAGATTCTCCGGCAGCGTGAAACCAAGCACTTGCTCAACGCAGCCGATCAGTAGTGTCACGCGTTCTTCAATCTGATCGCCATAGCGCGGGGGATGCGCCACGCTGTCGCGGCTGTAGAGACCGTATTCAAAAATCGAGCTGAGTTTGTTTTTAAGTATCGCCAGGGTTTCAGCTGGCGGAACATTGCTGTTACGCAGGTTGATATATTCCCGGGTCAGGAAGCTGTAAAAGAGATCGCTCTCTTCAATTTCGGCTCCGGTCGCCAGCGAATTTTTCAGTGCGGGCAGCGTACGGGCGTCGATGCTTAGGTGCTCTTTGCCTTCAAACAGCGCTCCCACCAGCAGGCGTTGTTCCGGCGTGGCGTTAAACGGCATTTCTGCCAGACGTTTATCCAGCTGTAGCGTATCGCTGTGTTCCGTCATCCCCGAGGCCCAGGCCTGGGCGCAGAGAAACTGAATGTCGCTCTTGAGCTGACCAATATTGCCTTCCAGCGGCTTGTTCAGCAGCCAGAGCAGCAGGGTACGGTCGATGCTTATCGTGCGCTCGATTTTGCGGCTCTCACGCTGTAAAAAGCCGACGATCAGCTCAACCTGCTCTTCCACCGAGCGCTGGCGAATGCCGGGTAAGTCGATACACACCTGAATACGTCGCTGGAAGGTGCGCAGCAGCGCCGAGCTGACCGGTTCAGTGGTCGCACAAATCAGACGGACCGAAATTGAGCGCGCCACGGCGCTGGAACCCAGCGGTCGGTATTCGCCTTTGTCGAGAATTGAGAACAGTTTTTCCTGACCTTCATACGGCAGACGATGCACTTCATCGAGCAGCAGATAGCCGCCGTCAGCCTGCTCGACCAGCCCCGGTTTATTCTCGTTTGCGCCGGTAAAGGCCCCCTGTCGATGGCCAAATAAATGTGAAGAGAGCAGCTCCGGGTTATGGGCGTATTCCGCGCAGTTAAAATAGACCAGCGGTGGCGGTGTTCCCGTCGCGCGTTCGCAGGCAAAACGGTGCATCAGTTCGGCGAAAAAGGTTTTGCCCACGCCGGAAGGACCGGTCAGCAGAACGTGCAGCCCGTGGGGATAAAGCACCGCCGCGCGGCCTTTTTCCACCGCATCGCGCAGGCTGCGATCGTAACCAATCAGGCCGAAAAAGGGATCGTCTGTCGCCTGGGCTTCCTGAACAGGCAACAGATCGGCAACGGTTTGCACTTCGCGCTCGGACTCATCCAGTTTGCGTCCCAGCAGCGTTTCAATCGTCTGACGATGCAGAAAGAATACCGGACGTCCGCGACTTTTAATCGCCAGACCGTCATTCCAGAGTTGATTGAGATCTTTACTGACCGAGTTACGCGCCAGCCCAAGATTAAAGCCGATGGCCTCCGCGGTGAACGCCGTTTCCTGCGCCAGTTGGGCAAGATTCAGTCCTCGCGTCAGCCGTTCCAGCTCTCCCAGTATTATCTCAATCCGTCTCATCTCTTTACCGCTTAAGAAATAAATGATTGTTCAGAACATACACTATTCTGCTGCGCAAGAAAGTGAGGCGGCATCCAGACCTTCCGGTCATCAAAACGTTTTCGACAAATAATGGCGCGCGGCACCGGTTTCCGGGAAGTTATCGAGGGTCATTTGCAGCTGATAGCCGTTTTTCTGATAAAACGGCAGCGCCTGGAAACTCATCGTATCCACCAGCGCATGCAGACACCCCCTCTCACGCGCGGTTTGTTCCGCCGCCTGCATCAATTTTGTGCCGTAACCGCCTTTACGCAGCGAATCATGCATCCATAAAAACTCAATGCATAGCCATTCGCCTTTAATTTTGCCGATCAACCCGCCCAGAATTTCATTGTGCTCATCGCGCCAGTACACCGCCAGGTCGCCAAAATTGGTGGTTCTGAGAAACTGGCGATTGTACGCACGCAATCCGGCCAGCAGCGCGTTTTGATCGTCTTCGGTAACCGTATCGGTAATCTGTATTTGCATCCTATCCTCCTGAAAAACTACAACGTCTGGCTGATTTAGTTTTAGGCATTAACACAGGCTGATGAGTGAGTCGTATGCCGTCTACACTTACTCTTGAGATGATGCGCATAGACAACAAGGATTATTATCATGAAACGAGTCATTTTTCCGATTATTGCCGTCCTTTTCACGCTACCCGCACTGGTACAAGCCGACTCGGCGTATGGCGGACTGCAGGCAGTACACGAAAAAAACACCGTTATGAAGGACTTACGTAAGATTTGCACCCCGCAAGGGTCGCCGTCGGATGAGGTGTGGGAAAAAACGATTATGGCTGATACGCGTAATCAGCAGCACATCCGCGAAGCCATTCTGGCAATACAAAGAAATAACCAGAACAACTACTGGGAAGCGCTTGGCAAAGTGGAATGCCCGGATTTATAGGCATTTATGTTGTAAAATGAGTACTGTAACCGGTTTCTGTATCGTAAAAACACGTATTGTTGCCTGAATGAATCAATAGCAATGGAGCAACAATATGCGATACCGTTTTCCTGAAAACTTCTGGTGGGGCAGTGCCTGCTCGGCGCTACAAACCGAAGGCGATAGCCTGAACGGCGGTAAAAGCCCGACCACGTGGGATGTGTGGTTCGACCGCCAGCCAGGTCGTTTCCATCAGGGGGTTGGCCCGGCGAACACCTCAGGCTTTTATCACCACTGGAAACAGGACATCGCACTGCTCAAACAGCTGAAACACAATAGCTTCCGTACATCTCTGAGCTGGTCACGCTTGATCCCGGACGGCACCGATGAGGTTAATCCTGAGGCCGTCGATTTTTATAATAACGTCATCGACGAGCTGCTGGCGCAAGGCATAACGCCATTTATCACCCTGTTCCACTTCGACATGCCGATGGTGATGCAGGAAAAAGGCGGCTGGGAAAACCGTGAAGTGGTTGAGGCGTTTGGCCGCTACGCACAGACGTGTTTCAAATTGTTCGGCAACCGCGTTAAGCACTGGTTCACCTTCAACGAGCCGATTGTTCCTGTAGAAGGCGGTTATTTGTATGACTTCCATTATCCTAACGTGGTGGATTTCAAACGTGCCGCCACTGTGGCGTACCATACCGTGCTGGCGCATGCGACGGCGGTGCGGGCGTATCGTGATGCAAACCATGACGGTGAAATTGGCGTAGTGCTGAATTTAACGCCTTCGTATCCGCGCTCGCAGCATCCGGCAGATGTCAAAGCCGCGCACCATGCGGATCTGCTGTTTAATCGCAGCTTCCTCGACCCGGTGCTGAAAGGGGAATATCCGGCGGATCTGGTGGCATTGCTGAAAGAGTACGATCAGCTTCCGGCCTGCCAGCCAGGCGATGCGCAGTTGATCGCCGACGGCAAAATCGACCTGCTGGGGATTAACTATTACCAGCCGCGTCGTGTGAAATGTCGCGATACGGCAGTCAATCCGAATGCGCCGTTTATGCCGGAGTGGCTGTTTGATTACTATGAAATGCCGGGACGTAAAATGAACCCTTACCGCGGCTGGGAAATTTATGAGCCGGGTATTTACGATATTATTACCAATCTTCGCGATAATTACGGTAACCCACGCTGCTTTATTTCAGAAAACGGTATGGGTGTAGAAAACGAACAGCGCTTTATTCAGGAAGGACAAGTTAACGATAGCTACCGTATTGAATTTGTTACTGAGCATCTGAAATGGCTACATAAAGGCATTAGCGAAGGCTGTCATTGTCTTGGCTACCATATGTGGACCTTTATTGATAACTGGTCATGGCTCAACGGCTATAAAAACCGCTACGGTTTTGTCCAATTGGATTTAGAAACACAAAAACGTACAGTGAAAAAGAGCGGCGAATGGTTTGCCCATACCGCCGAAAATAATGGTTTTGATTGATTAAGTTGCCGGATAACCGTGTTGACTGAAAACGATGCGCCATCCGGCAACAGTTTTCACTGAATCCTGACCTTCATCGTTACCAGAAGCGCTGTCAGCAGCATCAGGCTGCCCGAGAGCATCAGGGGCGACAGCAGTCCGAGGTTATCGAGCGCATAGCCTCCCACCGCAGCCCCGCAGGTATTGGCAAGCTGGATCACGGCGACCTGGACCGATCCAGCTTTTTCTGCCTGATCGGCAAGCGAGCGGGTGATCCACGTCGACCAACCAACCGGTACCAGCGCAAACGCCAGCCCCCAGATTATCGCAATGCCCGCGGCCACCACTTTATCGCTACCCCACAGAATCAGGACCAGCGCGCTGAGCGCCAGCACCAATGGCGCACCGGCCAGGGCCAGTTTGACCGAGCGCTTCAGAATCACCGAAGAGAACGACGTCCCGACAAAGCTGGCGATACCAAAACTCAACAGCACCAGCGTCAGGCCATCAACATCAAAGCCCGCCAGATTCATATAGACAGGGCGAATATAGGTAAAGAAGGCGAACTGCCCGGCGAAGGACATGAAGATGGCAATCATCCCGGCCATTACTCCGGGGCGCTGCAGCAGGCTGAACATATTTTGCTTGTGATGCGCAGGTTCGCCCGGCAGCGAAGGCAGCGCTCTCACCACCCAGATGGTGCACAGCACGCCCATTACCGCCGCCGCGTTAAACACGTTGCGCCAGCCGATGATGCCGCCCAAAAAGCTCCCCAACGGCGCGGCAATCACCAGCGCGATGGATACCGCGCCAAATATCACCGACAGCGCTTTCGGTACCGTACGCGCGGGAACCAGACGCATGGTCAGCGACGCTGACATCGCCCAGAACCCGCCGAGCGCCAGCCCCAGACAGGCACGACCGATCAGCAGGAGCGTAAAAGAGTTAGCAAATGAAACCAGCAGGCAGGAAAGCGTCAGCAGAACCGAAAACAGGATCACCACATAGCGACGATCGGTCGCCTGGATAATTTGCGTCACAAACAGGCTGGCGAACATGGCGACAAACGCCGTCACGGTCACTGATTGTCCGGCAACGCCTTCCGAAATGCCCAGATCCTGCGCCATTGGCGTCAGCAGGCTAACGGGCAGAAACTCAACGGTTATCAGGCAGGCAACACAGAACGCCACGGCGAATACCGCCGACCAGTTTGGCCGGGTATTTACCTCAGCGCGGGATTTTTGTTCAACAGCGTCACTCATTTTGTTACCTGCGTGGGGTTATTGTAGAAAAGTTACGCATTGTAACATTAAAAGTGTGACGTATTTAACGTTTTGACAACTCTCACCGCCGGATGGCGGCGTCGCCTTATCCGGCCTACGGCTGAGCTCTTTTGTCGGCCTGATAAGCGTAGCGCCATCAGGCATCACTATCAGTGCAGCCAGTGCACGCCATCTTCAGGTTGGAAAAAGGCGTTATAGCGCATCTGGAACGCGTTAAGCTCCTGCATATCCGGCTCCATTTCACGTAGAAACCCGAGCGCCAGGCGCACCTGCGCGTCGGTAATCGGGGCGGCCAGGCGAGATTTTTGTAGCAGGCGGTGCCACTGCAGCAGGTTCTGCTCGCTGCCGTCGACAATGACAATTTGCCAGATTAACAATACCTGGGCGGCATTTTGCAGATGCGATTCATCAGGGCGGTGCAGGTACTGTAAAAACGCCTCCCCCTGTACTTTTCCCATCTGGTCAATCATCGATTCTACTGGTACTACATCAATACTCAGTCGCTCACTCAGACGGCGAATGGCCCGTCGTGATCCGGACGTCAGCACCCGGAAACCCACTACAAAAACAACCACCAATGTGGCCAGCATTATCCAAATCATTAATGACGATACCGCCCGCTTAAACTAATTTTTCCGAGAGTGACTGACAGGCTTCGCGCACCCATTGCGAATATTGTGGAATACAATTCTTTGGCATTTGTAGTTCAACGCCGCTGATACTTATTGCCGCAATCACGTCTTTATTACGGTTAAAAACCGGTGCGGCAATGCAATAGATGCCAGGGGAGTCTTCGGCGTTATCAAAGACCCAGCCTTGCTCGCGGATTCTGGCAAATTCCTTCATTAATGCTTTTTTGCTGGTAATGGTGGTTTCGGTATACCGTGGCAACACTTCATCAGGCAACAGCTCATCAATTTTATCTTGCGGCAGCCAGGCACAAAGCGCTTTGCCCACACCGGAGCTGTGCATCGGTAATTTTTTACCGACCCAGGTCCGAATGCCAATCGGCTGGGTATTCTCCAGCTTCATAAGATAAATTGGCGCGACTTCATCCAATATACCTAAGTGACAGGTCAGGTCCGTTTGCTGACGCAGTTTTTCCAAAACAGGAAGTGCCGCATTACGAATATCAAATTGTTCCAACGAACGATTTCCCCATTCGTACAGCTTCAAGCCCAAAAAGAAACGTCCCTTTTCCAGGCGCAAAAGATGATGCGCAACCAGTGCATTTAGCAGGGAAGACGTGCTGCTTTTTGGTAATGCCAGATCCTGCTGAATCTGACTGAAGGTCGCTCCTGGGGAGTTAAAAAGATAATTACAGATTTTTACTGTCTTATCCAATGCGGGAACAGAGGTCGTAATGTCTTGGTTCATGCGCTATTAATCTTTTTTATTCATAGACTCTGCACAGTATACCGCAATCACTTTTCTCAGGAATGCGGCTTTTTTGCACATACGCAAACTGGGCTCTATTACCTAAATTTTATACCCACAAACCCGATCCATCTCACAGTTGTTCATTTGTTCTGCAAAAAACGTTGACGAACGATTTGGATATTTGCTGTACTAACTTCAATATACAGAACATGAGTTCCATATACAGAACTAAAGGAGTGGCAATGTTGAACATTTTTAAGGGCATCTTCCCGCCAGTACCGACTATCGTTGACGAAAGCGGGGAATTGGATCGCGCTGGAATGGCAGTAATGATTGACCATGTGATTAGCAATGGTGCCGACGGAATGCTCATTCTGGGCAGTGGCGGCGAATTTTCCCATTTCTCGTCCGAACAAAGAAAGCAAATTGCAGAGTTTAGCCTGCAGCATGTTGCCGGTAGAGTTCCTGTTCTTATTGGTATCGCCTGCGCCAGCACAGCGGAAACTATCCAACTTGGAAGGCATGCTGAAAACGCGGGCGCAAAAGGAGTACTGGTAGTCAATCCTTATTATGCAAAACTCAGCGATGAGGCCCGCTTTACGCATTACAAACGAATTGCTGAAGCGCTAAGCATTCCCGTCTTCTTATATAATTTTCCAGAACTAACTGGCCAGGATATTGGTATAAATGTCATCACTCGCCTTGCCCGCGAAGTACCAAATATCGTTGGCATTAAAGATACAATTGATAACATTAGCCACACCAGGGAAGTTATTAATCAGGTTCACTGTTTCCGCCCAGATTTTATCATTTTTAGCGGCTATGACGAATATTTACTTGATACATTATTACTCGGTGGACATGGCGGCATTCCGGCAACATTTAACTTTGCGCCTCATATTACACGCGGAATTTATCAGGCGATTCAGCAGAACGATCTCGCTACCGCCAAAGTACTTCAACAACAACTTGCCGGATTATCACCTTTATATGCCTTAGAACAACCTTTCTTTGCCGTTATCAAGACCGCCATTAAATTAAGTGGCGTGGATATATCAACTGCAGTTGTCCCGCCAGCATTACCGTTAAATGAAGAAAAAAGAGAACAGGTTAAAAATATATTATCCCGTATTACGGTATAAACCAGCATGAGAGCAAAGATAATGAACATCAACCCTGTATTAAAATTGAATCCCAAAGATGATGTGGTTATCGCAAGGCAGGCTGTCCCCGCAGGCACCCGGCTTGAAGAAGAGCACATTACTGTACTCAGTGATATTCCCGCAGGGCATAAAATCGCCCTGCATGCACTGAAGGTTGGCGATGCGGTCAGACGTTATGGGCAAATTATTGGCTTCGCAACTCAGCCCATTAAGCCTGGCGAACACATCCACATGCATAATTTGGGAATGGGTGACTTTGAACGCGACTATGCCTGGGGTGAAGATTGCCATTCACCTTCTCCAGCCCCTCAACAGGATACCTTTATGGGTATCCGCCGCGCCGATGGCCGTGCAGCTACACGTAATTACATCGGTATTTTAAGCTCCGTAAACTGTAGTGCCACGGTCGTAAGAGCTATTGAGGATCACTTCCGTCTGCAGGGTCTTGCAGATTACCCGAATGTTGATGGCGTGGTGTCATTACCACAAAGTTTTGGCTGTGCTATTGGCTCTAAAAGTGAATCAATGGACGTCATGAGACGTACGATGGCCGGTTATGCCACCCATGCTAACTTTGCCGGCGTAATCATCGTTGGACTGGGATGCGAATCCAGTCAAATTCAAGACATGATGAATGCCCATGGACTAGCCGATGGCCCAATGATGCACAGTTATACCATTCAGGATGTGGGCGGTACACGTCACGCCATTGAGAAAGGAATTTCCCTGGTTAACCAAATGTTGCCCGTTGCTAACCAGGTAACACGTCAACCTATCCCTGCATCAGAAATCATACTCGCGCTCGAATGTGGGGGTTCCGACAGCTATTCCGGGATCTCAGCCAATCCAGCTCTGGGCTATGCGGTAGATAAACTGGTGCAACAAGGCGGAACAGCGATTTTATCTGAAACCTCCGAAATTTATGGTGCCGAACATCTTCTTACCCGCCGTGCCGTTTCTCGCGAGATAGGTGAAAAACTCATTGCCCGCATTCACTGGTGGGAAGAGTATTGTCGCCGCACTGGAAGCGAAATGAACAACAACCCTTCGGCGGGTAACAAAGTCGGCGGGCTGACGACAATTCTGGAAAAATCACTTGGTGGTATTGCTAAAGCGGGTACAACCAATCTGACAGAAGTGTATGAGTATGCTGAACAGGTAACCGCGAAGGGTTTTGTCTTTATGGATACCCCTGGATATGACCCTATTGCCGTCACGGGGCAAATCGCCGGAGGAGCAAATCTTCTGTGTTTCACCACAGGCCGAGGTTCTGCCTTTGGTTCCAAGCCGACCCCAAGCTTGAAGCTGGCTACCAATAATGCGCTTTGGCAACGCCAACAGGAGGATATGGATATTAATTGCGGAACCATTGTCGAGGGGGAAGAATCCATTGCAGAAGTCGGTGAACGTATCTACCAGATGATCCTTGAGATGGCATCAGGTAAAAAAACGAAGAGTGAGGAATTTGGCTATGGCAGTCAAGAATTCGTCCCCTGGACTGTTGGCTCCATAATGTAACACTCCACAAGATAATAATACCTCGTACCGCCATACTCATTATGAGTATGGCAAGGAGCCCTTATGTCTATTGTTAACGTAAATACTGAAGAAGAAAAATTAAAGGCAACAACAGTAAGGTGGCGCATATTTATTATTATGCTCTTATTAGGTGCTATTAACTATATTGACCGCACCTCTCTTTCTATTGCCATGCCTTATATTACAGATGAATTTGGCATTACCGATACTCGCGTTGTTGGTGTGATTCATAGTGCCTTTTTCTGGGCTTATGCATTAATGCAAATCCCCAGTGGGGTCATTGCTGATAAATTCAAAGCCAGACATATCATTGCGCTGGCCACTATCTTATGGGGAGCATTTCAAGCCGTTGCGGCTCTGTGTCACTCTATTTTCACCCTTTCACTTTCTCGTCTGGGGTTAGGCGTCACTGAATCTCCAATCATGCCCGCCGGCGCGAAGTTAATGGGCACATGGTTAACGCCAACCGAACGCGGACGTGGTTCGATGCTACTTGATGGCGGCGCGCCATTGGGTACGGCGCTGGGTGCGGTGATCATCGCCGGACTTATTGCCTTTTTCGACTCATGGCGTATGGCATTCGTGGTGGCTGGTGTGGGAACAATGATTGTCGGTTTACTGGCCTGGTGGTACATCCGCACTTATCCATCAGAACACCCCAGCATCAATAAAGCTGAACTAGACCATATTGTTGCGGCAAACGGTGCTGAAACCAGTAGCAAGAAATACCGTCTGGCCGATATCAAACCTTACCTGAAACAACGTAATGTGATTGCACTTATCTGTGGCTGGGTCTGCTATAGCTTCGTGTTCTATGGCCTGATGACATGGCTACCGCTCTATTTCCAGGCCACCTACGGTTTTGATATCAAATCGATGGGCGGAGCAATGGCGCTGATCTTCCTGCTGTGTTTTGTCGGCCAACTGACTGGCGGCTACATTATGGATAAATGGCGCAGCAAAGGAGCAAAAACAAGCCGCGTTATGCATACGATGTTGGCGATTTCGGCTACCACCGCTGGTGTTGGTATTTTCCTTTGCGCACAAAGCTCGACGCCAGCCGTCGCAATTACCTTGCTCACTATTGCCCTTTTTCCCCTGCGATGGGCCAGCGTTTACTGGTCAATACCCGGACTACTGGGCGCACAATCAGTTGCAGGCACCATTTGCGGAACCATGAACTTCACCAGTAATTTGTTTGCAGCCATCCTGCCTATTTTTATCGGTTTCCTGGTGCAATCCACGGGGAACTATTACGCAGCGATGATGTTCTTTGCGCTGGCTGCTGTGGGTTATCTCATCTGCTCGCTGCTGATCAACTTTGATAAAAAAATGGTCATTACCGACGAGTAATCCGCCTGAATCTGGCCCGTTTACGGGCCATCTTTCAACATCAGGAACGATGTATGTTCAATTCAGAGAATTTCATTGCCGTAGACTGGGGCTCAAGCAACCTGCGCATTTGGGTCTATCAACAGAATCAATGTGTCTGGCAACACGTCAGTCAGAATGGGGTACTCAAACATCAACCAGGTGTATTCAAAGACACCTGGTTAACACTGCTCAGTTTGTGTCCGCGGCCATTAAACACAGATACAACCGTCATAATGAGCGGAATGGTGGGCAGTAATATCGGGTGGGTAGATAGCCACTATTTACGCTGTCCAACCCCGTTAAGTGCATTATCACAGCATCTAACAAAGGTTGAAGATGCGGGCCCTTTTCCCACTTTCATCGTTCCTGGCCTGCAAATTGCCGGGCCGGAAAACTACAACGTTATGCGTGGAGAGGAAACTCAGCTATTTGGCGCCTTAGCTGATGGGAACTGGTACGTATTCCCGGGAACACACAGCAAATGGGTGCAGGTACAAGAGAGTAACGTCTGCGATTTTCAAACCGTCATGACCGGCGAGTTTTTCCACTTACTTTCACACTACTCCATCGTTGGGAAAAACGCCGAGGAACAAAACAAGAACGAACAGGCTTTTTTAGCAGGAGCCGAACGCGGCTGGCAGGAAACATGTTTATCCCGCAGCCTATTTGATCTGAGAGCCAGAATACTCACCCATGCGTTGTTACCCGATACGCTTTACGAATCTCTGTCCGGGTTATTGATTGGCCATGAAATAGCACAAATGCTACAGCACTATGCCATTAACACTGAAGAAGAAGTCATTCTGGTGGGCAATGACGATTTGCTCAGCCGCTATCAAAGCCTGTTTCATCATTTCGGTTATCGCTGTCGGCTGTGTAACGGTGAAAAAGCATTTATTAATGGCATCAGGAGACTTTTAAATGAATAGTCGTAACCCTTTGGTCGCAATTTTACGTGGGGTGAAGCCCGATGAAGTGCTGGCCCATATTGATGCACTTATCACAGCCGGATTCAGCACAATAGAAATACCGCTGAATTCGCCAGACTGGCAACGTAGTATTGCTCTTGCCGTGGAACATTATGGTCATACAGTAAAAATCGGTGCCGGAACGGTCACTAATGTCAGTGATGTCAGCACACTCTCTTCGCTGGGATGTGCATTTATCCTTACGCCCAACACCGATCCGGAAGTAATTGATACTGCGCGAGCGGCCAAAATGACCACCTGCATCGGCTGCCAAACAGTCAGCGAAGCATTTGTTGCATTCCGGCATGGCGCGGACGGATTGAAAATTTTCCCTGCGGGGGAACTGGGACCGAATTACATCCGGGCATTAAAAGCCGTTTTGCCTCCTCAAGTCCCTTTATATGCCGTTGGCGGAATTAGGCCAGACAATTTGTCCCATTACCTGAAGGCAGGTTGTTTCGGTGCCGGCTTAGGCAGCGATCTGTATCGTGCCGGACAATCTATCCACCAAACAGCCGCAAATGCGAAGGCATTTATCGAGGCTTATAATACTTTCTGTCAGTCTCAGGCATAAAAAAGCCCGCCATTAAGGCGGGCAAAAGTTACCAATGCACACTTAACTCAAGCAACTTTCAATTGTTGAATCTTTTTCTCACGGCGAATTTTACGTTCTTCAAACACGGCCACGATGGCCATCAGGCAGATACAGCCGATGGCGGCGGTATCCAGCGCGGCAAAGGTGCCCGCCCAGCCGGTGAGACCGAAAATCGGCGTGCCGTCGGCAATCATCCCGAGCCCCAGCTTGGCGAAGCTGTCGCCAATCAGGTAGGCGAAGGTGCCTTTAATCCCGTCGGCCGCGCCGATCGCTTTTTTCGGCACAAATCCGACGGCGGCAACACCGATTAACAACTGCGGGCCAAACACCAGGAAGCCGAGCGCAAACAGCGAAGCCAGATAGACGTACTGGTTGCTGGCGTGCTGGTAAACACCCAGCGTCGCGATGATGAGTGCCAGCGCCACGCAGGCCACCAGCGCACGACGACCGTTAGCGAGATCGGAGAGCCAGCCCCACAGCAGCGTGCCGACCAGCGCGCCCACTTCGAACAGGGTAAAGCCCTGAATTGCCACCTCTTTGGAGAGTTTTAGCTCCTGGAAGGCGTAGACGGTGGACCACTGGTCAATACCGATACGCACCACGTACAGGAAGATGTTGGAGAAGCACAGCAGCCAGATCACTTTGTTTTTCAGCACGTACTCAACAAAGATCTGCCATTTGGTCATCTCGTTTTCTTCGGTCTCTTTGTCCTCTTCGCTGATCTCCTCGCCGAACAGCTCTTCGGCTTTACCGAGGCCATAAGATTCCGGGGAGTCGCTGCCGTAGCGCAGGCCGATGAAACCGACAATCAGGGCAATAATCGACGGGAAGATAAACATACCGATGACGTGGCCATCGAACAGGTAATTCGCGCCGAACAGCGCTACGCCCGCCGCACCCGCACCGCCGAGGTTGTGGGAAATATTCCACATGCCGAGGTAGGAACCGCGCTTACGGCGTGGCGTCCACTTGGTGATGGTGGAATAGCTGCACGAGCCGCCGGTGCTCTGGAAGAAACCGCTCAGCGCGTAGAAAGCAATCATCAGGAACAGGCTGGTTGACCCCGCGCCCATGCTGGCGCTGAAGCCGAGCATACAGATGGCGGAGAGGATCAGCATAAACGGCAGGAACTGCTTGGTATTTTTGCCGTCCGCGTAGTAGGAAACCACGGTTTTACCCACGCCATAGGTGATGGAGAAGCCGAGGCCAATCATCCCCAACTGCGTCATGCTGAGCCCGTAGGTGGAGATCATGTCGTTTTGCGCGATGTTGAAGTTTTTGCGGATCAAGTACATGGTCAGGTAGCCGATAAAGACCACCAGATAGGACTGCATGAACGGTTTGAACCACATTTTGCGCCGCACATCGAGCGGCAGATCCAGGGTCGGCTTGCGCACCTGGTTGAGAAAGGCCAGCATTTGACACTCCCGAGCTGATTTTTTTACCTGCGAATGGCAGGCATTGTAAAAATCAGACGGGAGACACGCCTGAGACAGCGTCCAGGTGAAACCGGGAATATTTCTTAGTTTTGCCTAACTCGGGGCAAAAAGGTGAGGTGCATCACGCTTCGTTGAGATCGCGCGGTGCCTGGGCGTTTAAGAACGGCAGCAACAGCAGTGCTGAGATGCCGGCCGCGATGGCGATCACCACAAAGAATCCGCTCCAGTGCCAGACTTCCATCACCTTCGCCAGCGGCCAGCCAGAGAGCGATGCCCCCAGATAAGCAAACAGGCCGACAAAGCCGGTCGCCGCGCCCGCCGCCTCTTTGTGCGAGCACTCCGCCGCCGCCATGCCAATCAGCATCTGCGGGCCAAAGACGAAGAAGCCGGTGGTGAAGAAGCACGCCGCCTGCATCACGTAACTGGCAAACGGCATCAGCCACAGCGAGCCCACGGAGAGCAAAATTCCGGCGGCGAAAATCAAGTTCATCGGCCCACGATTGCCGTTGAATAGCTTGTCCGAGCCCCAACCTGCAACCAGCGCGCCGATAAACCCGCCCAGTTCAAACATGGTGACGGCGGTGTTGGCGGTGACCAAATCGACGCCGAGCGTCTCCGACATATACAGATTGCCCCAGTCGTTGATCGCCGCGCGTACCACGTACACCAGCACATAGCACAGCGACAACAGCCAAATATATGGATTGAGCAACACATATTTGGTGAGGATCTCTTTACGAGTTAACCCCGCACCCTCCTGCTGCTGGGCAATTTCCAGCTCATCGTGCCGCCAGTCGCCAATCGGCGGCAGACCAATCGCCTGCGGCCTGTCGCGCAGCCGCCAGCAAAGAAAAACGCCCACCACGATCGCCAGCGTACCGGCAATCATCATCCCGGCGCGCCAGCCGTAATGCAGCGCTGCCGCCGCCATGACGATCGGAATCAGCGCGCCGCCGACGTTGTGCGCGGTGTTCCAGATTGCCCACCAGCCGCCGCGCTCGTTGCGTGAATACCACGCGGTGAGCAGGCGGGCGCACACCGGCGCGCCCCAGCCCTGGAAGAAGGCGTTCAGCGCCCACAGTACGGCAAAGGCCCAGACCGAGGTTGAGAAGCCGAACAGGATGTTAACCACGCCGGTGGCGATAAGCCCAATGCCCATAAAATAGCGGGCGTTGGAGCGATCGCTAACAATGCCGGAGACAAATTTCGACAGCCCGTAGGTGATGTAAAACAGCGTCGCCAGCAGGCCAATATCGCTGCGGGTCAGCACGCCGCTGGTGATAATTTCCGGCACCGCGGCGTTGAAGCTTTTGCGCGTGAAATAAAACAGCGCGTAGCCGAGCCAGATAGTCAGCAGGATATGCCGCCGCCAGTAACGGTAGCGGGCGCCCACTTCCTGCTTGTCGGTGATAAGCGGCGCGCTGGCCGGAGCTTTTAAAAACTGAAACATGGCCGTTCCTTAGGCGTAGCGCTGGGGCAGCGACACGCTGACGCGCGTACCGTGCATACAGGAAATCGTGAGTGAACCGCCGAGCGCCGTCACCCGCTCGCGCATCCCGGTGAGGCCGAAACCCTGCGGGTTCGACCCAGGCGGCAGGCCGCTGCCGTCGTCTTCCATCACCAGCATCAACCGCTCACCCTGCTGCCAGCCCTGGAGCGTCACCGCGCTGGCATTGGCGTGCTTCACAATGTTGTTCAGCCCTTCCTGACAGACGCGAAACAGCGTCACGCGCTGGCTTTCGCTCAGCAATGACTCATCAATTCGCCAGTCAAGGTGGCTGACAATACCGCGACTTTCCAGCTCCATTTCGCGCATCAATGAACGGATGGCCTGTTCCAGCGTGAGATCGTCCAACTGTCGCGGTCGCAGGCGACCCAGCAGGCGGCGCACCGAATCGTACACGCCCAGAGACAACTGCTCGATATGCGCCCCGCTTTGCTTAACGCCCGCGTTCTCGGGTGCCAGGCGCTGTACAATACCCGCCTGCGTGCGAATGGCGGTGATGGTCTGGCCGATATCGTCGTGCAGCTCGCGCGCCACGTCGCGGCGCACGCTCTCTTCGGTCTCCAGCAGACGTTCCGCCAGCCGATGATTACGCGCCAGCTCGTTTTGCAGCGACTGGTTAAGCTCACGCAGCCGCTGAATACCCGCGCCAAGCAGCAGGCCGGTCAGGCTTTGCACCAACAGCGAGAGCAGTAAATCGACCGGGTGATCGTGCCAGGTCTGGCTGGCAATCAGCGCGATGGCGTTCATCAACGTCGCAATCAGCGCGCCTTGCCAGCCGTAATGCCAGGCGAGCGCAATAATCGGTAAAGCGAGACAAAACGGCGTAAAGCGCGAAAGCTCAGCGGGCAAACCGAGCTGTAGCCACAGGCTGACGGTGAACAGCAGCAGATACCAGACCAGATGTCGCCCGCGCCAGTTCACCGGCTGCGACACCAGCGCCGGGCCGAGCGGCAGCCAGGTGGTGCTGGTGAGGTAGTGCCAGAACACCAGGCAGATCGGCGCCAGCGTTAATCCGCCGGTCAGGGTCAGTAACAGCGCATTCCACGCTTCCTCCCCCTGCCCCAACCACGGCAGCGATTGCAGCAGCGCCGCCGCCGTCAGCGCTGCGCCCTGCAACAGCAACGTGCGCCAGTCGCGTTGATGGCGGTATCGCGAAATCAGCATCACCGGGAGTAGCGTGAGGGCGCTTCCGATCATCAAAAGTGGCAAATGGGCCAGCGCAACCTCCTGCGCCAGCCAGTACATCAACAGCCATTCCGCACCCAGCAGCACCGGCCAGTAGCCGCGCGGGCATTGCAGCATTAATCCCAGACGCAGGCCAAACGGAAACAGCAGCACCGCCAGCTCCGGGCGTTCGACCAGATGCAGGCTGATGCTCCACAGGCAAAACCACGCGGCGGAAAAGATAAAGAAACAGGCGACAACGGTAATCAACCGGGAGAAAAGTGCGTTCATTGCCAGCCGTCAAACATCCGGCGCGCCAGTTCAACATCGTTGCTGACGTTCAGCTTTTCCATCAGGTTGGCGCGATGAACGTGCACCGTTTTCGGCGACAGCCCCAGCTCGGCGGCAATCTCTTTCACCGCCATCCCCTGCGCCAGCTTCTCCGCCACCTGACGCTCACGTTTGGTCAACGGATCCTGACGCCCGGCCGCCAGCTTGACGGCGATGTCCGGCGTCAAATAGCAACCGCCGGTCGCCACGGTATGCACCGCCGCAATCAGTTCATCCGGGCTACAGCGTTTTGAAAGAAAGCCACGCGCGCCTGCGTTGAGCGCCTGCTCGACCAGTGCCGGGCTGTCGTGGACGGAGAGCATGATGATCGCCATCCCTTTTGGCAGTTGGCTGAGTAGCTCCAGGCCCGAGATATCGGGCATCGAGATATCGCAAATACACACCTGCACGCCGCGCCCCGGTAAACCGGCCAGCGCCTCGCGCCCGGAGCCAAATTCCGCCACAACCTGCAAATCAGCTTCCAGCCCCAGCAGTTGGGCAAAGCCGGAGCGGACGATAGTGTGGTCGTCGATAAGGGCGATGGTGATCATGGGTTTGTCCTGGGGCCGGGAAACGCCTGATGGCGCTGCGCTTATCAGGCCTACGGGCAGGTAGGCCGGATAAGGCATTTATGCCGCCATCCGGCAAAAACGCTTACCTTAACGATAAGCGCTTTGGTGTTCAAGCCTTGAGCGATCAGGCTATGCCTGTCGTGACGGTAAATGTCCGGGTGTGCTGCGGTTCTATTTCAATCAAGGTGCCATTGCGTTGTGCCGCCAGGAACCCTTCGGGTCGACAGGTTGCAGGCAAGGCGAATGCCGCAACCTGTTGATCGCCGTTATACAGGATCCATCGCGTCACATAATTCAGCTCCGCGCTGGAGAAGCGTGTAACGAACGTGGTGCCATCTGGTGCTATCATGCTAAATTCCGGCTTATCTGTGTACCTGTCCAGTTGGTCAGCAAAGAAGACAATTTCCGGATCGTAAAAATTGGGTTCATTGAGCCGCGCCAGAGAAGCCTCGCCCTGCACAATCCGCTGATTAAACGCCAGCCATTGCTCAGTCGGCTTAACATGCGCGGGTATCGACTCACGCAGCTTCATGGCCTCATCCGGAATATTCTGGCTGAAGGAGGCTTCCGGTACGTAGGCATAGTTCATATGGCACATGTACTGCAACGGCATTGCCACTGAGGCGAGGTTGGTAACCGCCATCTGAATATCAAACAGCGCGCTCGCTTTGTGCATTACCACCGCAGGATGCGCCTGATAATGATGACCGAACCCCATCACATACTCATAGCGTCCACCCACGCGCAAATTCTCACCCTCCAGCTCCAGCCAGGCTTCATCCATCGCGGCACAAGCCATTTCACCGTGCAAAGGATGTGAATCTTCTGACGATGGGCAACCATTAGCCAACAGACCTGAGTGGAAGGCAAAACAGCCGTAGGTCGCCACCACTTCCGCCGCCGGTTTCGGCTGACTGAACATGTTACGCATGGTCAGGTCATGGCCATCAAACTGAGCATCCCAGATCATTTGCCCCATCCAGGGCAGAATAACCAGATGTCCACGACTGTTTTCTACCTTCAGCCCTTCCACTCCGCTGGCGTAACGAAATGCGGTAACCGTGAAGTCACTATTCTTCAGTAAGATTCGCGGATGCTCTGCAAAGAGTTCTCGCCACAGCGTTATACGTGTTGTCATGATCGCTCTCCTCAGGAAACTGTCGCTTCTGCCAGGTTGTTGCGCACTTTGCTTTCACGCCAGAAGTAGATACCGACGTACACGAAGCAGAGCATGGAAACCAGGAACGAAAGTTGCAATGAATGGAACATATCAGCCACATAGCCCTGAATCGCCGGAACCACCGCCGCGCCGACAATCGCCATAACAATGACGGCACCTGCCATTTCGGTATGTTCGTTATCCACGGTATCAAGCGTACCAGCATAGATTGTCGCCCAGCAGGGTCCAAACAGGACACTTACCAGCACTGCGACATACACAGCGCTGAAACTTGGCGCCAGTGCAACATAGATGAGGAACAGGGCACCAATGATGGAATAGAGAATCAGCACTTTTTCCGGATTGAAGCGTGTCATCAAAATGTTGGCGATAAACTTACCGATAAAGAAGCAGGCGAAGCTATAGACCATGAAGGTTGAGGCGTCGCGCTCGTTGATATCACCTAATTCCAGGGCCAGACGGATGGTGAATGACCACACCGCGACCTGCATCCCCACATAAAGAAATTGCGCCACAATTCCACGACGGAAACGGGCATTGCTGGCCAGATAACGCAGTGTATCCATCGCTGACGGGCGTTTACGACTCGTGGTTTGCGCGACTTTACAGGTCGGGAAGCGGGTCAGCAGGAATAACACCATCACCACAACCAGCACCATAATCATGTACTTGTATGGCTCAAGAGTATTTTCCAGCATCATCACTTTAAAGTTATGGATCTGCTCGGCGTTCATCCCGGCCATCTGTTTTTCCAGGCTTTCGCCTTCAGAGAAGACCAGATATTTACCCAGCAGAATACCAGCCGCTGCGCCAATAGGATAAAAGGTCTGGCTGATGTTCAGGCGTAAGGTCGCATAGGCTTTTGGGCCTATCATTGAGCTGTAGGTGTTGGCTGCCGTTTCCAGGAAACTCAGGCCAATCGCAATCGCGAAAATCGCCGCAAGGAACATGGTGTAGGTGGCCATGTGCGATGCCGGGAAAAAGAGTGTACACCCAACGATATAAAGGGTCAGCCCCATTAAGATGGCGATTTTATAACTGGTTTTTTTTATCACCAGAGATGCCGGGATCGCAATTAAAAAATAGCCGCCATAAAAGGCACTCTGAACTAATGCCGAGGCAAAGTTACTGAGTGAAAATACACTTTTGAATTGCGTAATCAGAATATCATTTAATGCGGCTGCGCATCCCCATAACGGGAATAAACAGGATAACAAAATAAACTGGAACAGAGGGGTCTTATTCAAATAGCCATCAGGCATCTGAATGATGTTTTTATCGTTCATAGTGCTACCTTTTACAGTGCAGGAGTATTATTCGTTTAAGGTAAGAAACTCATTAAATTGTTCGATGCTTGGATAAGATGATTGAGTGCCTTTCCCGGTAACGCTGAAAGCAGCGAAGAGAGCGGCTTTTTTCATGGCGGTTTCCACATCACCGCTTTGTACGTAATAGTGAGCAAAACAACCGATGAAAGCGTCGCCTGCGCCACTGGTATCGACAGCGTTCACTCTAAACGCCGGAACATGGACTTCCTGGTCACGCGTCATCCACAGCGCACCTTTCTCACCCATGGTGACGATAATATTGTTCAGACCTTTATCAACCAGAGAACGTGCCGCTGCACGAATATGGTCATAGGTATCTACTGACATACCGGTTAATATTTCCAGTTCGGTTTCATTCGGCACGAAAAAATCACATTTACAGGCATAAGACATATCTAATTCCCGTAATGCAGGGGCGGGATTTAGTAACACTTCAATACCGTGCTTTTTGCCGAATTCAATCGCGTGATAAACAGTTTCCAGCTGCACTTCCAGTTGCAGGATAATAAGCTGACATTTTTTTAGATCTTCCGCCGCACGATCGATATCTTCCGGGGAGAGAAATTTGTTCGCTCCTTTAATAATCAGAATGCTGTTGCTGGAGTTGGCATTAACAAAGATCGGTGCGACACCGCTGCTGGTGCAGGGTACCTTTTCGACATAGGTGGTATTAATTCCCCAGGATTCGAGATTACGAATAGTGTTATCCGCAAAAATGTCATCACCGACTTTTGTCAGCATCAGCACTTTGGAATTGAGCTTAGCGGCCGCAACGGCCTGATTTGCGCCTTTGCCCCCGCAGCCAATTTTGAACGCTGGCGCTTCCAGCGTTTCCCCTTCTTTGGGCATCTGGTTGATGTAGGTGATGAGATCCACCATGTTGGAGCCAATAACCGCGATATCCATTTTACTACCTCTCAGAAACAATCACACAACAATGATATTAAAATAACATTACCATGTTACTTTTGTATCATTTGTGACTAGGATCGCGATTGGAAGATCATTTTATTGTTTATTTATTACGCTAAATGTTGCTATCCGATCACACTAAAAATGATGAAGTTGCTTACAATTGACTGAAAGTTAACTGTATATAATCAATAAAACGTGAAAAAACACGCTTTTATTTCCGAATAGTCAGACGTATAGTAATGCGGCAATGTCATGTTCTCAGAAACACAAAAATGTTACTGAAGGAACATGGAAATATGATTCGTGGAGAAGCACATGGAAACCAAGCAGAAAGAACGTATTCGACGTCTGATGGAATTGTTGAAGAAGACCGACCGAATCCATCTGAAAGAGGCGGCACGAATGCTGGAAGTTTCCGTGATGACTATTCGTCGGGATCTCAGTCAGGATGACGAGCCGTTACCCCTCACGCTGCTCGGTGGTTACATTGTGATGGTGAACAAACCTGCTACCATCGTTAACGCGCCACTCCCCGCGCAAAAGCAGTATCACCGCGACGATTTACCGGTTGCCATTCTGGCAGCGGGACTGGTGAGTGAAAATGATCTGGTCTTTTTTGATAATGGTGCGGAAATGCCGTTGGTGGTCAGCATGATCCCGGACGATATTTCCTTTACCGGGATTTGCTACTCGCATCGGGTGTTTGTAGCGCTAAATGAAAAACCCAACGCCACAGCGATTCTTTGCGGGGGAACCTACCGGGCGAAAAGTGACGCCTTTTACGACACCAGCAATCCCTCCCCGCTGGATGCACTCAACCCACGGAAAGTCTTTATCTCCGCCAGCGGAATCCATGAGCATTTCGGCGTTAGCTGGTTCAATCCGGACGATCTGGCCACAAAACGCAAAGCGATGGAACGCGGATTACGTAAAATTCTGCTGACGCGCCACGCCCTGTTCGATGAGGTCGCCCCCGCCAGCATTGGTCCACTCTCCACCTTTGACGTACTGATAAGCGACCGTCCGTTACCGGCAGATTACGCAACCCACTGCCGGAACGGCTCTGTCAAAGTGATTACCCCGGATTCAGACGGCGACTAACTCACTCGAAGAAGACGGAGATTTTATTAAACATCGACGGGTCTGACTGGTTTCGGGCGACTTTCACCACATCTTCCAGTTTGTCGATCTGGCTTATCATCTGTTCCAGACGCTGATCGTCGTTGACCAGTAGCCAGATACGGCTCTTATCGCTGTCCTGGATCGGTAGGCAAAGAATACCTTCCACGTTGAACGCGCGGCGGGCAAACAGCCCGCAGACGTGGGTCATTACGCCCGGATGGTTGCGTACGGTGAGTTCCAGGATTACGTTGTCATGAGTCTGCTGTTGCATGGCTTATTCCCCCACCATTTCAGTGTTTGCCGCGCCCGGCGGCACCATCGGGTACACTTTTTCTTCCGCGTCGATACGCACGTGGATCAGCGCAGGTCCAGGACGATTAATCATTTCCTGCAACGCTGCCTGTGGATCCGCTTCGTTATTTAAATCACAAGTTTCCAGACCAAATCCGGCTGCGATCTGCATAAAGTTAATCATCCCCGGATAGGTCGCGGCAAAAACACCCTGCTTATAGAACAGGCTCTGCTGCTGATGTACCAGACCCAGCGCTTCGTTATTCATCAGAATGATTTTAATATCCAGCTGATTTTCGCTGGCCGTCGCCATTTCCTGAATATTCATCATCAGGCTACCGTCGCCAGAGAAGCACAGGACTTTTTTATCCGGGTTCGCCAGCGCCGCGCCAATGGCCGCCGGCAGACCAAATCCCATGGTGCCCAGACCACCAGAGGTCAGCCACTGGCGTGGACGGTTCAGCGGATAAGCCTGCGCCGCCCACATCTGATGCTGGCCGACGTCGGTGGTGATAATGGCGCTGTCATCCACGCAAGCCGCCACAGCGTTGATCAGCCCATAGTGACTGAGCGGGTCGCTTTCCTGCGGAATAGCGCAAGGAAACTCACGTTGTAAATCGGCCACCATCTGATGCCATGCCTCTCGCGGCTGGGCTGCAACCAGTGGGATCAGTTGCGCCAGAACCTCATCGACATCCGCCTGAATCGCGACATGCGGCTGTTTGATTTTACCCAGCTCCGCACGATCGATATCCACGTGGATGATTTTGGCGTTCGGGCAGAACTGTTCGGTTTTACCAATCGCCCGGTCATCAAAACGTGCGCCCAGAACAATCAGTAAGTCCGCTTCTTGCAGAATAAAGTTGGTGCTGCGCGCGCCGTGCATACCCAGCATGCCTAACGACAGCGGATGCGCCTTTGGCAGCATGCCCAGCGCCATCAAGGTCATGGTGGTAGGCAGCATGGCTTTTTCGGCCAGTTCACGCACGCGTGCGGGCGCGTTAATCACGCCGCCGCCGAGGTACAGCACCGGACGCTGTGCGGCATTAATCATGGCCGCGGCATCGCGAATGCTGTCCTGACTGAACGCCGGCGCCGCCATTTTCTGCGCGGGTTCCGGCATCTCTTCAATGTCAAATACGGCGGTTTGAATATCCTTAGGAATGTCTATCCACACCGGGCCTGGACGTCCGGACTGCGCAATGCGGAACGCATCGCTCATGACCTGCGGTAATTCATTGATATGGCGGACCAGATAGTTGTGTTTGGTGATGGGGATAGAAATACCGTAGGTGTCGACTTCCTGGAAGGCGTCGGTACCGATCATCGAGGCCGGAACCTGCCCGGTGATACACACCAGCGGGATGGAATCCAGACGAGCATCGGCAATCGCGGTAACCAGGTTGGTGGCGCCCGGCCCGCTACAAGCCATACACACGGCGGGTTTACCATCGGTTCGCGCCATGCCTTGCGCGATAAACCCCGCACCCTGCTCGTGGCGCGCCAGGATATGACGGATTTTCGTGCTTTGGCTTAACGCGTCATAGACGGGAAGGATCGATCCGCCAGGGATACCGGTGACTACCTGGATTCCCTGACGTTCCAGGAAATGAACGATGAATTCTGCGCCCGTAAAACGCGTACGCTTGGATGTTATGCCCGAACTTGCCATGCTCCAGTCCTTTTATTCTGGGCCGTTGCTCCGGGCAGGTCTCTTAAACGAAAAACCCCGCCCGGTTTGCGCCGGCGGGGTTTTGGAATCGTGTGTTGATCCGGACCCTACGGCGCATTGCCGACGACCACCACCACACGCACGACGACCGCTGCGCGAGATGGCGCAGTTTTTAGTAGGGTCGCAGTCAGCATGGAAGGGTTCATTAGGGACCTGTCTGTTTGTTGATTAACTGGATTTATACAAACACAGGTTTTTCAGCGTGACAATGGAAAAATTTTCATCTGCACAAAAATGCGTCAAAGATCACATTTCGCTATGTGATGATGAAAAACAAAAAACCCCGCCGGAGCGAGGTTCTTTTCAGCGTTGTGCGGTTGGTAGCCGCCGAGCACACTGTGTTATGTCAACGAGAAAAGTATACGCGTTCTGCGAAGAACACGCAATTTCGGCACGAATTTTGATGATGTTGAGTATGGCCTAATGTTGACGTCTCGTCCATAAAATACTGTTAATTTATACAGTATTTATCTATAATATTTCGGTACGCAATGTGTTATGCGGGGGCCGCATCGTAAACCGGCGCATCAAAGTCCTGGCTGAAACGGGTGGTGCCGTCAGCGCCTTAACCCCCGTGTGAGCACACTGTGTTATGTCAACAAAGGTGCTGGCAACAGGCAGCGGCGAGGTACGCCAGCACCGTGCTCCTTGTACCAAAAGGAGAGCGTATGAGCCTCGTGGATATCGCTATTCTTATCCTCAAACTCATTGTTGCAGCACTGCAACTACTTGATGCCGTTCTGAAATACGTTAAGTAATTCAGATTCAAGTCGCACCTAAGGGGAGCGGGTAACACTCCGCTCCCCTTTCACCTTTTCCCAGGTGCTTGTCACGCGTCAATATGTTACGTTTTTATGACATTCTCAGGGAAGAATTCCGCCATGACGCTTTCTGTTTTCTGCATTTTGCTGTTCGCCGCGTTGCTGCATGCCAGCTGGAATGCCATTGTTAAGGCTGGAAACGATAAACTGTACTCGGCGATCGGCGTCAGCGGCTCGGCTGCGATTATGGCATTGATCTGCTTACCCTTTGCGCCTCAGCCTTCTGCCGCCAGCCTGCCGTTTTTGGCTGTCTCAACGGCCTTACAAGTGGTGTACACGGTTCTTGTCGCCAAAACCTATCAGGTTTCGGATATGAGTCAGACCTACCCTTTAATGCGCGGCACCGCACCGTTGCTGGTTGCGATTATCAGCGTCCTGTTTCTTGGCGATAGTCTCTCTATGCTTGCCTGGGTGGGGATTGCCACCATCTGCCTGGCTATTCTCGGCATGGCATTTAACGGACGAAGCAGCTCGCAACGCGGGATCGTTCTGGCGCTCATTAACGCCTGTTTTATTGCCGGTTACACGCTGGTCGACGGCACCGGGGTACGCTTATCAGAAACCGCGTTGGGTTATACGCTGTGGACCTTCTTTCTGAACGGTTCTTGCCTGCTCACATGGGCGATGATCGCCAGACGCCGGGAAGCGTCACGCTATCTGGTACAGCAGTGGAAGAAAGGTATTCTTGGCGGGATTGGCACGATGGGTTCCTACGGACTGGCGCTGTGGGCCATGACCCAGGCGCCGTTGGCGGTGGTCGCTGCGCTGCGTGAAACTTCCATCCTGTTTGGCGCGCTGCTCGCCTGGCTGCTGCTGAAAGAGAAGGTCGCAGGGATACGTCTTGTCGCAGCCGCAGGTATTGCCATAGGCGCGGTTTTGCTACGCTTGTCATGATCTGTTGGTCGACCTGATGCAATCCGGCAACATTTGTTGCCGTTTTTTGTTTACATTTCCTGCCGTTCATCGCTTAAACATTCCAGCCTACTATCTGGCCTTCTTTTTCTGTTGTGGTAGATTCCACGCGCATTTACGGGAAAGTGCAGCACCTTATTCTTATTTTTTCACTTTTTTAAAAGTTATCAGCGAAATGAAAAGGCATAGAAGCGTCAATTTGTTGTTGATGTTGGTATTACTGGTGGCGGTTGGACAGATGGCGCAAACCATTTATATCCCCGCTATTGCTGATATGGCGCGTGAACTGAACGTTCGCGAAGGGGCGGTGCAGAGCGTGATGGCCGCCTATCTGCTGACCTACGGCCTGTCACAACTGTTTTACGGCCCACTTTCCGATCGCGTTGGCCGCCGTCCGGTGATCCTCGCCGGGATGTCTATTTTTATGCTGGCCACGCTGGTCGCCATCACCACCCACAGCCTGACGGTACTGATTATCGCCAGTGCAATCCAGGGGATGGGAACGGGCGTCGGCGGTGTGATGGCGCGAACCTTGCCGCGAGACCTGTATGAAGGTACACAGCTTCGTCACGCCAACAGTTTGCTGAATATGGGGATCCTGGTCAGTCCGCTGCTGGCGCCGCTGATTGGCGGTATGCTGGATACCGTGTGGAACTGGCGCGCTTGTTATATTTTTCTGCTGATTCTGTGCGCGGGCGTCACGTTTAGCATGGCGCGCTGGATGCCGGAAACGCGCCCGGCAGGCGCGCCGCGTCCACGGCTTATCGCCAGCTACAAGACGCTGTTTGGCAACAGCTCTTTCACCTGTTACGTGCTCATGCTGATCGGCGGCCTGGCGGGCGTTGCGGTCTTCGAAGCCTGCTCCGGGGTATTATTGGGCGCAAGGCTGGGTTTAAGCAGCATGGTGGTCAGTATCCTGTTTATTCTGCCTATTCCGGCGGCGTTTTTCGGCGCCTGGTTCGCCGGTCGCCCGAACAAGCGTTTCTCAACGCTGATGTGGCAGTCGGTCATCTGCTGTCTGGTTGCCGGTTTGATGATGTGGATCCCAGGCCTGTTCGACGTGATGAACGTCTGGACGCTGCTGGTTCCCGCCGCGCTGTTTTTCTTCGGCGCCGGGATGTTGTTTCCACTGGCAACCAGCGGCGCAATGGAACCTTTCCCGTTCCTGGCGGGCACTGCCGGCGCGCTGGTCGGGGGATTACAGAACATTGGTTCCGGTGTGCTGGCGTGGTTCTCTGCGATGCTGCCACAGACCGGACAAGCCAGTCTGGGCCTGTTGATGACCCTTATGGGGCTGCTGATTTTTGTATGCTGGCTTCCACTGGCGTCACGCGTGTCGCATCAGGGGCAGGCGGTTTAAGCGCATGATGGCCCGGTTTATCGCCGGGCTTGTCACATTCAGGCGCAATCATCGTCGTCAGTAACGGCTCCAGCGCCGGACGCCAGGCTCCCTCCTCGCCATCATAGAACTGCGTATCCGCATTGACAGCATAGGGAATCTTCGCTTTCTTCAGCTCGCACGCCATAAAACGGGCGAAGGCCATTTGCGCAGCAGAAGGTCCATTTTTAATGGTTTCTCCCGGCGACCAGCCGCCTACCCAACTCACATGACCGGTTTTCTGCTGCCAGCGAATGGCGGTATTGATACGGGCGCGAATAGCCGTCTTTTCCGCTGCAGTCCCTGACGTCCATGGGTATTTGCCGTTATTTTTCAGCGGCCCCCACGGGAAGATATGCCATTCGGCCAGCACGGTATTCTGGCTTTGCGGCGGCAACTTCAGGTTCGGCAGTTCTTCCGGCGCGGCACGCAGTCGCGGCGCAATGAAGATCATCCGTTGCGGGTCAATAGCGTGGATGGTACGAATCGTTTTGTCATACACCCGGTTGAGCGATGCCTGATTATGGTTGAGCTTATCCGCAGGTTCATAAATCAGGTCAAAACCCAGAAGCGGCGAACGTTGACCAAAGTAATGCGCCACCGCCACCCACCAGTTCACCACCTCTTTTTCATTACCGGCGCTGGGGTCTTGTTTATATTCATCCGCCTGGTAAGCAATAATCGGGATTACGCCATACTGCTCGCAGGCTTCGACCAGCTTGCGCAGATGAATCAGTCTGGCTTCTGTCGGTTCTCCCGCCACGCGAATGCGCACATGGGAAATGCCTTTCGCCCTGAAATCCCGCACCACCAGCGGATCGAACTCGCGGATGCCACGCTCGGTTCGCGCCCAATCTACGTCCATCCCGACCCCAAGCTGCTGTGCATACGACGCCGCCGTCAGCGCAGGTTGCGCAGCGCACACGGTGGCGCTGGCGAAGAGTAACAGGGAAACAATCGACTTTAACACGGTCGTCCTTACGCAAATCATCAGGAGTGATATCACGTATTTAGCATGCTTTTTCACTTTCCGTGTAGAGAGAAAGCGTAAAAAATATGCATGCCCCGCTTATTTAACCTGCTCCTGTAGCCAGCCAATAAACGCCTCGATTTTCGGCCACTGCCTGCCGGGCAGCGTGGTGATGTAGTAATGCTGATGGCATTTCAGCGCCATATCGCCAAAAGGCGCGACCAGCTCTCCGCTATCGAGGCGTTTTTGCACCAGCCTCTTACGGCCCATCGCTACGCCGATGTGATTCATTGCCGCAATCACCGCTAAATCAGAACGATCGAAACCAATGCCCGACGATGTCGGCAAATTTACCGCAAAATGCTGCGCCCAGCTGTGCCATTCATCGGTCCCGGAATCGTTGCTCCACGCCTGTCTGTCATGCAGCAACGTACAGTGCGGCAAATTCACCAGCGAGCCAGTGAGACCATAACGAGAGGCATAGTCCGGGCTGCAGACCGGCAAAATCTCTTCATCCATCAGGAAATGATGCGTGAGCTGCGCGGAGGGCGCGTCATCAAAATAGATCGCCAGGTCGATGCCGGCACGCTGCAGATTGACGTTGTCGTTCCCAGTCAGCATGGTCAGCGAAATCGACGGGTAGCGACGGGTGAAGTCGCCGAGCGCCGGAACCAGCCAACACTGGGCGATAGAGGGCCGTGAGTACACGGTGAGCGTCCCCGACAGTTCCTGATTTTTGATATCAAGAATTTCCTGGTTAAGCGTGTCCAGCGACGATTTCAGCGCCCAGAACACCCGTTTACCCTCGTGAGTCAGTTCCACTTTGCGGTGAGAACGGACAAACAGCTGAATACCCAGCTCATCTTCCAGCTGATTAATGCGGTGGCTGACGGCGCTGGGGCTTAATGACAGCTCATCTGCCGCCAGCGCAAACGACTGATGGCGGGCCGCCACTTCAAAGGTATACAGCTTTGACAGCTGCCAGCCGTTAAGTAGTCGGTTTCTGACTTCGCGTAGGGGATCCATATTCATCTCTGTCATCCTGAATCATGCGTCGGAGTGTAAAAAAAACCGCTGTAAAAATCAGCACAAAGATGATTCATAGTGAACCATATCGCACTAATGGCGTGTAATTAGACGTAAATCACTCACTTGATGCAATCTGGCTCATGTGAAAGAGGATTTATATCGTTTGTCAGACCCTGCCTTATTTTTGTCCAATAACCTCAGGTTAATCACAGGGCAAGGTGAGTTATGCACTCTCAAATCTGGGTTGTGAGCACGCTGCTGATAAGCATCGTGTTAATCGTTTTGACCATCGTGAAGTTCAAATTCCACCCGTTTCTGGCGCTGCTGTTAGCCAGCTTCTTCGTGGGTACGATGATGGGTATGGGGCCGCTGGATATGGTCAATGCCATTGAGAGCGGCATTGGCGGTACGCTGGGCTTCCTCGCCGCGGTTATCGGCCTCGGGACCATTCTGGGCAAAATGATGGAAGTTTCCGGCGCGGCAGAACGCATTGGCCTGACGTTACAGCGCTGCCGCTGGCTTTCCGCTGATGTCATTATGGTGCTGGTCGGGCTGATTTGCGGGATCACGCTGTTTGTTGAAGTCGGCGTGGTACTGTTGATTCCGCTGGCTTTTTCGATTGCCAAAAAGACCAATACTTCACTGCTGAAGCTGGCGATCCCACTGTGTACGGCGCTGATGGCGGTGCACTGTGTGGTGCCGCCGCATCCTGCCGCTCTGTTCGTCGCGAATAAGCTGGGTGCGGACATTGGCAGCGTAATTGTTTACGGTTTACTGGTGGGCTTAATGGCCTCGCTTGTCGGCGGGCCGCTGTATCTGAAATTTCTCGGTAACCGCCTGCCGTTTAAACCGGTGCCGGCTGAGTTTTCCGACCTGAAAGTTCGCGACGAAAGTACACTGCCGTCGCTGGGCGCAACGCTGTTTACCGTCCTGTTGCCGATTGGCCTGATGCTGGTCAAAACCGTTGCTGAGTTGAACATGGCGAAAGGCAGCACGCTGTATACGCTGCTGGAGTTTATTGGTAACCCGATCACCGCGATGTTTATTGCCGTCTTCGTAGCCTACTACATTCTCGGCCTGCGTCAGCACATCGGCATGGGCGCGCTGCTGACCCACACTGAAAACGGGTTTGGTTCGATTGCCAACATTCTGCTGATTATCGGCGCAGGCGGCGCATTCAACGCTATCCTCAAGAGTAGCGGGCTGGCGGATACCCTCGCGCTAATCCTTTCAAACATGCATATGCACCCAATTCTGCTGGCGTGGCTGGTGGCGTTAATTCTGCATGCTGCGGTGGGCTCTGCCACGGTGGCGATGATGGGCGCGACGGCAATCGTGGCACCAATGCTGCCGCTCTATCCCAACGTTAGCCCGGAGATCATCGCTATTGCAATTGGTTCCGGCGCCATTGGCTGCACGATCGTCACAGATTCCCTCTTCTGGCTGGTGAAGCAGTACTGCGGCGCCACCCTGAATGAGACGTTCAAATACTATACGACCGCGACATTTATCGCGTCCGTGATTGCACTGGTGTGCACATTCCTGCTTTCCTTTATTATTTAAGCGCGAAGAGACTGACTATGGAAAACATTCAAACACTTATCGCCCAGTATCCTTTAGTGGAAGATCTGGTGGCTCTCAAAGAGACGGCCTGGTTTAACCCTGGCACCACCTCTCTTGCTGAAGGTTTACCCTATGTTGGCCTGACCGAACACGATGTTCAGGATGCCCATGCCCGGCTGAAGCGCTTCGCACCGTACCTGGCACAGGCCTTCCCGGAAACCGCAGCCACCGGCGGCATTATTGAGTCTGAGCTGGCTGCAATCCCATTGATGCAAAAACGACTGGAAAAAGCATTCGGACAGCACATCTGCGGCGAACTGTTGCTGAAGAAAGACAGCCACCTGCCGATTTCCGGCTCAATTAAAGCGCGTGGCGGCATTTATGAGGTCCTGACCCACGCGGAAAAACTGGCGCTGGAAGCCGGTCTGCTGACGACAGAAGATGATTACAGCATTCTGCTTTCACCTGAATTTAAACAGTTTTTCAGCCAGTACAGCATCGCGGTAGGCTCCACCGGCAACCTGGGGATGTCGATTGGCATCATGAGCGCCCGTATCGGCTTTAAGGTGACGGTACATATGTCTGCCGACGCGCGCGCATGGAAAAAAGCCAAACTACGCAGTCACGGCGTGACGGTCGTCGAGTATGAAGAAGATTACGGCGTGGCGGTTGAACAGGGCCGCAAAGCGGCAGAGTCCGATCCGAACTGCTTCTTTATTGATGATGAAAACTCCCGCACGCTGTTTTTAGGTTACGCGGTGGCTGGTCAGCGTCTGAAGGCGCAGTTCGCGCAGCAGGGTCGCGTGGTGGATTCTGACCATCCGCTGTTTGTCTACCTGCCGTGCGGCGTCGGCGGCGGTCCTGGCGGGGTGGCGTTTGGTCTGAAGCTGGCGTTTGGCGATAACGTACACTGCTTCTTCGCCGAGCCGACCCATTCACCCTGCATGCTGCTGGGGATTTATACCGGGCTGCACGATACCATTTCCGTGCAGGACATTGGCATCGACAACCTGACGGCGGCGGATGGGCTGGCGGTGGGCCGCGCTTCGGGGTTTGTCGGCCGGGCGATGGAACGTCTGCTCGACGGTCTGTACACCCTGGACGATCAGACGATGTACGACATGCTGGGCTGGCTGGCGCAGGAAGAAGGGATTCGCCTTGAGCCTTCAGCGCTGGCGGGGATGGCCGGTCCGCAGCACGTTTGCGCCTCTGCTGACTATCAGCAGATGCACGGCTTCAGCGCCGACCAGCTCAATAACGCCACTCATCTGGTGTGGGCGACCGGCGGCGGCATGGTGCCGGAAGCCGAAATGGCGCAGTATCTGGCCAAAGGGCGATAACGCCGCTGTGCTTAACGCAGCATCGCCATCAGTTCCATCGGTGAGCGATGCTGCTTAAGCAGGTCACGCATCACGCGCATATGCGGAGCGGTATGGTTGAAGAAAGCCTGATATCCTGTACACAGCACGCCCTTTCCATTCTCCTCGCGATACGCAGGACAATCTCCATGGTAGTACTGAAACAAAGAGCATGCCTGACAGCGTGTATTCTGCAGTGTCATCGTCTGGCATTCAAACAGTGCAGTCCGACCACACCACTGGCGTAGCGTATTATCGAAAAGCTGAATAGATATTTGATTAATATCTTCACGTACCCAGATATCAAATATCGCAATTAAAAATCGCCCCCACCCGTCCGGCGTCACTGAATCTTCAGTCAGGTAACCTGAAGCATCGCGCTTAATCAAAGGAGTAAACTGTACGAGGCGAACTTTTCCTTGTTGCAAACCACGATACAATTCAACCGGTTGTAAACTTTTCTGGTGGTTAATCACCATTTCTAAAACGTCATCACTAACATCCATGTTCTCACATCCTGTCATGCAAAATTCTCGATAAATACGATAAGTTGGCGAACATGCGTTACAGCAAACAGTATTGCGAGGGATAACACCGCGAGGGAGATCATAAATTTGTCACGCACCGCGCGAGATTCAGAAAAATCACTATCACTCACATCCATGAGATTACGGCTGCGGGTATAACGCCAGAGAATAATCGCCACCAACGTCAGTATGACGATAGATATCCAGAACAGTGCCCCAGCCTGATGCCAGTTGTGCTTAATCGCCAGCGCCATTAACGCGCCATAACCCAACAACGTACGAAACCATGCCAACGATGTGCGCTCCGGTTGTAGTCCCGGATCGGCGATACGTCGCGATTTACGGCTATCCGGCATACAGCACCAGCACCATAACAATCACCGCTACAATCGTCAGCATTGCGCTGATAATGAGCAAACTGTGGGTGTAAGGCAAATCCTCTTTCAAGCGCATTGCCTTTTCATTACGTAACCAGCGCAAATAACCATAAATAGCCAGACCGCCAGCAAACAGACACAGCAACAGGGCCAATACTTCGCGAATAACTGGCGTGGCGAAATCCGGAGCCAGTTGATCCAGACCAACGCCTGCGGCCAGAAAACCTAACGAGGTGCGTATCCATGCCAGAAATGTGCGTTCATTTGCCAGCGAGAAGCGGTAATCCGGCGCTTCCCCTAGGCGGGAAATCTTCATGACGACTCCTTCAATATTGTTGTCTGGTCGTTATACCGGAACAGTTCAGCAGTATGAACCTGATTCGCAAACGGAAGAGAACGTAATGTGATGAGACAATGGAAAAAAAAGATGTGGCGAATGGCGACTTGCACCGTATCCGACCTACAGAAGATGCAGGCCGGATACGCTGTTACTAACCTATTCCCCAGAAAATCACCGCCAGCAGCTGTGGGGTGATAATCCTCAGGAACATCACCAGCGGATAAACGGTAGCATAGGAGAGCGCCGCCGCCCCGCTGGTGGCATGCAGGTTGTTAGCAAACGCCAGCGCGGGGGGATCGGTCATCGAACCCGCCAGCATACCGCACAGCGTCAGATAGTTCATTTTGGCGAAGATACGCGCCAGCAGTCCCACGGTAATCAGCGGAATGGCGGTAATAAAAATACCGTACCCGACCCAACTCAGCCCATCGCCCTGGGTCAGCGTATTAACAAAATCACCGCCGGACTTCAGGCCAACCACCGCAAGGAACAGCACAATACCTAACTCTCGCAGCGCCAGGTTAGCGCTGGGAGGCATAAACCAGTACAGCTTACCAATACTGCCAATACGCCCCAGAATTAAGGCCATGATCAGCGGTCCACCGGCCAAACCCAATTTTAACGCCACCGGGAAACCCGGGATGAACAGCGGGATGGACCCCAGTAGAACACCCAGTCCTATACCGATAAATACCGGCAGCATCTGCACCTGTTGCAGTTTTTGCTGCGCGTTGCCGACAACATTGGCAACGGCATCAATGGATGCGGGACGCCCCACCAGATTGAGGATATCCCCGAATTGCAGGCTGGCATCGCTGCTGGCCACCAGCTCAACGCCCGCACGGTTCAGACGGGAGATAACCACGTCGTAACGTTCTTTAAAATGCAGGTCGCGGATACGTTTACCCAGCACCTGTTCGTTGGTCACCACCACGCGTTCAACGCGTAAATCAGTACCTCGCGTCGACAGCGATGTGTCCACCTCCTGCCCAATCACCACCTGCGCGTTATGCAGGTCACCGGGCTGGCCGACCAGGTGTAGCAGGTCGCCCATCTGGATAATCGTCCCTGGCGACGGCACCATCAATGTCTCTTCACGTTTCAGACGCGAGCAGATGATTTTATCGCTGTTCAGAATTGGGACATCCTGAATCGCCATATTGTTGAGGTTCGGGTTTTCCACGCGGATGTTCATGGTCTGAATCAGCGCGTGTCCGTTGGTCAACGTGGATTCATGCTGCTGAGCTTCAGCATCGACGTTAACGCGGAAAATAAGGCGCATCAGCCACATCGTGAGCAAAATACCGCAGATACCAAAAGGATAAGCCATGGCATAGCTCATCCCCATCTGGTCTACAATATCTGCTGGTGTCCCCAGATCGCGCAGAATTTGCTGCCCCGCCCCCAGCGCCGGCGTATTGGTGACCGCGCCGGAGAATATCCCCAGCACCACCGGAAGGGGAATGGCAAAAATCTTATGCAGGATCGCGGTGACCAGCCCCCCCATGATGACAATCAGTACGGCAAACAGATTCAGCCGCAGCCCGGAAACGCGCAATGACGCAAAAAAGCCCGGCCCCACCTGAATACCGATGGTGTAGACGAAAAGAATCAGGCCAAATTCCTGAATGAAATGCAGCATGTCGCCGCTCAGGGTCATCCCTGCCTGATCGACAAAATGTCCGACGATAATACCGCCGAACAGCACCCCTCCGATGCCAAAACCAACGCCACGTATTTTTATGTTGCCGATCCATAATCCGACAACCGCCACCAACGCCAGAACGCTGACCGTCAATGCTATATCACTCATTATCCTGTTCCCTGTGAATAACATCATTAAGTAAATGGATTCTCGCAGAGTACAGTCGCAATGTATGGGTGGTAAAGCACAAAAAAGCCCCGTCATTTCTGGCGGGGCAAAGGCATGGAGCTATTTAGCTATTTAATGCGGGACGTTCGCTGATAGCGATACGTTGTGGGGCAATGGTTTCAGGTTCATTACGGGTCAAATCGATATGCAGCAAGCCGTTAGTAAAGCTTGCGCCGGAGACCTCCATATTTTCAGCCAGCGTAAAGCTCAGACTGAACGACTGAGTAACCAGCCCCTGGTGCAACCATTTTGTCTCTTTTTCCGGCTGCTGCGGTGTACCTTTCACCGTCAGGCGTGTGCCTTCCAGTTGAATATCCAGATCTTCCTGGCGGAAACCGGCTAACGCAAGGGTAATGCGATAGTGGTTATCATCGCTCTTTTCGATGTTATAGGGTGGGAAGCTCTGGCTTTCACCGGCGTTTTGTAACGCATTGGCCAGTTTGTCAAAACCGATCCATTGACGCAGCAGTGGGGATAAATCGTAGTTACGCATAATAATCTCCTTCTAAGAAGCGAGTAGGTACCTTTCGGCTCCCTGACGGCAAGCCGATTGCTTAGCAGGGCCGCCTGAAGCGGCCCACAGAATTAGTTGATTTCGATGCGGCGCGGTTTGTTCGCTTCGGGAATAACGCGCTCAAGATCGATATACAGCAGACCATTCACCAGGTTTGCGCCGCGAACATGAATGTTCTCCGCTAACTGGAACTTACGTTCGAAGTTGCGCTCGGCAATACCCTGATACAGGTAAGTACGTTCTTTTTGCTCATCCGCATGAGCGCCTTTTACCACCAGCAGATTGTCCTGCGCGGTAATTTCCAGCTCGCTTTCAGCAAAACCGGCAACGGCAATCGCAATGCGGTAATGGTTTTCGTCTACCAGCTCAACGTTGTACGGAGGGTAGCCGCCATTACTCTGGCTCTGGTTGTTTTCCAGCAGGTTAAACAGACGGTCAAAACCAATAGCAGAACGGTACAGCGGGGATAAATCAAAGTTACGCATAATCAATAGCTCCTGAAATCAGCGAGAATGTGAGACCTTCCATCATGGACAGGTCAGGTAGCCAGGACACCCATCAGGCATGCCCTTCTGTTGTCTACATCCTAAAAATGGGTCTTAACACAAACTTTTCAAGTGTATTCATCTGACTTTTTTTGCAGTTTGTTGTCTATTGCATACACTGGGGAGAGCAGTTGTTATCGATAAATCGCGATAGCCGCCACAGTGCGACGAAATGGTGATGTTATTTTCGCAACGGATCGCTTTAACTCACAATGCAAACACGATGAAAACAGATGAATAAACGATGATAAAAAAAATGTTGGTAACACTGACAATGTGCAGCGGGATGGCGTTTTTGAGCGGTTGTTCCAGCATAATGTCGCATACCGGAGGCAAAGAAGGGACGTATCCTGGCACACGCGCCAGCGCCACCATGATCAGCGAAAGTGATACGAATTGGGGAACGAAGTCGCTGGCGATTCTGGATATGCCTTTTACTGCGGTGCTGGATACCGTATTGCTTCCGTGGGATCTCTTTCGTAAAGATAACTCGGTGAGATCGCGCGTAGAAAAGAGCGAGGAGAGAACGCAGGCCACGAATGCCGTTATCCCCCCGGCGAAAATGACTGCACCTTAATTAACGCCCTGTTTCAGTCATCCACAGTTGGCGGAACCCTTCGACCTCTTCCATCCACGCAACCAGTCGCCCATCAGGAGAGAAGACAACCGCATCGGCCGACGGAGGGTTGCCGTGACGCGCCGTTAAAAAATCAATCTCTCCCGTCTGAGCATCACAACAGGCTATTCTGTTTTCCAGCACAAACCCCAGCCATTTCCCTGATGGATGCCAGTTGAATGCCGACTGAATACCCGTGGCGCAACGGGTAAGCTGACGCGGCTCACCACCCTGCGGTGGAATTAACCACAGCTGCACAACGCCATGGTTGTCGCGCATTAAAAACGCAATTTCAGACGTCTGCGGATTACTGCGCACCCAGTGGCGCGGCTGATTCACCAGCCCCGGAAAGGCGCGCTCATGAGTAAACGTCAGGCGACGTTGGCGAATACCGGATGGCGGCGCAGGCATTGTCGCCTCTGTGCCCTCCAGCGGAGCATCACCCGGCTGTTTCCAGCCGCTTTCATTCTGAGGCAAATCAACAATAAACAGCTCCGGCACTTTCTCACCGGTCACTGACAACGTATCGCCGATAAACGCCAGTGTGCTTTCGCCCACCCAACCTTCTTCATAGGCGCGGTTTATCTCATCGCTCCCCGGTTTTGGCGCCGGCGTCGTTTGACTCACCAGCACGCACCAGCGGCTCCCGCTATATTCACGTGGATGCTGCGCGGATACGTTCACCGGACCATACGGCGCAGCCACGCCGACGTTACGTAAATCCAGCGCCGGGGAGCGTTCATGCAGCACATGGTCGTTATAAGTAAAACTGACAAACTCACCGTTCGGGCTAAAGACATGCACATGACTGCCGCCGCGTAACGCGCCAGGCGTGTACGGCGCGGTGATATCCATCGCATCCAGATTCGTCACCTCTGCCTGCGAAACAATCACCCCACGGCGATGATGAAAGTCGTAATCCCATGTTTCATCTGGATTTTCTGGCCCATGAATAAAAACATACTTTTCCGACTTTGGATGAACGGTCACCACGCCAACATGTGCCCCCTGAGTGGCCCGGTAAATCACCTCCAGTTCGCCAGTATGAACATTAACGCGTTCAATCGTTTCCCCCGTAAAAGAGGCACCGGAAGGACGCACGTCGAAGACCAGCCACTGACTGTCCGGGGTCCAGGTGTTGATATTGGTAAGCTGATGATTACGCGGCGTAAAGGTGATTTGCTTCATGGGATGCCCTGATACAAGACGATTTAAGCAATCATACTTCACAAGCACTTCACTTGCAGGATTTAGCGTAGCGATTATCGGATTGGGTCCGGCATGTGCAGAAAACCTCCGCCAGTGAAGTTCTGGTGGAGGTTTTTTAATAAAGGAATGAATGCTCATCCACTTTCGACAGATTATCCCTGGCACCTGCAAGCGTAGCCAGCGCAGGGAAATTAGCATCGCTATACCAGGATTGTGGTAAAGGTAGCCGCGCCATGTTACTTCCGGGCCGGAGTTGAAGTTGCGCCAGCGAATCAAGGGAATAATTTCGCCAGTGATGCGGTAATGACAGGCGTAGCGGCGCGGCTTTTTCGCCCGGCACTGGCGTTGGCAAACGCGAATCACTTACATCGTAGTTTCTGTGCAGCACCAGATATTTCTCCGGCACCCGACGCTGGCTGTTCCACCACTTGCCATCCAGCATATCAAACTGAAAACGGGTTATTGTTTCTGACTTAGCTCCCAACTGCGTTAACGCCTGACGCAGTGCATTATTCATTGCCGCATCGTACATCCCTGATGTTGCCAGTTGCCCATCAAGGATCAGCGACACCGCAATTCTTGCCCCCAACAGGTTGGAGTAGAGATCTTCCGGTGAAAATGCGGAAACTTCCTCAGAAAACCCAGGAACTGACTCAAAACCGTACCATTGTGCAATTTCATGCCAGGCCGCGAGCTGAAAGGCCAGATGTGCTGCCAGCCAGGCAGCTAATGCGTAACGATCGCCCGCCGTTTCAGGTGGTGTGAAGGCGTTGAAAACGATATGCCGCTCCGCCAGTTCATCTTCGAGTCGCAACGTAAAAGGCTGACCTAACTGTGGAAGTAGATGGCTAAAAATCCAGACCGTCATATCTGCGGTATCTCGTACATGCGCGATATCGATGAAACCGCCGCGAGAGGTGTACACAATGCCATTGTGTTCATGCCCGATGCCGGCCAGGTTCACTAGCCCTAACAGCAGGCTATCGTTATAGCGATGCTCGCCAATACCATTAGCTGCCACGACGTTATTAAGTTCATAAAACGGTACCGGCATATCCAGCACCTGCGCGTGCAGGTCGTAACCAAAAGCGCAGCACGGACGTAACCCTTGGGGCGCAGGGAGCGGCGAAACAACTGGCCAGGCGGTGCTTTCGGCCTTGTCATCTTCATTTACCAACTGCAAAGGTACAGGTATCGCAGCATGGACCCCGACCGTTGCCAATAACAAGATAGTCATCAGCAGCACTTTATTGATCAAAACGCCTCTCCTACCTGAAAATAAAAACCGCTGCTCCCTTTGCCAATGCCATAATCCAGACGCACATTCACCCGCGGCTTAAATTCAAAGCGATACCCCACCCCCGCCGAGGGTAGCCAGCGTCCGTCATCCAGCGCGCTAAATGATGGCCCCATCGTCCCTGCGCCCAACCAGCCAACCACGCCATGCCGCCAGTCAAGTTTGCGGCGATACTCTACCTGCCCGCTGACGGCGTTTTTATCGCGATAGCGTCCTTCGTAATAGCCGCGCATCCGCTGATTGCTACCGAGCAGCGGCATCATGCTCCACGGCACATCCCCCTGAGTAAAGGCACCGTCCATCTCCCAGGCAAGCACATTCTTCTCGTCCAAAGAGTGATAACGGCTGTAGTGCAACTGGTATTCATCAAACCGGGTATCGCTCCCCGCATCGGGCGTATAGCGGGTATAGCGTACGTCGGCATATTGTCCCTGGCGCGGGTTAGGAACAAAGTCGCGGTCATCCCAGCTAAGTTCGACACTGCTGCCGGAACTTAGCACCGACGCGCCCTGCCCGGTATTTTCAATTTTTGGCGGATCGTTACCATCCATTTGCGCAGCATGTTGCGCGTTCAGCGACCAGCCGACGCCCAGATAGATATTAGGCGCTACCCGACGATATAACGTGGGGTGCAGATCCAGATCCTGAGCCGTATATTGCTGTTTCTGGCTGTCTTTATCTCCGGCACTAAATCCCTGCCCCCAGTACCAGGTTGGTGTATCGGTTAATGCGCCATTGAGAAAGAAACGCCAGCGATCGTCCGCAAAAAAGGCATAATTTTGCATAGTGACGCCGAAAGCGCCCGTTGAGCTAAAGTAGCCGCTGAGGGTCAGCGTCGAGTTCTGACTCACCGTGTCGTTTGGGTCTGGGCGATACATTCCCACCACCGCGGTACCTATCCCCAGCCCCAGTTCCGGAGTGTAAAATGGCCCCGGCATTACGCCCCAATCGATACCTTTACTGGCGTTAAAGTTATCGCTGGCGCCCAGTGTATTCAGCCAGCCGTCAACTTCGTCGCGGGTCGGTAATTCTGCCTGCGCAATGCAGGCGAACAGACTCACCAACAACAAGAAAGCGAGGCGGATCAAAAGCGGTACTCTCCAGCCATGAAAAAGCTGTTACGGTCGGCAAAGCCAATTTCGGTCGTCACGTTAAAGTTTCGGGTCAATTCATACTGCGCCCCGACCAGTACGTTCCAGGGGGATTGCAGATGCTGTTTAACGTCGAAACGGCCATTGCCGTCCTTATTCGCGATATCCACCATTTTCTGCAGCGTCTCAGACGGCATATTGAGATCGCTAAGGCTACCCCTGAATTCTTGCTGCACGTCCTGATACATACTGCCAATCCACAGATTCAGCTTGCCGGACGGCAAGTACAGTGCTTCCACACCCGGGGTGGTAAAGCGATAACCGACTCGCGGAGAAACCGTGAAGGCATCAATACTACCGTCAAGAATGTCAAACTGCGTCTGAGTATAATTGGCATCAAAAGCCGTAAACCAGTTACCCACACCGCCCACCAGTGTCGTCCCCACACCGTAGGTCGTGCCTTTAAAGTCGAGCTGAAACGCCAGGTTTTGCAAATTGTCTGGCGTGTGAACTTTGCGTGGCCCTTTAATGCCTACACCAATCTGCGAAACGGAGTGACCGTCGGTATAGCCCACCAGGCCATAGACGTTCATAAACGGCAGCAGCCAGGCATCCAGTTTCAGGGTTTCTGTTTTGCTTCTCTCGCGCGTATTGCCAACGTTAATTTTGAATGCGTTATCCAGCGAATGACCACCCAAAGAAAGGCCATTAAAGTTAATACTGTCTACATTAATATTCTGCCTGATATTCATGTAGTTAATATTCACACCAAACGGCTCAGGCAGGTCGTAACCACGTTTACGCGCCTCGTCACCTAAAAAGGGCAAAACGGAGTGGCTTGCAGCAGGTTTAGTCGCCGGTTTTACCGGCAAAGAAGCGGCCTGACCATCATCCTGATAATCATACAAAGGTGTTAACGTTGAGCCAGAATCCGTCGCAGCACAGGCTTGAAAAATCAAACAGGAAGACGTCATCAACACCAGGCGAATGCTTGTGTTAGTCATAAGAAAACATAGTTGCAGGCAGGAACCGCCTGAATATAAAAGAAGGTGGGAGAGTATAGAAGTTGCGTACTAAATGGGGGGATTAATGTGCGGTTTCACATCTGATAATACAAACGTGATTTTTATAACATTCTTAATGTTTTATGCCTGGCCGAAGCCAGGCATAACGCACATCAGGAGAGGACGTACTTCTCAATGGCCCAGGCAACACCGTCTTCCAGATTAGATTTCGTCACAAAGTTGGCGATCTCTTTCACCGTTGGAATGGCGTTATCCATCGCAACGCCCACGCCGGCGTATTCAATCATCGCGATGTCGTTTTCCTGATCGCCAATCGCCATAACCTCTTCGGCTTTAATTCCCAACGCATCGGCCAGCGATTTTACGCCAGTCCCTTTGTTGACGCGTTTATCAAGGATTTCGAGGAAGTACGGCGCACTTTTCAGCACGGTGTACTTTTCTTTCACTTCCGCCGGAATGCGCGAGATGGCCTTGTCGAGGATCTCCGGCTCATCAATCATCATCACTTTCAGGAACTGGGTCGCCGGATCCATTTTTTCAGCCTCACAGAACACCAGCGGAATCGTCGCGACAAACGATTCATGCACCGTGTAATAACTGATATCACGGTTAGCGGTATACAGCGTGTTGCGATCGAGCGCGTGGAAATGCGAGCCAACTTCCCGGGAGAGTTGCTCCAAATAGCGATAATCATCATAGCTCAGCGCGGTTTGCGCCACAGTACTGCCATCGCCTGCTTTCTGCACCAGCGCACCGTTGTAGGTAATGCAGTAGTCACCGGGTTGTTCCATGTGCAGTTCTTTCAGATAGCTGTGAACGCCGGCATACGGGCGTCCCGTGGTCAGCACTACGTTCACGCCACGCGCGCGTGCCGCGGCAATTGCCGTTTTGACTGCAGGTGAAATGGTGTGATCGGGCAGCAGAAGTGTGCCATCCATGTCGATAGCAATAAGTTTGATAGCCATGAGTTCCCCGGATTAAATGAGTCCGCCCTCATGCTAACGCGATTCCGCTCAAAAAACAGCTACGAAAAGGAGGATAGAAAGGGGAATCAAGATTCCCCTTTTGTAGGTCGGTTGTCGTTTGTAGGCCTGATAAGCAACGCGCCATCAGGCACAATACAACATCTTGCCGGATGGCAGCGTAAACCGCCTTATCCGGCCTACAGATTGGCTTAGATATCGATGTTCGCCGCTTTCAGGGCGTTTTCTTCGATAAATGCGCGGCGTGGTTCGACGGCATCGCCCATCAGGGTGGTGAACAGCTGGTCAGCGGCAATCGCATCCTTCACAGTAACGCGCAACATGCGACGGCTTTCCGGATCCATGGTCGTTTCCCACAGCTGTTCCGGGTTCATCTCGCCCAGACCTTTATAACGCTGGATAGCGAGACCGCGACGAGACTCTTTCTGCAGCCATTCCAGCGCCTGCTCAAAGCTGGCCACCGGCTGGCGACGCTCGCCACGTTCGATAAACGCATCATCTTCGATCAGCCCGCGCAACTTCTCACCGAGCGTGCAAATACGATGGTACTCGCCACCGGTCACAAACTCGTGATCCAGCACATAGTCGGTATCCACACCGTGAGTACGTACGCGTACAATCGGCTCAAACAGATTCTGCTCTGCGTTATGGTGAACATCAAACTTCCACAGGCTACCGTGCTGTTCTTTTTCGTTCAGCTCGGTAATCAGCGCGTTAACCCAACGGGTAACGTTCTGTTCGTTCGCCAAATCAGCTTCCGGCAGCGTCGGTTGATAAACCAGCTCTTTCAGCAGCGCTTTCGGGAAACGACGTTCCATACGGCCAATCATTTTCTGCGTCGCGTTGTATTCAGAAACCAGTTTCTCTAACGACTCACCTGAAAGGGCAGGCGCACTGGCGTTGGTGTGCAGCGTTGCGCCATCCAGAGCGATAGAAATTTGGTACTGATCCATCGCTTCATCGTCTTTGATGTACTGTTCCTGCTTGCCTTTCTTCACTTTGTACAGCGGCGGCTGCGCAATGTAAACGTGGCCGCGTTCAACGATTTCCGGCATCTGACGATAGAAGAAGGTCAACAGCAGCGTACGGATATGCGAACCGTCGACGTCCGCATCGGTCATGATGATGATGCTGTGATAACGCAGTTTGTCCGGGTTGTACTCGTCGCGACCAATGCCGCAGCCGAGCGCGGTAATCAGTGTTGCCACTTCCTGAGAGGAGAGCATTTTGTCGAAACGCGCTTTCTCGACGTTGAGGATTTTACCCTTCAGCGGCAGAATCGCCTGGTTTTTACGGTTACGCCCCTGCTTCGCAGAACCGCCCGCGGAGTCCCCTTCCACAAGGTACAGTTCGGACAGCGCCGGGTCACGTTCCTGACAGTCCGCCAGCTTGCCCGGCAGACCGGCTAAGTCCAGCGCGCCTTTACGACGGGTCATTTCACGCGCGCGACGTGCTGCTTCACGGGCACGGGCCGCATCGATAATCTTGCCGACGACGATTTTCGCGTCAGACGGGTTTTCCAGCAGGTATTCGCTCAGCAGTTCGTTCATCTGCTGTTCAACCGCCGATTTCACCTCAGAGGAGACCAGTTTGTCTTTGGTCTGCGAGGAGAATTTCGGGTCCGGCACTTTCACGGAAACCACGGCAATCAGGCCTTCACGGGCATCGTCGCCGGTGGCGCTGACTTTGGCTTTTTTGCTGTAGCCTTCTTTGTCCATGTAGGCGTTCAGGGTACGGGTCATCGCCGCACGGAAGCCTGCAAGGTGAGTCCCGCCGTCACGCTGCGGAATGTTGTTGGTGAAGCAGTAGATATTTTCCTGGAAGCCGTCGTTCCACTGCAGCGCAACTTCAACGCCGATACCGTCTTTTTCGGTGGAGAAGTAGAAGATATTCGGGTGGATCGGCGTTTTGTTTTTGTTGAGATATTCAACAAACGCCTTGATGCCGCCTTCGTAGTGGAAATGATCTTCTTTGCCGTCGCGCTTATCGCGCAGACGAATAGAGACGCCAGAGTTCAGGAATGACAGCTCGCGCAGACGCTTCGCCAGAATGTCGTATTCGAACTCGGTCACGTTAGTGAAGGTTTCATGGCTTGGCCAGAAACGAACCTGAGTACCCGTTACTTCCGTTTCGCCTGTTACCGCCAGCGGCGCCTGCGGCACACCATGCACGTAAGTTTGCTGATGCACTTTGCCTTCACGACGAATCACCAGCTCCAGTTTCTGCGACAGGGCGTTAACGACGGAGACACCTACGCCGTGCAAACCACCGGAAACTTTATAGGAGTTATCATCGAATTTACCGCCTGCGTGCAGAACAGTCATGATAACTTCCGCCGCCGAAACGCCCTCTTCCGGGTGAATACCGGTTGGGATACCACGGCCATCATCGGTAACAGACACGGAGTTGTCCGCGTGAATCGTTACCACGATATCTTTACAGTGACCCGCGAGCGCTTCGTCGATAGCGTTATCTACCACCTCGAATACCATGTGGTGCAGACCGGTGCCGTCATCCGTGTCGCCGATATACATACCCGGGCGCTTACGCACCGCATCCAGCCCTTTCAGGACTTTGATACTGGAGGAGTCATAAGAATTCGACATCAACGTTTCTCGCTCATTTTATCTTGGGTTAATCCGTTATTTTACCCTTTTCCACGGTAAACATCTTCGAATTTTCATCGGACATGTCTATAACGTGTTCAGCGCTGATTGCGCTGACAAAGACCTGAGATTGCGTGGCTTTTAAGCGGCTGGCCAGCAGCCCGCGACGCGCATCATCCAGTTCAGAGGCAAAATCATCTATCAGGTACAGGCAGCGCCGTCCGCTTTCACGGGTCAGGAACTCCCCTTGCGCCAGACGTAAGGCGCACATTAGCAGTTTTAGCTGCCCACGCGACAACGTGTCTTCTACCGGCGCACCGTCGGCACGAATGCGGAAATCCGCCTTATGCGGGCCGTGTGCGGTGTAGGTCAACATGCGATCGCGTTCAAAACTGCGTTCCAGCACCTCGGCATAATCTGTCTCCTTCTCCCAACCACGCTGGAAAGAGAACGAGAGAGAAAACTCGGGAAGAAACTGCTGGCAGGTATCCGCCATATCCTGCGCGATACCCGCGCTGTACTCCGCGCGCCAGGTGCTGATTTGTTCCGCCAGCGGAATAAGTTCTCTATCCCACGGGCGCAGTTGCTCATAACGACTCACCTGGCGCAGTGCCGCATTGCGCTGCTTGAGCAGTCGCTTCAGGTTGCTCCAGGCGGTGAAAAATCCGGCTTCATTGTGAAAGCATCCCCAGTCAAGAAATGCTCTTCTGTATTTGGGGCCGCCGTTGAGTAAAGTAAACCCCTCTGGCGTGATCAGCTGCATCGGCATCAGGTGCGCCAGTTCAGCGACCTTGTGCCCGTCAGTGCCGTCAATGCGCACTTTGCTGTCGCCCAGTTTGTCTTTCGTCAGACCAATCGATGTCTCGCGCTCTTCTCCCTGCAATCGTCCGTGTAAAACAAACGACTCCTGCTCGTGGCGAATCACGCGGCCAATCTGCAAACTGCGAAACGCCCGGCCATGGCCGAGCGTATAGATGGCTTCCAGCACACTGGTTTTGCCGCTGCCGTTCGCGCCAACCAGGAAGTTAAAGCCGGGGGATAAAGCGAGATCCGCATTTTCAATATTGCGGAAATCTTTGATTAGCAGTCGGGATAGCGACATATCAACTCATAACCAGGGCGTTATCGTCGCAGTTAGTCTGGTTACGGCCAGCGCACAGCAACCGGAGCGTACTGAAGTACGTGAGGATTGCTCGCTGCGCTCGCCCTTCGGGCCGTCCATAGGACGTCCAAAATACTTCGTATTTTGTGCGAGCACTGCCCGGAGCCAGAATAACAAGTAAGATAGCCCGATATTCTTTACAAGCGCATAGGCATGACGACATAGGCTGCGGATTGGCTGGCCGCATCTTCAATCTGTACGCTCGATACGGAATCGGTCAGCAAAATACGCACGTTCTCGCACTTCAGCGCGTTCAGAACGTCAAGCACGTAGCTCACGTTAAAACCGATTTCCAGTTCTGTACCAGGATAGGAGACATCCAGAATTTCTTCTGCTTCTTCCTGCTCCGGGTTGTTGGCGGTGATTTTGAGCTGATTTTCGCTGACATACAGACGCACGCCGCGGAATTTCTCGTTAGAAAGAATTGCCGCACGGGCAAACGCCTGTTTAAGGATATCGCAACCGGCTTCCAGATGTTTGTCCGGATTCTTCGGCAATACGCGGCGATAATCCGGGAAACGGCCATCAACCAGCTTGGAGGTGAAGATGAAATCGCCCACGTGCGCACGAATGTTGTTGCTGCCAATCTGCACGCGCAGCGGGTTGTCACCGCCGTCGAGCATACGCATCAGTTCAATCACGCCTTTACGCGGTACGATCACCGAATGGCTGGGCAACGGCTGACCGACAGGCATTGAACAAACCGCCAGACGGTGACCGTCGGTCGCCACGGTACGCAGCTCTTCCCCTTCGGTTTCAAACAGCATGCCGTTTAAGTAGTAACGCACGTCCTGATGCGCCATCGAAAACTGCGTGGCTTCAATCAGGCGCTTCATCGTGGCCTGCGGCAGGGTGAATTCGACTTCGCTCTGCCAGTCATCCAGATTAGGGAAGTCGGCGGCAGGCAGCGTGGACAGCGAGAAACGGCTGCGACCAGAGCGTACCAGCATGCGGTCGCCTTCCAGTTGAACGGCAATTTCCGCGCCTTCCGGCAATCCGCGGCAAATGTCGAAGAATTTACGCGCCGGAACGGTAGTAGCACCAGGTTCATGAGGCTGGATCAACGCCACGCGCGCCACCATCTCCATTTCGAGATCGGTACCAGTCAGAGAAAGCGCACCGTCAGCGACCTGCAGCAGCAGGTTTCCGAGGATCGGCAGTGTAGGACGTCCACCCAGCGGGCCGCTGACCTGCTGAAGCGGTTTTAATAAATGTTCACGTTCAACGGTAAATTTCATAGCGTCACGAAGATAATGTTCTGATTAAATTGGAGAAATCTTCTTTAATATCATGGCTTTCTTCACGCAACTGCTCAATCTTGCGGCAGGCATGAAGCACGGTAGTATGGTCACGCCCACCAAACGCGTCGCCAATTTCCGGCAGACTGTGGTTAGTGAGCTCTTTTGCCAGCGCCATCGCCATCTGGCGCGGACGAGCTACCGAGCGAGATCGACGCTTTGACAGCAGATCCGCAATTTTGATTTTGTAATACTCCGCCACCGTCTTCTGAATATTGTCGATGGTGACCAACTTTTCCTGCAAAGCCAGCAGATCGCGCAGCGCTTCGCGCACGAAATCGATGGTAATCGCCCGGCCGGTAAAATTGGCGTTGGCGATCACGCGGTTCAGTGCGCCTTCCAGTTCACGCACGTTAGAGCGTAGACGCTTGGCAATAAAGAACGCCACTTCACCCGGCAGACGAATGTCGTTTTCGTCAGCTTTTTTCATCAGGATCGCCACGCGGGTTTCCAACTCAGGCGGTTCGATCGCAACAGTCAGCCCCCAGCCAAAGCGGGATTTCAGTCGATCTTCAACGCCATTGATCTCCTTCGGATAACGATCCGACGTCAGGATGATCTGCTGATTACCTTCCAGCAGGGCGTTGAAGGTGTGGAAGAATTCTTCCTGCGAGCGCTCTTTGTTGGCAAAGAACTGGATGTCATCGATCAGCAGCGCGTCGACGGAGCGGTAGTAGCGTTTAAACTCTTCGATCGCATTGTTTTGCAGAGCTTTAACCATGTCCTGCACAAAACGCTCGGAGTGCATATACACCACTTTCGCGTTCGGTTTACGCGCCATAATGCCGTTACCGACAGCATGCAACAGGTGGGTTTTACCCAGACCCGTACCACCATAAAGGAATAACGGATTGTAGGCGCCGCCAGGGTTGTCCGCCACCTGACGTGCCGCCGCGCGCGCCAGTTGGTTAGATTTACCTTCAACGAAATTATCAAACGTATGTTTGACGTTGACGTTAGAGCGATAGGTAGGTTCTGCCGGAGCCGGGACGTTGTCCCAGCCTGGACGCGCCGCCGGAGCAGCACGTTGCGGTTGTACTTGTTGCGCCACATGGGCAGGCGCGACAACGTTGTTCACCGGCGTCTTCAGCGTTTGCGTGACGGGTTTAGTTCCGACCTCAAAACGCAGCTGTGGGGCATCCGCTCCGCAGAAGTTATTTAGTAATCCATTAATATTATTAAGGTATTTGTCCCTTACCCAATCGAGCACAAAACGGTTTGGCGCATACAAAGCCAGCGTGTTATCGCTCAGTTCCGCCTGCAACGGGCGTATCCACATACTGAATTCTGTGGCTGGTAACTCATCCTGCAATCGGGCAAGACACTGCTGCCAAAGCGAAAGTGACACGGCGGACTCCACTCGAACAAAAGTCGATAAATGACAAAGGCTGAAACATTCATGATTGTTGACGCACATCGACAAGACCCTATGCAAAGGGTGACGTGCGAATTGCTATCTGCAATTTTACCCGATCAGGATCCATTGAAACGATCGGGACCGCGGATCATAGCGTAAACTGAGAAAGAGATCTTCTGTTTCTCACAGATTCTTCCCGATTTATCCACAGGATGATCCAGAATCGGCTAAGTGTAAACGATCCTGGAGAAGTGCTGCAGGTTTTAGCGCGCATATTGAAAAAATTAATGAGTAAAGATGCTTTACTGCTTAAACGATCTAATAAAGATCCCGGGCGATCCTTGCGCTTTATCCACCAGCCCGTATAATTCTTACCCCCAGCGAGTAACGGTCGCCTTACGGCGTCAACGCTGCCTGTTTTTCACACAAAACCTTGTGGAAAAAAGCGGGAAATAAGGAAAGAGAATTGACTCCGGAGTGTACAATTATTACAATCCGGCCTCTTTAATCACCCACACTGTGGCGTAAGTCGTTCGAAACTCGTTCGGGTATACGCAAAAGTCAGTGAATTTATTCAAGTTTAGGTAGAAATCGCCATGAAACGCACTTTTCAACCGTCTGTACTGAAGCGCAACCGTTCTCACGGCTTCCGTGCTCGTATGGCTAATAAAAATGGTCGTCAGGTTCTGGCACGTCGTCGTGCTAAAGGCCGTTCTCGTCTGACCGTTTCTAAGTAATAAAAGCTAGCCCCTGAGTGGTTAAGCTCGCATTTCCCAGGGAGTTACGTTTGTTAACTCCCACTCATTTCACATTCGTCTTCCAGCAGCCACAACGGGCTGGCACGCCGCAAATCACCATCCTCGGCCGCCTGAATTCGCTGGGGCATCCCCGTATCGGTCTTACCGTCGCCAAGAAAAATGTTAAACGTGCGCATGAACGCAATCGGATTAAACGTCTGACGCGTGAAAGCTTCCGTTTACGTCAGCACGAACTTCCCGCAATGGATTTCGTGGTAGTGGCGAAAAAAGGGGTTGCTGACCTCGATAACCGTGCTCTCTCGGAAGCGTTGGAAAAATTATGGCGTCGCCATTGTCGCCTGGCTCGCGGGTCCTGATAGCCCTCATTCGGGTCTATCAACGCCTGATCAGTCCGCTGCTTGGGCCGCATTGCCGTTTCACTCCAACCTGTTCGAGCTACGGAATTGAGGCATTGCGCAGGTTTGGAGTGATAAAAGGCAGTTGGTTGACGGTGAAACGCGTATTAAAATGCCACCCTTTACACCCTGGTGGTGACGATCCCGTCCCGCCCGGACCATTTGATACCAGAGAACACTAACGATGGATTCGCAACGCAATCTTTTAGTCATCGCTTTGCTGTTCGTGTCTTTCATGATCTGGCAAGCCTGGGAGCAGGATAAAAACCCGCAACCTCAGGCCCAACAGACCACGCAGACAACGACCACCGCAGCGGGTAGCGCCGCAGACCAGGGCGTACCGGCCAGTGGCCAGGGGAAACTGATTACGGTTAAAACTGACGTGCTTGATCTGACCATCAACACCCGTGGTGGTGATGTGGAACAGGCTTCGCTGCCAGCTTACCCGAAAGAACTTGGTTCTACCGAACCGTTCCAGTTACTGGAAACCACGCCACAGTTCATCTACCAGGCACAGAGTGGCCTGACCGGTCGTGACGGCCCGGATAACCCGGCTAACGGCCCACGTCCGCTGTACAACGTCGAAAAAGACGCATTTGTACTGGCAGACGGTCAGAACGAACTGCAGATCCCGATGACCTATACTGACGCAGCGGGTAACACATTCACTAAAACGTTTGTCCTCAAGCGTGGTGAATATGCTGTCAACGTTAACTACAGCGTGCAGAACGCCGGCGAGAAACCGCTGGAAATCTCCACCTTTGGTCAGCTGAAGCAATCCATCAATCTGCCATCTCATCGCGACACCGGTAGCAGCAACTTTGCGCTGCACACCTTCCGTGGCGCGGCGTACTCCACGCCGGATGAGAAGTATGAGAAATACAAATTCGACACCATTGCTGAAAACGAAAACCTGAACGTCAACGCTAAAGACGGTTGGGTCGCAATGCTGCAACAGTATTTCGCAACGGCATGGGTTCCGCGTAACGACGGCACCAACAACTTCTACACCGCTAACCTGGGTAACGGCATTGCCGCTATCGGCTATAAATCTCAGCCGGTACTGGTACAGCCAGGCCAGACTGGCGCGATGACCAGCACCCTGTGGGTCGGCCCGGAAATTCAGGACAAAATGGCGGCCGTTGCACCGCACCTGGATCTGACCGTGGATTACGGCTGGTTGTGGTTCATCTCTCAGCCGCTGTTTAAACTGCTGAAGTGGATCCATAGCTTCCTGGGTAACTGGGGCTTCTCCATCATCGTTATCACCTTTATCGTTCGTGGCATCATGTACCCGCTGACCAAAGCGCAGTACACCTCCATGGCGAAGATGCGTATGCTGCAGCCGAAGATTCAGGCTATGCGTGAGCGTCTGGGCGATGACAAACAGCGTCAGAGCCAGGAAATGATGGCCCTGTACAAAGCTGAGAAGGTTAACCCGCTGGGCGGCTGCTTCCCGCTGATCATCCAGATGCCAATCTTCCTGGCGTTGTACTACATGCTGATGGGCTCCATTGAACTGCGTCATGCGCCGTTCGCGCTGTGGATCCATGACCTGTCTGCACAGGACCCGTACTACATCCTGCCGATCCTGATGGGCGTGACGATGTTCTTCATTCAGAAGATGTCTCCGACCACCGTGACCGACCCGATGCAGCAGAAGATCATGACCTTTATGCCGGTCATCTTCACCGTGTTCTTCCTATGGTTCCCGTCAGGTCTGGTGCTGTACTATATCGTCAGCAACCTGGTAACCATTATTCAGCAGCAGCTGATTTACCGTGGTCTGGAGAAGCGTGGGCTGCATAGCCGCGAGAAGAAAAACTCCTGATTCGGTGTAGGCCGGATTAGGCGAAACCGCCATCCGGCAAACGGAACATAACGTAAAGGGCGGTCATTAGACCGCCTTTTTTATTGCATCACAAAGAGACATATCATGAGCCATAACGACACCATCGTCGCTCAGGCCACCCCTCCGGGACGTGGTGGCGTGGGTATCCTGCGTATCTCCGGCCTGAAAGCGCGCGAGGTCGCAGAAACCGTGCTGGGCAAACTGCCAAAACCGCGTTATGCCGATTATCTGCCGTTTAAAGACGCAGATGGCAGCGCGCTGGATCAAGGCATTGCCCTGTGGTTTCCCGGCCCAAACTCCTTTACCGGTGAAGACGTTTTAGAGCTGCAGGGTCACGGCGGTCCGGTGATTCTTGATCTGCTGCTCAAACGTATTCTGACCATTCCCGGGCTGCGCATTGCCAGACCCGGTGAATTCTCCGAGCGCGCATTTCTCAATGATAAGCTCGATTTAGCCCAGGCCGAGGCGATTGCCGACCTGATCGATGCCAGCTCGGAGCAAGCGGCTCGCTCGGCGCTGAACTCGTTGCAGGGCGCCTTTTCCGCACGGGTAAATCATCTTGTGGAAGCGCTCACTCACCTGCGCATCTACGTGGAAGCGGCGATTGATTTCCCGGATGAAGAAATCGACTTCCTGTCTGACGGCAAGATTGAAGCGCAGCTCAATAGCGTTATCAGCGACCTTGATGCCGTACGTGCCGAAGCGCGTCAGGGCAGCCTGCTGCGCGAAGGGATGAAGGTCGTGATTGCTGGTCGCCCGAACGCCGGGAAATCAAGCCTGCTAAACGCGCTGGCAGGCCGCGAAGCCGCCATTGTCACCGACATCGCCGGCACCACCCGCGACGTACTGCGTGAGCATATCCATATCGACGGCATGCCGCTGCACATTATCGACACCGCCGGTCTGCGCGATGCCAGCGATGAAGTGGAACGAATTGGGATCGAACGCGCATGGCAGGAAATCGAACAGGCCGATCGCGTACTGTTTATGGTTGATGGCACCACCACCGACGCCGTGGACCCGGCTGACATCTGGCCCGACTTTATTGCCCGTCTGCCTGCCAAACTACCTATTACCGTGGTGCGTAACAAAGCGGATATTACCGGTGAAACGCTGGGTCTTAGCAAAGTAAATGGCCACTCACTGGTGCGTCTCTCCGCACGTACCGGGGAAGGCGTTGACGTGCTGCGCAACCATCTCAAGCAGAGCATGGGCTTTGAAACCAATATGGAAGGCGGCTTCCTGGCGCGTCGTCGTCACCTACAGGCGCTGGCAGAAGCGGCGGAGCATCTCGAGCAGGGCAAAGCCCAACTGCTCGGAGCATGGGCCGGGGAATTGCTGGCAGAGGAGCTACGTCTGGCTCAGCAAAACCTCAGTGAGATTACCGGTGAATTTACCTCCGACGATCTGCTGGGACGGATTTTCTCCAGCTTCTGTATCGGTAAGTAACGTGTGTTACCCGGTGGCGCGATGCCTACCGGGTCTACAGGCCCCGTAGTCTGGATAAGGTGTTTACGCTCCCGTCCTGCAACAATAATTTCCCATGAGGAAAATACTGTTGTCCAAATGGCAACTCGTGCAGTTGACTCTCTGCCCGTATCCTTAGCGCCACATTCCTTATGAGGTCGCTATGACACGCTTTCTAATCTGTAGTTTTGCCCTGGTTCTACTTTATCCCGCCGGTATTGATATGTATCTGGTGGGACTGCCTCGCATTGCGGCCGATCTACAGGCCAGCGAGGCGCAACTGCATATCGCGTTTTCGGTTTATCTGGCGGGAATGGCGACGGCGATGCTTTTCGCCGGAAAGGTCGCCGACCAGTCAGGACGTAAACCGGTCGCCATAGTCGGCGCTCTCATCTTTATTTTCGCCTCTGCGCTGTGTTCATTTGCCGAGAGCGGTACACCGTTCCTGGTCGGCCGCTTTATTCAGGGCGTAGGCGCAGGCTGCTGCTATGTGGTGGCCTTCGCTATTCTGCGCGATACGCTCGACGATCGCCGCCGGGCAAAAGTGCTGTCGCTGTTGAACGGAATCACCTGTATCGTACCGGTGCTGGCTCCAGTCATGGGGCATCTGATTATGCTCAAGTATCCGTGGCAAAGCCTGTTCTACACGATGATGGGTATGGGTGTAGTCGTATGCCTGCTGTCGGTATTTATCCTGCGAGAATCGCGCCCAGCGGCCCTCACGACGTCTACACCAAAGAACCACACCAACGAATCTTTGGTGAACCGTTTTTTCTTAAGCCGCCTGGCCATAACCACCCTCAGCGTGTCGGTGATCCTGACCTTCGTGAATACCTCTCCGGTGCTGCTGATGGAAGTGATGGGCTTCGACCGTGGTGAATACGCCACGACGATGGCTATGACCGCAGGCATCAGTATGGCGGTCTCTTTCTCGACGCCGTTCGCCCTCAGTGTATTCAAGCCTCGCGTTCTGATGCTGACTTCACAAGCGTTGTTTCTGGCAGCGGGCGTAGTGTTAACCCTTGCCGCCTCACACGCAGTAACGCTGTTTGGGCTGACTTTAATCTGCGCCGGGTTCTCGGTTGGTTTTGGTGTCGCCATGAGTCAGGCGCTGGGACCGTTCTCGCTGCGTGCAGGGGTTGCCAGCTCGGCGTTAGGTATTGCGCAGGTTTGCGGTTCATCACTATGGATTTGGCTGGCAGCGGTCCTCGGCCTTGATGCGCTGAATATGCTGATCGGGATTCTGATTGGCTGTAGCATAGTGAGTATCATGCTGATTATCACTGTTGCCCCCAACCGGTCCGCGCCAACTCATGAAGAAATCCCTCAGCAGTCTCGATCTTAATTTGTTGCTCTGCCTGCAACTATTGATGCAGGAACGCAGCGTTACCAAAACCGCCAAACGGATGAACGTCACGCCGTCGGCGGTCAGTAAGTCGCTGTCGAAACTGCGGACCTGGTTTGACGACCCGTTGTTTGTAAACACCCCGCTGGGACTTACGCCGACGCCGTTAATGGTCAGCATGGAGCAGAATCTGGCAGAGTGGATGCAGATGAGCAATCAATTGCTGGATAAGCCGCACCATGAGGCTCCGCGCGGGTTGAAGTTTGATCTGGTGGCCGAAACGCCGTTGGTCATGATCATGTTTAACGCCCTCTCCCGGCAGATCTATCAGCGTTATCCCCAGGCGACGATCAAAATACGCAACTGGGACTATGATTCGCTGGATGCGATTATTCGCGGCGAGGTGGATATCGGCTTCACCGGCCGCGAAAGCCATCCGCGTTCGCGAGAACTGCTGAGCCTACTGCCGTTGTCGATCGACCATGAAGTGTTGTTTTCCGATCTCCCTTGCGTCTGGCTACGTGAAGATCATCCGGCATTGCAGGAAGAGTGGAGTCTGGATACATTTCTGCGCTATCCCCACATCAGTATTAGCTGGGAGCAAAGCGATACCTGGGCGCTGGACGATGTGCTTCAGGAGATGGGGCGCACACGCAATATCGCGTTATGCCTGCCAGGTTTTGAGCAGTCGCTGTTTATGGCCGCCCAGCCGGATCATGCGCTGATAGCCACAGCGCCGGTCTATTGTCAGCGTTATAACCAACTCCACCAGCTTCCGCTAGTGGCGCGTCCTATGCCATTTGATGCTGCGCAGTTAGAGAAAATGCGCGTACCGTTCACCCTCCTTTGGCATAAACGTAACAGCCATAATCCGAAGATCGTCTGGCTGAAAGAAACGATCAAGGCGCTGTATCGCGATATGTCCTGACGATCCGCCGCCACAGTGTTGCTTAAATGACCATTCTGGCAACAGAAATGTAAATGTCGCGTAATGTATCCCGTTTCCGTTTATTTTTTAACCCGTAAAACCTGCCTGAACGCCGTGTAAATGTTACTCTGGTTATAATCACGGACCATTAATCACGGAGCGAAAAATGGCGACACATTTTGCCAGAGGGATTCTTACGGAGGGACACCTGGTTTCAGTTCGTCTCCCTACTCCATATCACATTGAAGCAAGTAATCTACCCGCTCACCGTCGAACACGCTTCCTGGCCTCCCGAAGTCTTCTCGCAGAACTGATGTTCATGCTTTACGGCACCAGCACGTTGCCTGAGATTGTTACTGAGGCGAAAGGTAAGCCCGTTTTTCGCGATAAAAACCTGCCGGGATTTTCGATTTCTTATGCCGGAAATATTGTTGGCGTTGCACTGACAACAGAAGGTGTTTGCGGCCTGGATATGGAGCTTCAGCGAGCGACACGCGGTTTTCACAATCCGAATTCAACACAAACCTGGCGCTTCTCCAGTAACGAAAATCTGTGGATCAATAACCAAAACGACCCTAACGAAGCGCGTGCGCAACTCATTACGTTGCGCCAGAGCGTTCTCAAACTCACCGGCGATGTGTGTAATGACGATCCGCGCGAACTCCAGCTTTTACCCGGCGCAGGGCGTCTGAAATGTGCCCATGTTGCGCAGGTGGAAGCCATTTGCGATGCGGAAGATGTGTTGGTGTGGTCGGTTGCGGTTACGCCAACCATTGAAAAACTCAAGGTTTGGGAGTTTGATGGTAAACAGGACTGGAAAAGTTTGCCTGATATCCAGACTCGCGCCAATGAGCCAACGGGTCGTCTGATCCGGTTCTCTCAATTATGCGCAGCGAAAAGCCATACGCTTAACTGATTTAACCTTCATGATGAAACAGGAGTCACCATGTCTGAAACATTGAATGTTGTTACGTTACTGGGAAGTCTGCGCAAAGGTTCGTTTAACGGCATGGTTGCCCGCACACTGCCTAAAATTGCGCCCGCAGGAATGGAAGTGAGCGCGTTACCGTCGATTGGTGATATCCCGCTGTACGATGCCGACCTCCAGCAGGAAGAAGGTTTCCCGGCCAGCGTAGAAGCGCTGGCAGAGCAAATCAGGAAAGCTGATGGTGTTGTTATCGTGACACCGGAATATAACTATTCTGTTCCTGGCGGACTGAAAAACGCCATCGACTGGCTGTCCCGCCTGCCCGATCAGCCATTATCTGGCAAGCCGGTACTGATTCAGACCAGCTCAATGGGCGCTATTGGCGGCGCGCGCTGTCAGTACCATCTGCGTCAGATCCTGGTGTTCCTCGACGCCATGGTGATGAACAAGCCGGAATTTATGGGCGGCGTCATTCAGAACAAGGTGGACCCGCAGACGGGTGAAGTCATCGACCAAAGCACGCTGGACCATCTTACCGGTCAACTGACCGCATTTGGCGACTACATTCAGCGCGTGAAAGCGTAAACGAAAAAGCCCGGCGATTTGCCGGGCTTGTCTTTCTAAAACCAAATAAACAGCGATCAGTGCGCGTCGATAAACACAATCTTCAGTACAAACAGCAGCGCGACAACGATGACGCACGGGCTGAGATCGCGCAAACGTCCGGTCCCGATTTTCATCACGCAGTAGGAAATAAAGCCCAGCGCGATACCTTCGGTAATCGAGAAGCTAAACGGCATCATCACGGCGGTAATAAACGCCGGAACCGCTTCTGTCAGGTCATCCCACTTCACGCGCGACAGGCTTGATGTCATCAGCACACCGACGTAAATCAGCGCACCGGCCGCGGCATAGCCCGGCACCATTCCCGCCAGCGGCGACAGGAAGATAACCAGCAGGAACAGCAGGCCAACGACCACGGCTGTCAGACCGGTACGTCCGCCGACAGAAACCCCGGAAGAAGATTCAATATACGCGGTAACGGAAGAAGTACCGATAAACGCGCCGGTAACAGATGACACGCTATCTACATACAACGCCTGCTTCATACGCGGGAACTTGCCCTTCGCATCCGCCAGACCGGCTTTATCCGTAACGCCAATCAGCGTACCGGAGGAGTCGAACAGGTTGACCAGCATGAATGAGAAAATCACCCCCGCCAGGCCAATATTAAACGAACCGGCCAGATCGACATGGCCAATAACGGACATCACGCTCGGTGGCGCAGAGACGATACCGTTGTAATGCACATCGCCCAGCATCCAGCCCAGTAACGTGGTCACAATGATGGAGATCAGCACCGCCGCATGAATGTTGCGTGACGCCAGAATCGCGATGATAAAGAAGCCCAGAATACCGAGCAGCACGCTGTGAGACGTCAGGTTGCCGATGGACACCAGCGTGTCTTTGTTCGCCACGATAACACCGGCGTTTTTCAGCCCCATCATGCCGATGAACAGACCAATACCGCTGGTGATCCCCACGCGCAGGCTAACCGGGATATTTGCAATCATCCAATAACGTACGCGGAAAATTGTCAGCAGCAGCAAACCTACCGCGCCCCAGAAGATAGCGCCCATACCAATCTGCCAGGAGAGGCCCATCGCGCCGACGACCACGAAAGCAAAGAATGCGTTCAGGCCCATAGCAGGCGCAAGTGCGACCGGCAGGTTGGCAAACAGGCCCATCAGGATGCTACCAAAAGCAGCAATAAGACAGGTGGTAACAAAGACAGCGCTGGTATCCATGCCAGCTACGCCAAGAATTTGCGGGTTAACAAAAACGATATACACCATCGTCAGGAAGGTCGTTAAACCGGCGATCACTTCGGTCCGTGCCGTCGTGCCATGTTCGCGCAGTTTGAACACGCGTTCCAGCATCCCCTGGCCAGAAGCCTGGGTTGTGTGTTGTTGACTCATTATCAATTTCCGAACAAGGAGGGAAAATTCGTCGCTATCCTATACCAAAATGCGACAATAGGGTTGGGTTATGAGCAACTTTTTTCATTGATTTTGCTTATACGGCAACGATTGCGTGGCCCAATAATGCATTACGAAAACGTTAAACTTGTTAAAATGGAAATGACATGTCCCAGATAGAAGCCGTATTTTTTGACTGTGACGGTACCCTTGTCGACAGTGAAGTGATTTGTTCTCGCGCGTATGTCAGCATGTTCCAGGCGTTCGGCATTACGCTCGATCTTGAAGAAATTTTTAAACGCTTCAAAGGGGTAAAGCTGTACGAGATCATCGACATTATCAACGAAGAGCACGGTGTCGAACTGGCAAGAGCTGATTTAGAACCGATTTACCGCGCTGAGGTCGCACGTCTGTTCGATACGGAACTGGAGGTGATCGCTGGCGCTAATGCGCTACTGGACAGTATGACAGTGCCCATGTGCGTAGTCTCTAACGGTCCGGTCAGTAAAATGCAGCATTCGCTGGGTAAGCTGGGCATGTTGCACCATTTTCCTGATTTATTGTTCAGCGGTTACGATATCCAACGCTGGAAGCCCGATCCGGACCTGATGTTTCATGCGGCAACAGCGATGGACGTCAACGTTGAGAACTGCATTCTGGTCGATGATTCCAGTGCTGGCGCGCAGGCGGGGATTGCGGCGGGAATGGAAGTATTCTATTTCTGCGCCGATCCGCACAACAAACCGATCGATCATCCAAAAGTGACGACTTTTACCGATTTGGCCCAGTTGCCGGAATTGTGGAAAGCGCGCGGATGGAATATTACGCGTTAACTGAAATGCCGGATGGCGCTGACGCTCATCCGGCCTATTTTCTACGTTTTTATTACTCTTTCGGATCTTTCCCCGCCAGCAGCTTATCCAGCTCATCACCACCTACATGACGGAAATCTTGTCCCTTCACGAAGTAGAAAATGTATTCGCAGATATTCTGGCAACGGTCACCGATACGCTCGATGGAACGGGCGCAAAACAGCGCGGTAAGCACGCTTGGGATAGTACGCGGGTCTTCCATCATATAGGTCATCAGCTGACGCACGATGCCTTCATATTCCTGGTCAACTTTCTTATCTTCACGATAAATACGTACCGCTTCGTCCAGATCCATACGCGCAAACGCATCCAGCACGTCATGCAGCATCTGCACAGTGTGGCGGCCCAGTGATTCCAGGCTGACCAGCAGCGGCTGATGCTGATGCGAGAATTTCTCCAGCGCGGTGCGACAAATTTTGTCCGCCACGTCGCCAATACGCTCCAGCTCAGCGATGGTTTTGATAATCGCCATCACCAGGCGCAGGTCGCTGGCGGTCGGCTGACGTTTGGCAATAATACGCACGCAGGCTTCGTCGATCGCCACTTCCATCATGTTGACGTTCTTATCGCCTTCAATGACGCGCTTCGCCAGCTCGCTGTCCTGGTTATGCATGGCGGTAATCGCATCAGAAAGCTGCTGCTCCACCATACCGCCCATGGTCATCACCTGGGTACGGATGCTTTCCAGCTCTGCGTTGAACTGGCCGGAAATATGTTTATTTAGGTTAAGGTTATCCACAACAAGCTCCTGAATCAGCCGTAACGACCGGTGATGTAGTCTTCAGTTTGTTTCTTCGCGGGCTTGGTGAACAGATCGTCCGTGTTGCTGAACTCAATCAACTCGCCCAGGTACATAAATGCCGTGTGATCGGAACAACGTGCCGCCTGCTGCATGTTGTGGGTCACGATAACAACGGTGTAATCCTCTTTCAGCTCGGTGATCAGCTCTTCGATACGCCCGGTAGAGATCGGGTCGAGCGCTGAACATGGCTCATCCAGCAGAAGCACTTCCGGGCGAATGGCGATGCCACGCGCAATGCACAGACGCTGCTGCTGACCACCAGAGAGAGAGTACCCACTCTGGTGTAATTTATCTTTGGTTTCGTTCCACAATGCGGCCTTAGTCAATGCCCACTGCACACGCTCGTCCATATCCGCACGAGAGAGTTTCTCAAACAGACGCACGCCAAACGCGATGTTGTCGTAGATGGACATCGGGAACGGCGTCGGCTTCTGGAATACCATCCCCACTTTGGCACGCAGCAGCGCGATATCCTGGGTATTGGTGAGAATATTGTCGCCATCCAGCAGGATTTCACCTTCCGCACGCTGTTCCGGGTACAGCTCAAACATTTTGTTGAACGTTCGAAGCAGCGTCGATTTACCACAGCCTGACGGCCCGATAAACGCCGTAACCTGGTTTTTAGCAATATCCAGGTTGATGTTCTTCAGGGCATGGAATTTGCCATAGTAGAAGTTCAAATCACGAACCTGAATCTTACCCGGGGCAGTATCAACCATACTCATTTCAATCTATTCCTCATCCGGCGCCACATCAGCCACGCCGTAAAATTAACCGTGTTTCTTCTTCGCGAAAATGACGCGCGCCAGAATGTTCAGCAGCAGTACGCACAGGGTAATAATCAGTACCCCAGCCCAGGCCAGTTGCTGCCACTCAGCAAACGGGCTCATCGCAAACTTAAAGATAGTGACCGGCAGGTTGGCGATAGGCTGCATCATGTCGGTGCTCCAGAACTGATTGGAGAGCGATGTAAACAGCAGCGGAGCCGTTTCACCGGCAATACGCGCAATAGCCAGCAGGACACCTGTAATAATGCCCGAGACAGACGCCTTCAGAGTGATTGCAGAAATCATCTTCCACTTCGGCGTACCCAGCGCATAGGCAGCTTCACGCAGGCTGTCCGGCACCAGTTTGAGCATGTTCTCTGTAGTACGAATAACAATGGGCACCTGCAGTAGCGCCAGCGCGATAACGCCCGCCCAGCCGGAGAAGTGCTCCATTTTTGCTACCACAATGGTGTAAACGAACAGACCCACCACGATTGATGGTGCAGAAAGCAGGATGTCATTGATAAAGCGGATGACCTCAGCCAGCCAGGACTTACGTCCGTACTCAGCCAGGTAGATGCCCGCCATAATACCCAGCGGGGTACCAAACACGGTCGCCCACAGAATCAACAGTCCGCTACCGGCCAGAGCGTTCGCCAGACCACCACCAGCTGTATTCGGCGGCGGCGTCATTTCGGTGAATAGCGCCAGCGACATACCGTCGATGCCACGGGTAATCGTGGACATCAGGATCCAGATAAGCCAGAACAGACCGAACGCCATGGTCGCCATAGAGAGCGTCAGGGCTATACGGTTCTTCAGGCGGCGACGCGCCTGCATTTTACGGCGGGATTCCGCAAGCGCAGTGGTGTTTTGCATTTCAAGCGTAGCCATTAGCGTGCCCCCTCGTTCTTCGCAAGGCGCATGATCATGAACTTAGACGCAGCCAGTACGATGAAGGTGATCACAAACAGAATCAGGCCCAACTCCATCAACGCGGCAACGTGCAGACCTGATTCCGCTTCGGCAAATTCATTCGCCAACGCAGAGGTAATACTGTTGCCCGGCATATACAGCGATGCACTGTCGAGCTGATAGGTGTTACCGATGATAAAGGTCACCGCCATGGTCTCGCCAAGTGCGCGACCCAGACCCAACATCACGCCGCCGATCACGCCATTTTTGGTGAACGGGAGGACGATGCGCCAGATAACTTCCCAGGTGGTACAACCGATGCCGTAGGCTGACTCTTTCATCAGCACCGGCGTTTGTTCGAACACATCGCGCATAACCGCCGCAATGTAAGGAATAATCATAATGGCGAGGATCACGCCCGCAGCCAGAATCCCAATACCAAACGCCGGACCAGCAAACAACGCGCCAACAAACGGAATGTTGGAAAGGATGTTACCGACCGGTTCCTGGAAATAAGTCGCAAACAACGGAGCAAAGATAAACAGGCCCCACATGCCGTACACGATACTTGGAATTGCCGCCAGCAGCTCAATAGCGATACCCAGCGGGCGACGCAGCCAGCCGGGCGCAAGTTCAGTCAGGAACAAAGCAATGCCGAAACTCACCGGAACGGCAATCAGCAGTGCGATAAGCGAAGTAACCAGCGTACCGTAAATCGGGACTAATGCACCGTAGATATCATTTGGCGCATCCCATTCTTTAGTCCACAGGAAGGAGAAACCAAATTTCTGAATGCTTGGCCAGGAGGAGATAACCAGAGAGACAATGATGCCACCCAACATCAATAGCACAATCAGCGCAGCCAGTTTTACCAGCGCGCTGAATATCATGTCACCCTTTTTACCCGGTGGGTTAAAAGCAGGCTTTGTTGCAGCCATAAATCACTCTTTAAGTTAAACGCGTTTACTAAGTTGCCCATGCCGGATGGCGCTACGCTTATCCGGCCTACACTCAGGGCCTACGGTAGAAACCGTAGGGCGGATAAGCGTAGCGCCATCCGCCAATTCGTCAAAGATATTCTATTAGTACAGCGCTTTACCGCTGCTGTCTTTCACGTTGGTTTTCCATGCAGCACGAACCTGCTCAACCACGCTGTCCGGCAGGCTGGCATAATCCAGGTCATTAGCCTGTTTGCCGCCATTTTTGTACGCCCAGTCGAAGAACTTCAGCACTTCAGCGCCCTGCTCAGGTTTCTTCTGCTCTTTATGCACCAGGATGAAGGTGGTGGAAGTGATTGGCCACGCATCGTCACCTTTCTGGTTGGTTAGATCCTGCGCGAAGGTTTTGCTCCAGTCAGCGCCTTTCGCGGCGTTAGCAAAGTTCTCTTCGGTCGGGCTTACCGGTTTGCCATCAGCAGAGACCAGCCTGGTGTACGCCAGATTGTTCTGCTTAGCGTAAGCGTACTCAACGTAGCCGATTGAACCAGGCAGACGTTGGACGAATGCGGCGATACCGTCGTTACCTTTACCGCCCAGACCGGTCGGCCAGTTAACGGTAGAACCGGAACCAATTTTAGATTTCCACTCTTCGTTCACTTTTGCCAGGTAGCTGGTGAAGACGAAGGAAGTACCGGAACCGTCAGCACGACGCACAACGGCGATGTTCTGCGAAGGCAGTTTCAGACCTGGGTTCAGTTTGGTGATGGCTTCATCATCCCACTTCTTAATTTTGCCGAGGTAGATGTCGCCCAGCGTTTTACCGTCAAGCACCAGCTCGCCGGATTTCAGGCCAGGGATATTCACCGCCAGCACCACACCGCCGATCACGGTCGGGAACTGGAACAAGCCTTCTTGATTGAGTTTTTCGTCAGACAGCGGCGCATCTGAGGCACCGAAATCAACGGTATTCGCAGTGATTTGTTTTACACCACCGGAGGAGCCGATACCCTGGTAGTTTACTTTGCTACCAGTCTCTTTCTGATAGGTATCTGCCCATTTGGCATACACTGGCGCAGGAAAAGTTGCACCTGCACCTGTCAGGCTCGCTGCAGCAAAGGCAGAGAACGCGCTCATGGATAAGGTCGCGGCGACAACAGTTGCGACAGTGGTACGCATAACTTTCATAATGTCTCCTGCACGGTTTTCGTAAATTGTTGTTTGAGTTGCTACTGTGAGCAAAATAGGACAAACAGGTGACAGTTAAATGTACGAAATATGACAGTTTTATGACAATGAAAAATAATGCGCCAGGAACAATTAAAAACAGTATAAAAACATAAGGTTAATCGATTATGTGACAATCATATTTCGGCAAAATTTTCTTTTTATGACACTGAAAACAGTAGCTGAAGATGACGGTTTGTCACATAAAACAAGCGGGATAATTGATTAAAAACAGAACAAGCTTAAAAAAATGCCCCGCTTTAAGCAGGGCATTTTCAGTTCAGCGAGGTTCGGCTTATTCCACGGTAACCGACTTCGCCAGGTTACGTGGCTGGTCCACGTCGGTGCCTTTAATCAGCGCCACGTGATACGCCAGCAGTTGCAGCGGAACGGTGTAGAAGATCGGTGCAATCACCTCTTCCACATGCGGCATCTCGATGATGTGCATGTTTTCGCTACTGGTAAAGCCAGCATCCTGATCGGCAAAGACGTACAGCTGACCGCCGCGGGCCCGAACTTCTTCAATGTTGGATTTCAGTTTTTCCAGCAGTTCGTTGTTCGGTGCGACCACGATAACCGGCATATCGGCATCGATCAGCGCCAGCGGACCGTGCTTCAGTTCGCCTGCGGCATAAGCTTCAGCGTGAATATAAGAGATCTCTTTCAGCTTCAGCGCGCCTTCCAGCGCAATCGGATACTGATCGCCACGGCCCAGGAATAGCGCATGGTGCTTATCAGAGAAACCTTCCGCCAGAGCGGCAATGCGTTTGTCCTGGGAGAGCATCTGCTCAATACGGCTCGGCAGCGCCTGCAGACCATGAACGATCTCTTGCTCAATAGACGCATCCAGACCTTTCAGACGAGACAGCTTAGCCACCAGCATCAGCAGAACGGTCAACTGAGTGGTAAAGGCTTTCGTCGAGGCCACACCGATTTCGGTACCGGCATTGGTCATCATCGCCAGGTCGGATTCACGCACCAGAGAGGACCCCGGTACGTTACAGATAGCCAGCGAGCCCAGATAACCCAGCTCTTTAGACAAACGCAGACCCGCCAGGGTATCCGCCGTTTCACCAGACTGGGAAAGGGTGATCATCAGGCTGTTACGACGCACGGCAGATTTGCGATAGCGGAATTCAGAGGCGATTTCGACATCACAAGGAATACCGGCCAGCGACTCAAACCAGTAGCGGGACACCATACCGGAGTTGTATGACGTGCCACAGGCGATAATCTGGATATGCTCAACCTGAGACAGCAGCTCATTAGCACGCGAACCCAGCTCGCTTAAATCCACTTCACCGTGGCTAATGCGCCCGGTCAGCGTATTTTTAATCGCATTCGGTTGTTCGTAGATCTCTTTCTGCATGTAGTGGCGATAAATACCTTTTTCGCCCGCGTCATATTGCAGATTCGATTCGATATCCTGACGTTTCACTTCCGCGCCAGACTTGTCGAAAATAGAGACCGAACGACGGGTCACTTCCGCGATGTCACCCTCTTCCAGGAAGATAAAGCGACGGGTTACCGGCAGCAGCGCCAGCTGATCGGAAGCAATAAAGTTTTCACCCATACCCAGACCAATCACCAGCGGGCTACCAGAACGAGCCGCCAGCAGCGTTTCCGGGCTACGGGTATCCATGATCACCGTCCCGTAGGCACCGCGCAGTTGCGGAATAGTACGCAGTACGGCTTCACGCAGCGTCCCACCCTGTTCCAGCTCCCAGTGCACCAGGTGAGCAATCACTTCGGTATCGGTTTCAGAAACAAAGGTGTAACCACGCGTTTTCAGCAGTTCACGCAGCGGTTCATGGTTTTCAATGATGCCGTTATGCACCACGACAATGTGTTCAGAAACATGGGGATGCGCGTTCGCTTCTGAAGGTTCTCCGTGGGTCGCCCAACGGGTATGAGCGATACCGGTACCGCCATGCAGCGGATGTTCTTCCGCTGCAGCAGTTAGCATCTGCACTTTACCCAGACGACGCAGGCGAGTCATATTGCCTTCAGCATCGACAACGGCCAGACCAGCAGAGTCATAACCACGATATTCCAGACGACGTAAACCTTCGAGAAGGATTTCAGCTACATCACGCTGCGCGATAGCGCCAACAATTCCACACATATTTTTTGATTCCGAATTTAGGCATTTGCCTGTCGTTGTCGCTGACCTGTTTCCCCTTCGTCTTTCACTCCGTAGCTACGTTGGCTACGCTTGCTCACTACGGTCACTTACTTTAGTAAGCTCTCGTAGATTCCCAAGCTTGCCGCCTTGCTACAGCGCGAAATACTTTGGGTAATACCCGTATTCCGGGCGCCCCGAGCCTTGTAGAGAGTGGGGTTATTTTTATGGTACTGCTTGTTGAGCGGAGGATTATGTTATCCCCTCGTCTCTGGTCTGCCTGATGGCGCTCACGCTTATCAGGCCTACAGAACGTCACCGCACGCAGGCCACCATCCGGCAAAAACTGAATTACTTTTTCTTCACCGGGCGCTGCCAGCCTTGTTTATGGACCTGAGGCACACGGCTTAATACCAGTTCGTTATCGGCAACATCGCGAGTTACGGTCGTCCCCGCCGCGATGGTGGCGCCTTTACCCACGGTGACAGGTGCCACCAGCTGAGTATCGGAACCGACAAACACATCATCGCCAATAATGGTTTTAAATTTATTCGCGCCATCGTAGTTGCAGGTGATCGTACCGGCGCCGATGTTTACGTTATCGCCAATTTCCGCATCGCCCAGATAGGTCAGGTGACCCGCTTTAGAGCCTTTACCCAGACGCGCTTTTTTCATTTCGACGAAGTTACCCACGTGTGCGCCTTCCTGCAGCTCTGCACCCGGGCGCAGACGCGCGAAAGGACCGATGGTGCATGCTGCTTCCAGATGCGCATCTTCCACCACGCTGTACGGACTTAGCTCACAACCATCACCAATCACGCTGTTTTTGATGATGCAGCCAGCACCAATCTTGACGCGATCCCCAACGGTTACGTTACCTTCAATGATAACGTTAGTATCAATTTCGACATCGCGCCCGTGAATAAGCGTACCGCGAAGATCAAAACGTGCCGGATCGCGCAGCATCACGCCCGCCAGCAGCAGTTTTTCTGCCTGCTCGGACTGATAAACACGCTCCAGACGAGAGAGCTGAAGACGGTTGTTCACCCCTTCCGTTTCACTGATTCGTGCCGGATGTACCGCAGCAATTTCGCGCCCTTCCTGATATGCCATCGCAATGATATCGGTGATGTAGTATTCACCCTGCACGTTGTTGTTGGTCAGTTTGGACAGCCAGTGCTTCAGGTCTGCGCCGTTGGCAATCAGGATGCCGGTGTTGATTTCCTGGATTTGACGCTGCTCGTCAGTGGCATCCTTATGTTCAACAATGCCTGTGACTTTACCGTTATCACGCGTAATTCGCCCATAACCCGATGGGTCGTCCAGTTTAACCGTTAACAAGCCGATTCCACCCTGCGGTTTAGCATCACGCAGGCGACGTAGTGTTTCGGTGGAGATCAGCGGCACATCGCCATAGAGCATTAAGATGTCTTCGTCATCACTAAAGAATGGTGCCGCCTGTTGCATTGCATGACCGGTACCCAACTGCTCGGCCTGCAGTACCCAGTTCAGGTTGCCATCTTTCAGCGTCTGCTTAAGCAAATCACCACCGTGTCCGTAGACCAGATGTACGTGAGTCGCGCCTAATTCATTAGCGGCATCAATGACATGCTGCACCATCGGTTTTCCTGCGAGGGTATGCAGCACTTTAGGGAGATCGGAATACATACGCGTGCCTTTGCCTGCGGCAAGGATCACGACGCTCATAGCGTTATTCAACATACACGTCCTGACTGTAATTTGAGAACGAATTTATACCGTTTCACATTGAAAATACTACATTTTTTTCATCGTGAAAGGGACCGAAGATAAAACGTTCAATCGGGGAAATTCCCCATCTGATAACTGTCTATTTTCGTCTATATCTACGTGTTTTGTCTCCCCAAAACCAGCAGTCTGCTCTTATTAAAGCCTTAGGTGGATGTTTTTGCTATTTTTTTGCCGCATAAATAAAGAATGACATTAGCGAAGGTATGATTTTAGGCATGCAATTCAGTGGGAAGCAGAAAAGGCAAACACGACAATACGATGTGGAAGAAAAGAGCAGGAGGGGGGGAATTTAACAAATGGCGCTAGCTGATAAACTGCATTACGCATCGCGCCACAGAGCAGGCAGGGAAGACTAAAAACTCATATTGCTGAACAGGGCGATGATTTTGTTGATCAATTTCATGTTGGTATCTCTTTTTTATCTGAGTTTATTATGTGATATACATCACAAAAAAAGAGTCTACGCCTCAATTTTTAATCAATCAATATTTTTTGATCTAAATCACGAAATAATAAAAATGCTTTTTATTTCCATTTTCCTGAAACAAAGCGAAAAAAAAGCCAGCCTGGAAACCAGACTGGCCTTGTGTTTTTCAAGCCGGTGTTACATCGCTTTTTTGGTCAACTCGATAACGCGTAGTTTCGCGATCGCTTTGGCCAGTTCCGCAGATGCCTGAGCGTAATCCACGTCACCATGAGAGCTCTTGATATGCTCTTCAGCCTTACGCTTCGCTTCCAGGGCTCTCGCTTCATCGAGATCCTGTCCGCGAATCGCGGTGTCAGCCAGTACGGTCACGCTGCCAGGCTGCACTTCGAGAATGCCGCCGGACAGGTAGATAAACTCTTCATGACCGAACTGTTTAACGATGCGGATCATACCAGGCTTAATGGCGGTGAGCAGCGGAGCGTGACCCGGGAAAATACCCAGTTCACCTTCACTACCCGTTACCTGGATTTTTTCGACCAGACCAGAGAACATTTGTTGCTCTGCGCTGACGACGTCCAGGTGGTAAGTCATTGCCATATCACCCTCCGATTAAGGCGTTAAAGTTTTTTGGCTTTTTCCACAGCTTCTTCGATGGAACCAACCATGTAGAACGCCTGCTCTGGCAGGTGGTCGTATTCGCCTTCCATGATGCCTTTAAAGCCACGGATGGTGTCTTTCAGGGAAACGTATTTACCTGGAGAACCGGTGAATACTTCCGCAACGAAGAACGGCTGGGACAGGAAGCGCTGGATCTTACGCGCACGTGCTACCACCAGTTTATCTTCTTCAGACAGTTCATCCATACCCAGGATGGCGATGATGTCTTTCAGTTCCTGATAACGCTGCAGCAGGGACTGTACGCCACGCGCGGTGTCGTAGTGTTCCTGACCAACAACCAGCGGATCCAGCTGACGGCTGGTGGAATCCAGCGGGTCAACGGCCGGGTAGATACCCAGGGATGCGATCTGACGGCTCAGTACCACGGTTGCATCCAGGTGAGCAAAGGTGGTTGCTGGGGATGGGTCAGTCAAGTCATCCGCAGGTACGTATACCGCCTGAACGGAGGTGATAGAACCGGTTTTGGTAGAGGTGATACGTTCCTGCAGAACACCCATCTCTTCCGCCAGGGTCGGCTGGTAGCCTACCGCTGATGGCATACGACCCAGCAGTGCAGATACTTCAGTACCGGCCAGGGTGTAACGGTAGATGTTATCAACGAACAGCAGAACGTCACGACCTTCGTCACGGAACTTCTCAGCCATGGTCAGACCGGTCAGAGCAACGCGCAGACGGTTTCCCGGCGGCTCGTTCATCTGGCCATATACCAGGGATACTTTGTCCAGAACGTTGGAGTCGGTCATTTCGTGGTAGAAGTCGTTACCCTCACGAGTACGTTCACCAACGCCCGCAAACACTGAGTAACCGGAGTGTTCGATCGCGATGTTACGGATCAGCTCCATCATGTTTACGGTTTTACCTACACCCGCACCACCGAACAGACCAACTTTACCGCCCTTCGCGAATGGACACATCAGGTCGATAACTTTGATGCCGGTTTCCAGCAGTTCCTGAGAACTGGACAGTTCTTCATAGGTAGGCGCTGCGCGGTGGATAGCCCAACGCTCTTCTTCACCGATATCGCCTTTCATGTCGATCGGGTGACCCAGGACGTTCATGATACGACCCAGGGTTGCTTTACCTACCGGGACTTCGATCGGGTGCTCAAGGTCTTTAACTTCCAGACCACGACGCAGACCGTCGGAAGAACCCATGGCGATGGTACGTACGATACCGCCGCCGAGCTGCTGCTGAACTTCCAGCACCAGGCTCTCTTTACCATTCATAACCTCAAGAGCATCGTACACGCGCGGTACGGCATCCTGAGGGAATTCGACGTCAACCACGGCGCCGATTACCTGGACAATTTTTCCAGTAGCCATCTTGAATCCTCTACGAATTAACCTGGTTATACCGCGGATGCACCACCGACGATCTCGGTGAGTTCCTGAGTAATGCTGGCCTGACGAGCTTTGTTGTATACCAACTGCAGCTCTTTAATCAGGCTGCCGCCATTGTCGGTCGCGGCTTTCATCGCCACCATACGTGCGGCCTGCTCGCTGGCCAGGTTTTCTACCACGCCCTGATAAACCTGAGACTCGACATAACGACGCAGCAGGGTATCCAGCAGCGCTTTCGGGTCTGGCTCATACAGGTAATCCCAGGATTTACGCTTCAATTCATCATCATCTGATGCCGGCAAAGGCAACAGTTGGGTGATGGTTGGCGTCTGAGACATGGTGTTAATAAATTTGTTGCTGACAACGTACAGTTTGTCCAGACGACCTTCGTCGTAGGCCTGCAGCATCACTTTAACCGGACCGATCAGTTCGGACAGGGAAGGGTTATCCCCCATGCCGGTTACCTGAGCAATCACATTACCGCCAACGGAGTTAAAGAAAGACACGCCCTTAGAGCCGATCATTGCGATATCGCACTGAACGCCTTTATCGGACCATGTTTTCATATCCGCCAGCAGCTTTTTGAACAGGTTAATGTTCAAGCCACCGCACAGACCACGGTCGGTCGACACCACCAGGTAGCCCACGCGTTTAACGTCGCGTTCTTCCAGGTAAGGGTGCTTATATTCCAGATTACCATTCGCAAGGTGACCAATCACTTTGCGCATGGTCTCTGCATAAGGACGGCTGGCCGCCATGCGATCCTGCGATTTACGCATTTTGGAAGCGGCGACCATCTCCATCGCTTTAGTGATCTTCTGCGTGTTCTGGACGCTTGCGATCTTACTACGTATCTCTTTTGCGCCGGCCATGAGCTTCTCCTCAATGCCTTGCGGTCCGTCCTAAGACAGACCGCCAGACGTTACCAGGACTGGGTTGCCTTGAAGGAATCGAGGATAGCTTTCAGCTTGCCTTCGATTTCATCGTTATAGCCACCGGACTGGTTGATCTCTTGCATCAGCGGAGCGTGGTCACGGTCGACGTAAGCCAGCAGAGCGGCTTCGAAGCTACCGATTTTCGCCAGTTCCACATCTTCGAGGTAACCGCGTTCAGCCGCAAACAGCACCACACCCTGCTGTGCAACAGACATTGGCGCATACTGTTTCTGCTTCAGCAGTTCAGTTACTTTCTGACCGTGGCTCAGCTGCTTACGCGTAGCTTCATCCAGGTCGGAAGCGAACTGAGAAAACGCGGCCAGTTCACGATACTGCGCCAGCGCGGTACGAATACCACCGGACAGTTTCTTGATGATCTTGGTCTGCGCTGCGCCACCTACACGAGATACGGAGATACCCGGGTTAACTGCCGGACGAATACCGGAGTTGAACAGGTTGGTTTCCAGGAAGATCTGACCATCGGTAATAGAAATTACGTTGGTCGGAACGAACGCAGAAACGTCACCCGCCTGGGTTTCGATAATCGGCAGAGCGGTCAGGGAGCCGGTTTTACCTTTAACTTCACCATTGGTGAACTTCTCAACATATTCCGCGTTAACGCGGGATGCGCGTTCCAGCAGACGGGAGTGGAGGTAAAATACGTCGCCCGGGAATGCTTCACGTCCTGGCGGACGACGGAGCAGCAGGGAAACCTGACGGTAAGCAACAGCCTGTTTAGACAGGTCATCGTAAACGATCAGTGCATCTTCACCGCGGTCACGGAAGTATTCGCCCATTGCGCAACCGGCATATGGCGCCAGGTATTGCAGTGCAGCAGATTCAGACGCGGTCGCCACCACAACGATGGTGTTGGACAGTGCGCCGTGTTCTTCCAGTTTACGAACCACGTTAGAAATGGTGGACGCTTTCTGGCCGATAGCCACGTACACACATTTGATGCCGGAATCACGCTGGTTGATGATGGCATCGATAGCCATCGCGGTTTTACCGGTCTGACGGTCACCGATGATCAGCTCACGCTGGCCACGTCCGATTGGGATCATGGCATCAACAGATTTATAACCGGTCTGCACTGGCTGGTCGACGGACTGACGTTCGATTACGCCCGGTGCGATAACTTCGATTGGCGAGAAGCCATCGTTATCAACCGGACCTTTACCGTCAATCGGGGAACCCAGAGTGTTCACCACACGACCCAGCAGGCCACGGCCAACCGGAACTTCCAGAATACGACCCGTACACTTAACCTTCATGCCTTCGGCGAGGTCAGCGTATGGCCCCATCACAACAGCACCTACGGAGTCGCGCTCCAGGTTCAGTGCGATAGCGTAACGGTTACCCGGCAGGGAAATCATCTCACCCTGCATACAATCGGCCAGGCCGTGAATGCGGATAACACCGTCACTTACAGAAACAATAGTACCTTCGTTGTGAGCTTCGCTCACAACATTGAACTGAGCAATGCGCTGCTTGATCAGTTCGCTGATTTCGGTGGAATTCAGTTGCATGCTCCAGTCCCCTTAAGACTGCAAGACGTCTGCAAGGCGCTCAAGACGGCCGCGTACGCTGCCATCAATGACCATATCACCCGCTCGGATGATTACGCCTGCCATTACAGACTTATCGATTTTGCAATTCAGCTTAACTTTGCGTGACAGACGTTTTTCCATCGCTGCACTAATCTTCGTAAGCTGTTCATCACTCAGTGCATTGGCAGAAGTGACTTCTACCTCAGAGATAGCCTCACTGGCTGCACGCAGATGAATAAACTGCTCAAGAACATCCGGGAGCGCATTCAGACGGTTATTTTCAGCCATTACCCTAATCAGGTTTTGGCCGCTTTCGTCCAGCTGCTCACCGCACACGGCGATAAACGACTCAGCGAGCGTTTCTGGCGCCAATGCGCCAGAGAGAAGCTCTGCCATTTGTTCGTTTTTCGTCACCTCAGCGGCGAAAGTCAGCATATCCTGCCAACGGTCTACGCTTTGGTGCTCAACGGCAAAGTCAAAAGCTGCTTTGGCGTAGGGGCGAGCTACCGTAATAAATTCAGACATCAGCCCCTCCCTCCTTACAGTTCAGCGACAAGTTTGTCCACGATGTCGCTATTAGCAGCTTCATCCACGGAACGTTCGATGATCTTCTCGGCGCCAGCAACAGCCAGGATAGCAACTTGCTTACGCAGCTCTTCGCGAGCACGTTTACGCTCGGCTTCAATTTCCGCCTGCGCCTGTGCCACGATTTTAGTACGTTCCTGCTCTGCTTCAGTTTTAGCTTCGTCCAGGATCTGAGCACGACGTTTGTTCGCCTGCTCGATGATTACCTGAGCTTCCGCCTTCGCTTTTTTCAGCTGGTCGGTCGCGCTGGCCTTTGCAAGGTCAAGATCCTTATGTGCTCGTTCTGCAGAAGCAAGGCCGTCAGCAATTTCTTTTTGACGTTTTTCGATGGCAGCCATTAACGGCGGCCATACGTACTTCATGCAGAACAGAACGAACAGGACAAACGCGATGGCCTGGCCGAGGATTGTTGCGTTAAGATTCACAGCACAATGCCTCTATCTAGTTAACGTTCTGATATTGCTCTTAATTCAAGCAACGCTTACTACGCGACAGCAAACATCACGTACAGACCCAGACCTACAGCGATCATTGGGATTGCATCCACCAGACCCATAACGATAAAGAACTGAGTACGCAGCAGAGGAATCAGATCCGGTTGACGCGCTGCGCCTTCCAGGAATTTACCCCCGAGGATGCCGATACCGATCGCAGCACCGATTGCCGCCAGACCCATCATCACAGCGGCAGCAATGTACAGCAGATCCATATTCAGGTTTTCCATGACAGTCTCCAGTTTGTTTCAGTTAAAACGTAGTAGTGTTGGTAAATTAATGCTCTTCAGATGCCATCGACAGATAGACAATCGTCAGAACCATAAATATGAAGGCTTGCAGCGTGATAATCAGTATGTGGAAAATGGCCCACGGCACATTCAGAATCCACTGTGACCACCACGGCAACAGACCAGCAATCAGAATGAAAATCAGCTCACCAGCGTACATGTTACCGAACAGTCGCAGACCAAGAGAGATTGGTTTGGACAGCAGGCTTACCCCTTCAAGGATTAAGTTGATAGGGATGAACGCCCAGTGATTGAACGGCTGCAGCGTCAACTCTTTCGCGAAGCCACCGATGCCTTTCATTTTGATGCTGTAGAACAGAATGAGGATAAATACGCCCAGCGCCATCGACAGGGTGATGTTCACGTCAGCGGACGGAACCACACGCAGAGCCGGCAGGCCAAAGATATGCTCACCGATGTACGGCAGCAGGTCGATAGGCAGCAAATCCATAAAGTTCATCAGGAATACCCAGACGAAAATCGTCAGGGCCAGCGGAGCAATCAGCTTGCTTTTGCCATGGTACATGTCTTTCACGCTGCCATGCACAAAGCCGATTACCAGCTCAATCGCGGTCTGAAATTTACCTGGTACGCCGCTGGTCGCCTTTTTGGCAACGCTACGGAACATTAACAGGAACAACAGACCCAGAACCACCGAGAAGAAAATGGAGTCAATATTGAGCGTCCAGAAGGTGGCTGGGGGGTTGTGCGGATCCACCAGCGAGAATGTACGTAGGTCCAACTGAAGGTTATTCAGATGGTGTCCTATGTAATCCTGCGGCGTCATATTTTCTGAAGCCATGATGCCTTTACCCTTTGTTGTTAATTACAGCCGGCGCCAGTATCTGAACCACCAGCACCAAAACCCACGTAACGATCAGCGGCACGAATACCGCTTTCAAAACAGCCAACGCCACAACCAGCAACACCAGCATCGCTAACACCTTGAAGGCTTCGCCGAAAGCGAACGTCCAGGCAACCCGACCTTTCGCTGGTGTATGCACCTGGTGACGCCAGGCGAATATCATAAACAACACATTGGGCAGTAACACTGCCAATCCCCCGCACAGTGCGGAGATGCCCCAGAAGGGGTCTTTGAGGCTAAACAGCAATCCACTTGCTATTACCGCCAGAAGCTGTGTGAGCAAAAGCTTACGAGCAACGTTTCGACTCAAGAGCGACATAGACATCACGTGTTTACTCCTGCTCCCTTCGAGGTATGCCGCGTGTCGTATAAAACGTTCTTTATGGCTTAGAGTCAAGCATCAAAAAGCGGACAAATTATACGGTGCGCCTTCGTGATTTCAAACAATAAGTAGCTAAAAAGTGAATAAATGTTTAAATATTTTTCGTTGTCCCACATTTATTACTTTTTGGCAAACTGTGAACGATCATGCAAAACTGCAAATGCCGCGAAAACACTGGCGTTAAAGCGTGCACCAGATCACATATTGAACATATTCCCCTTCGCATAATTTATTTACGTGGCAAATGGTGCCATTTCATCTTTTTGATATTTAAGCGTAAAAAGCGCCACTATTTCAAAAACAACGCCTAACAACAAAAGAACCATCGATTGACATTTATAATAAAAAATTAACACAAGCGTTGGTTCTTAGGTTCTATTTTTAGCAGACTGATATTTTCACAGTTGACTTGTTTCGCTTTTAACAAAAAACGGTACGTTATAGTTATGATGCAAAACCGTAAGGTAGAGGTGAAATGCAACAGCATTTCACCTCACTACTCTCTATAACTTTTAACACCGGGGTAGCCGTTTTTTCTCTATTTTTTTTGATAAAAATTAAATTTTGTTTGGTTTAATAACCACCAAATGACGTTCACCATCCAGTTGTGGAACGCGTAATTTTTCGACTGACTCGACGCTGAATTCTGCAGGCAACGAGGCGATTTCCTCTTCAGGCAATTGACCTTTGAGCGCATAAAAGCGTCCGTTCTGGCCCGGCAAGTGATGACACCAGCTCACCATATCATTGAGGGACGCGAATGCACGGCTGATCACCCCATCAAATGGCGGCTCTGAAGGAAATTCTTCAACCCGACTTTGCACAGGCGTAATGTTAGTAAGACCAAGCTCATGCTGCACCTGACGTAAGAAACGGATGCGTTTTCCCAGGCTATCCAACAGTGTGAAATGCGCTTCAGGCCGCACGATAGAAAGTGGAATTCCCGGCAGACCCGGTCCCGTGCCAACATCAATAAAGCGCCCGCCCTTCAGATAAGGCGCGACAACAATGCTGTCCAGAATATGGCGCACCAACATTTCGTTGGGATCCCGCACCGATGTCAGGTTATATGCTTTATTCCATTTGTGCAGCATATCGACATACGCAATCAGCTGATTTTTCTGGTGATCGGTAAGAGAAATACCGGCATCAGCCAGCAGACGAGAGAGTTTGTTGAGCACGGTCGTTACCTGTTAATAATCAAATGCCCGATGCGCTATCGCTTATCGGGCCTACAAGTTTGTAGGGCGGACAAGCGAAGCGCTCCCGCCAAATTAGTGTTATCAAGCGCTGCGGCGCAGCATACCTTGTTTTTTCAGCCATACCAGCAGAATGGAGATGGCGGCAGGCGTTACACCAGAAATGCGCGATGCCTGGCCGATCGATACCGGTTTGTGATCGTTCAGTTTGGCGATGACTTCATTCGACAATCCCGAGACCTGGCGATAATCCAGCGTTGCAGGCAACAGGGTATTCTCATTACGCTGTTGTCTTTCGATTTCTTCCTGCTGACGAGCGATATATCCTTCGTATTTCACCTGAATCTCAACCTGTTCCGCGGCCTGAGCATCATCTAGCGCCGGCGCGAATGCAGATAAAGAGGTCAACTGAGCATAGGTCATATCCGGGCGACGCAGGAGATCTTCACCGCTGGCCTCACGAGATAAAGGTGTTGCCAGGTGAGCGTTCACTTCGGCTGCAGATTCCGCTAACGGGTTTACCCAGGTTGATTTGAGACGCTGACGTTCTTGTTCAATGCGCTCCAGCTTTTCGTTGAAGCGAGCCCAACGCTCATCGTCCACCAGACCCAGTTCACGCCCAATTTCGGTCAGACGCAGGTCGGCGTTATCTTCACGCAGCATCAAGCGGTATTCAGCACGTGAGGTAAACATGCGGTACGGTTCTTTGGTTCCCAGCGTGCACAGATCGTCGACCAGCACGCCAAGGTAAGCCTGATCGCGACGCGGTGCCCAGCCGTCTTTCTCAGCAGACAAGCGTGCGGCGTTGAGACCTGCCAGCATCCCTTGGGCGGCGGCTTCTTCGTAACCGGTTGTACCGTTAATCTGGCCTGCAAAGAACAGGCCCTGGATGAATTTGCTTTCCAGAGTGGGTTTCAGGTCGCGCGGATCGAAGAAATCGTACTCAATCGCATAGCCAGGGCGAACGATACGGGCGTTTTCCATCCCCTGCATGGATCGAACAATTTGCATCTGTACATCGAACGGCAGGCTGGTGGAGATGCCGTTCGGGTAAATTTCGTTAGAGGTCAGTCCTTCCGGTTCGAGGAAGATCTGATGCTGGTTGCGATCGGCAAAGCGCATCACTTTGTCTTCGATCGACGGGCAGTAGCGCGGGCCGATACCTTCGATTACGCCGGCATACATTGGGCTACGATCGAGGTTATTGCGGATCACGTCATGGGTTTTCTCATTGGTATGCGTGATGTAACACGGCATCTGGCGCGGATGCTGGGAAGCGTCGCCCAGGAATGAGAAGACCGGCATCGGGTTGTCGCTGTTTTGTTGACCCAGTACGCTGAAATCGATAGTACGTGCATCAATACGCGGTGGCGTACCGGTTTTCAGGCGGCTGACGCGCAGCGGTAGTTCACGCAGACGGCGTGACAGCGGAATAGACGGCGGATCGCCAGCACGGCCGCCGCTGTAGTTGTCCAGACCAATATGGATTTTGCCGTCGAGGAAAGTCCCCACGGTTAATACGACCGCTTTGGCACGGAACTTCAGTCCCATTTGGGTTACGGCACCCACGACACGATCGTTTTCAACAATCAGATCTTCAACCGCCTGCTGGAAGATCATCAGGTTGGGTTGATTCTCCAGCGCGGTGCGTACTGCCTGACGATAGAGCACACGATCGGCCTGAGCTCGGGTAGCGCGAACGGCTGGCCCTTTGCTTGCGTTTAGTATCCTAAACTGGATACCTGCGTGGTCGATCGCTTTTGCCATCAATCCACCAAGCGCATCCACTTCTTTTACCAGGTGTCCCTTCCCAATACCGCCAATCGCCGGGTTGCAGCTCATCTGTCCCAGTGTGTCGATATTGTGTGTCAAAAGCAGGGTCTGTTGTCCCATTCGCGCCGCGGCCATTGCGGCCTCGGTGCCTGCATGACCCCCGCCAATGATGATGACGTCAAAAGGATCCTGATAAAACATGGTAATTGCCTCGCATAACGCGGTGTGAAAATGGATTGAAGCCCGGGCCGTGGATTCTACTCAACTTTAGTCGATCGAGAAAGACCTGGGATCCTGGGTATTAAAAAGAAGATCTTTTTATTTAGGGATCTGTTTTATTGTGATCTCTTATTAGGATCGCCACTCTCTGTGGATAAGGACGATCCTTTGAATAAGATCAACAGGTTGCTGAGGATCATTAGCTGTGAATGATCGGTGATCCTGGTCCGTATAAGCTGGGATCAGAATGAAGGGTTATACACAACTCAAAAACTGAACAGCCGTTATTCTTTGGATAACTACCGGTTGATCCAAGCTTTTAACCAGAGTTATCCACATAAAAAAGTATGATCTTTACAAATCTCTGAGCAATGGATGCCAGGATCCCAGCCAAATTTCAGCCGGATCTTCCGGAATTTCATGTTCCAGCACGTTGATCTTAAGCGTTTCGCCGATCTGTTTTGCCCCACAGGCTTTCAGTTCTGCTTCCAGCTTGTCGATTGCGCCGCAAAAGGTGTCATATTCACGACTGCCGATGCCGATTGCGCCGAAGTTTACTTGCGACAGGTCCGGTTTTTGTTCGCATAACGCATCATATAAAGGCTGCAGGTTGTCAGGAATGTCTCCAGCACCGTGTGTGGAGCTGATAATCAGCCAGATCCCTTCAGCCGGAACCTCATCCAGCATTGGCCCATGCAGTATTTCGCTGGAAAAACCGGCGTCGTCCAGCTTTTCAGCCAGATGTTCTGCTACATATTCCGCACTGCCAAGCGTGCTGCCGCTGATAAGAGTGATGTCTGCCATGCTCGCCCACCTTTATAAAGAAGGCGCATTGTACGCTGTGAGCGAGCTGGGATCTACCTGTGGAAAAATGTGGGATTAAAAAAAATGATCATGGCTTGATGGTACGCATGATCGGGTTCTGCAGGACGATCAGGGTTTCAGTGGACTGAATTTCATCAATTGTTTGGATCTTGTTGATAAGTACCTGTTGCAGCGCGTCGATCGACTTGCACATCACCTTAATAAAGATGCTGTAGTGGCCGGTGGTGTAATAGGCTTCGGTCACTTCGTCAAGGCTTTCCAGTCTGGCCAGCGCTGACGGATAGTCCTTCGCGCTTTTCAGAATGATGCCGATAAAGCAGCCGACGTCATAACCCAACTGTTTGGGACTGACATCAATACGCGCACCGGTGATGATCCCGGCCTGCTTCATCTTTTCTACGCGAACGTGAATTGTCCCCGGACTAACGCCAAACTGTTTGGCCAATTCTGCGTAGGCGGTGCGAGCATTTTCCATCAGGGCATCAAGAATGCCGCGGTCCAGATTGTCGATCTGATAATTTTCCATAGGTTTTTCTTATGTAGATTAATGATTCTTTTTATTTTAGACGTTAATTTTAACGAATCAAAATCGAAGTCGGCTTTTTGTTTGTTGATTATTGAATATTACCTCCATTCTGTTGCTTAATCATAGGCAACAGGACACAGGAGTACACATAATGAAAACCGCTTACATTGCCAAACAACGTCAAATTAGCTTCGTAAAATCTCATTTTTCTCGTCAGCTGGAAGAGCGTTTAGGTCTGATCGAAGTTCAGGCTCCGATCCTCAGCCGCGTAGGAGATGGTACGCAGGATAACTTGTCGGGCTGTGAAAAAGCGGTGCAGGTGAAGGTTAAAGCATTGCCGGACGCTCAATTCGAAGTGGTTCATTCACTGGCGAAGTGGAAGCGTCAAACGTTAGGACAACACGACTTTAGCGCAGGCGAAGGGTTGTACACGCACATGAAGGCCCTGCGTCCCGATGAAGATCGCCTCTCCCCACTGCACTCAGTGTATGTTGACCAGTGGGACTGGGAGCGCGTGATGGGCGACGGCGAGCGTCAATTCTCCACTCTGAAAAGCACGGTAGAGGCTATCTGGGCGGGAATTAAGGCCACCGAGGCTGCGGTTAGTAAAGAGTTTGGTCTGGCACCGTTCCTGCCAGAGCAGATCCACTTTGTTCATAGCCAGGAGCTGTTATCTCGTTATCCGGATCTTGACGCGAAAGGTCGTGAACGTGCGATCGCGAAAGAACTGGGCGCAGTATTCCTGGTAGGGATCGGCGGCAAGCTCAGTGACGGTCACCGTCACGATGTACGCGCGCCGGATTATGATGACTGGAGTTCAGCGTCTGAGCTGGGTCACGCCGGTCTGAACGGTGATATTCTGGTGTGGAACCCGGTTCTGGAAGATGCGTTTGAGCTGTCTTCGATGGGGATCCGTGTGGATGCCGACACCCTTAAACACCAGCTTTCATTGACCGGTGATGAAGATCGTCTGAGTCTGGAATGGCACCAGGCGCTGTTGCGTGGTGAAATGCCGCAGACAATCGGTGGCGGCATTGGACAGTCGCGTTTGACCATGCTGCTGCTGCAATTACCGCACATTGGTCAGGTGCAGTGTGGCGTGTGGCCGGCACAGGTACGTGAAAGCGTTTCTTCCCTGCTGTAATAATTAACGCCGCCAGCGTCTGAGCAGGCGGCTTCGCATCCCGGTATCAAAGCGCCAGATATGATCGAAAATGCGCATGATGCCGGGTTTGCCGTGTGCTGACATTGCCACCGCATGAAAACGATGCTGGTGCACCCGCTGTAATTCACCCACTTTATTGACGACCTCATCGGGCAATCGCTGAGCGATAAAATCAGAGATCACCACCGCATCGGCATCAAACCATTCCCGGCCCTGCATGCGCTCAATAATGGCGCGAAAGCAGCTGGCAATATCGGTACCGCCGCGAAAACGCTGGCTTAAAAAACGGATCGCTTGTTCAATGCCTTCCGGACCAGACAGCTCATAGCGCACCACTTCTGTTGAAAACAGCATAATGAAACAGCGCCGGTTATCGGCCAGGGCGACGCGCATTAGCGCCAGGCAAAAGGCTTTTGCACATTGCTCATTAAAACCGCCCATTGATCCCGACGTATCAACGCAAACAATAAACGGTCCGCGCGGCTGCTCGTCAAAATCCTGATGCACCACCGGACGTTCCGTTACTTTCTCGCGCCATGCCTCGCCGTGCAGACGATAGGTCAACAACTGCTTTTCCACCAGCCGTCGGTAGAACTCGTATTCCAGTTCAGTAATGCCCAGTGTGGCCAGTTCCGGCGGCAACAGGCGCAGGATGTCGTCGCTTTGCTGGATGCCATCCACCTGTTCCGGGACGGTGGCGGGTTCCCGCACAAGGGTACGGAAGGTCTCCATGGGTGCATCTTTACGCGGCACAGATTTGGCCTCTCTGGAACGGCCTAACTGTTCAGCCAGACGCTGGAGTTCGGGTTGTTGCGCCAGAAATTCGCCGTATTTCACCATCAGTTGATAATCGCCGCGCTTGATTTGACCTGCGCTCATATCCCATAACCGGCCTGCGGCGTTGTCGTTTTCTGCCAGAACGGGTTCCAGTTGCCCGCTGAGGGTCATCCGTTCCTGAACTTCACTAAGTAAATGTTCACGCTCATCTTCCAGCAGTTGCTGATTCAGCGTTGTAGTTTGTACCACCAGACTCAGGCGCCAGCGCTGGAGAAAAAGCGTATGCAGGGCGGGCGTAAAGGTACTGTTGTCATCAACCAGTTGCTGCGCTTGCCCGGCCCACGGCGAATGGAGGCGGTGTAATAGCGCCAATATTTGCGGGAGCTGGACCATAAACTGCGCATGAGAGAGGAGCTGGCTTTGTTGGTAACAAATGACCTCTTCCGTCAACTCCGGCGGTACATGGGTATCTTTGAGGCGGCTGCGCAGTGACTCGCGCCAGCGGGGAATATCGTCAGTAATCGCTTTTTTAAGGCGAGGAAACTTTTTAAAAAACACCACCATCTTTGGAGAAGCCAGCAGGGCGACGATCATCTCTTCGATCATCGCCTCTTCACTGACTGCCAGCATGATATTGAGCGTATCAAGGGTTAGCATTGTTGCGCCTGGCGGATTTGTGCCCCGACATCCTGCAGGCTGGCCTCAATGCGGCCTAACCAGTCGCTATGAATAAACAGACATTTTTGCTGTTCGCTGAATGCACTGTGCTGCTGGTGCCACTCGTTATCAAGTGCTTCAAGCTGCTGTTTTATCTCATCAGGCATACTCTCTTGCGATGCACCGGGCAGCGCCAGACGAGAGCCTTGCAAACTGACGTCGCGCACAACCAGGTGCTGTGCGCTATCGACTTCCATGTTCAGCGTTTGGGCGAAGCCGATCCCGTTTAATTTTCCGCGGATCTCACCGCCTTTGGTTAGCCACTGTTCCAGCGCTCCCCGTTCGAAAGCAATATGGATAACTTCCATATCATGTAGTTTTAAGGGTTTTTGCAGCAGTAATGTCACGACTGAAGAAGTGGCTTCCGGCGGTAAATCATAATGAGGACGACGGCTGAACATGCCGCCCTGACGGATCACCGTGAATGCCGTTTTGTCGCTTTGCTGTTGCTGGAGCTGGATGCGGCGCTGCACAATGCTGGCCAGACGCGTCAGCATGGCTTGCTGCTGCCAGGCGTGTCCGGTCATCAAAATTTCAAGCTGCTGTTGCATCAGATTCAGGCTTTGCGCGTCGTACCACAGGCAATCTTTCAACAGGATCAGGTCGATAGGCACGACCGCATCACGTCCGCTGAAGAAGGCGCTGGCCTGGAGTAAGCGGATAGCTTTTTTCCAGCGGCGATCGGATACATAGGGGGCATTCGGTAATGCGTCTAGCTGTTGGCGCAGCGTGAAAATAAGCTCAAAGACGCGATCGGGAAGCTTGATGGCGCCAATGTCCTTTTGCCACTGGTAATACTCTTCATCCGTCACCTGTAACGACGCCGGGACCGGGTTGTCACTTTCATCCTGCTGGCTTAACAGCATGGAGCGGAAGTTGGCCTTGTCCTGAACTTTATCCAGCCACAGGCGGATCAGCATACGGTCGTACAGGGCTTCCAGGCTGCTGTCTGCTTCAGGCAGTTCGTTGGAGGCTGCCACCAGCAGACGCATCGGGATTTTCTCTTCATGCGCGCCGTTACGAAAATGCCGTTCGTTAATAGCGGTCAACAGGGTGTTGAGAATGGCCGGGCCTGCTTTCCAGATTTCATCGAGAAAGACAATTTCAGCTTCGGGTAAATAGCCCGCCGTTAAGCGTTCATAGCGACCTTCGTCTTTCAGCGCCTGGATAGATAGCGGCCCAAACACCTCTTCCGGCGTAGAGAAGCGCGTCATCAGGTATTCGAAAGCGCGGGCGTTTTGAAAAGCAAACTTCAGTCGACGGGCAATTAAGCTTTTTGCGATCCCTGGAGGACCTAATAAGAATACGCTCTCGCCGCTTAGAGCAGCCAGCAGGCAAAGGCGAATGGCGTGGCTACGTTCATAAAGTCCCTTTTCCAGCGCATTGCTCAGACGGGAAATTCTTTCCGCTAATAAATGTGGGTGAGCCATAATGAAGTGGCGTCCTTTCGCCAAATGTACTGCGTAAACTGCGAGTATAGATGCTTCACACCAGTGCAGTAATAGACTGAAGGTGCGTTTATTTTTCTTTGAGCCAGATTAATCTGGTCTCATTTAGGGGTACGATTTTGTGAGTAATCGTGCATACTGTGCGCCTTTTTGTGGGCCAAGGGACGACGCACACATTTCTAATATATACACCATATCAATCATACTGCACCAAGGCGGCAATGGAGTTTTCTTCTGGGATGGGGGGAATAACGAATGCAACCCACACGGAGTGGCTTGAATGATGATGTGTATAAACGAAAGACGAGTCTATGAGCACTGATAATAAACAATCATTGTCTGCGATTACCCTTGCGGCCATTGGGGTTGTCTACGGTGATATTGGTACCAGCCCACTTTATACGCTTCGTGAATGTTTGTCTGGCCAGTTTGGTTTTGGCGTTGAACGTGATGCTGTGTTTGGTTTTCTCTCGCTGATTTTCTGGCTGCTGATCTTTGTTGTCTCCATTAAATATCTGACGTTTGTCATGCGTGCGGATAACGCCGGGGAAGGTGGGATCCTGACGTTGATGTCATTGGCCGGGCGCAATACCTCGGCGCGAACAACCTCGATGCTGGTCATCATGGGGTTGATTGGCGGTAGCTTCTTCTATGGTGAAGTGGTGATTACGCCAGCCATTTCAGTGATGTCGGCGATTGAAGGTCTGGAGATTGTTGCACCGCAGCTGGATACCTGGATTGTTCCGCTCTCGATTATCGTGCTGACCCTGCTGTTTATGATTCAAAAACACGGTACCGGCATGGTTGGTAAACTGTTTGCGCCGATTATGCTGCTGTGGTTCCTGACGCTCGCGGTATTAGGCGTGCGCAGTATTATTGGCAACCCGGAGGTACTGCAGGCGCTAAATCCGTACTGGGCGGTGCATTTCTTCCTCGAATTCAAAACGTTGTCCTTTATTGCGCTGGGCGCGGTGGTGCTGTCGATTACCGGTGTTGAAGCGCTGTATGCGGATATGGGGCACTTCGGTAAGTTGCCGATTAGACTGGCATGGTTCTCGGTGGTATTGCCTTCGCTGGTGCTGAACTATTTTGGTCAGGGGGCGCTGCTGTTAAAGCATCCTGAAGCGATCAAAAACCCGTTTTTCCTGCTGGCGCCGGACTGGGCATTGATACCACTCCTGATCCTTGCCGCACTGGCAACGGTTATCGCTTCGCAGGCGGTTATTTCCGGTGTCTTCTCGCTGACGCGTCAGGCCGTGCGTCTGGGGTATTTATCGCCGATGCGGATCATTCATACTTCGGAAATGGAATCGGGTCAGATCTACATTCCTTTCGTTAACTGGATGCTCTATTTTGCGGTGGTTATCGTGATTGTGAGCTTTGAACACTCCAGTAATCTGGCCGCGGCGTACGGGATTGCGGTAACGGGGACAATGGTACTGACATCTATTCTGTCTACCACCGTGGCGCGCAAAAACTGGCACTGGAATAAATACTTCGTCTTCCTGATCCTGGTGGCGTTCTTGTGCGTCGATGTTCCGTTGTTCTCCGCGAACCTCGATAAACTGATTTCCGGCGGTTGGCTGCCTCTGACGCTGGGTCTGGTGATGTTCACCATCATGACTACGTGGAAAAGCGAGCGTTTCCGTCTGCTGCGTCGCATGCATGAGCACGGCAACTCTCTGGAGGCGATGATTGCCTCTCTGGAGAAATCCCCACCGGTACGCGTGCCGGGAACGGCGGTATATATGTCGCGTGCGCTGAACGTCATCCCGTTTGCGCTTCTGCATAACCTCAAGCATAACAAGGTGCTGCATGAACGCGTGATTCTGCTGACGCTGCGTACGGAAGATGCGCCATACGTGCACAACGTGCGTAGGGTGCAGATTGAGCAGTTATCGCCCACCTTCTGGCGCGTAGTGGCCAGCTACGGCTGGCGTGAAACGCCGAACGTTGAGGAAGTGTTCCATCGCTGCGGTCTGGAAGGCTTAAGCTGTCGGATGATGGAAACCTCCTTCTTTATGTCGCACGAGTCGCTGATTGTCGGCAAACGGCCATGGTATTTGCGTCTGCGCGGCAAGCTATATCTGCTCCTACAGCGCAATGCGCTGCGCGCGCCGGACCAGTTTGAAATCCCACCAAACCGGGTTATTGAGCTCGGTACTCAGGTAGAGATTTAAGGCAATCGACGCCCTCTTTCATCGCGAAAGGGGGCGTTTTGTTTTGTCCCTCCCAGTTTTCATTTCATCAAATGATAATCCTTGCGAAACGTTTCGATGGCGATCACATTTTCGTAACGTCGCGGTGGTTTTCTGTCCATTCTTCGCACTACACTTATCTTCAGCGAAACGTTTCGCTAGTGGGGAAAGAAAATGAAGAAAGGCACGGTACTCAACTCTGAAATTTCAACGGTGATCTCCCGTCTGGGACATACCGATACGCTGGTGGTGTGTGATGCAGGTTTACCCATCCCGAACAGCACAACGCGTATTGATATGGCATTAACCCAGGGCGTACCTTCTTTTATGCAGGTACTGGATGTGGTTACACGTGAAATGCAGGTCGAGGCGGCCATTCTCGCGACGGAAATTAAACAACATAATCCGCAACTCCACGAAACGTTGCTCAGCCACATTGAGCAACTGCAACAACACCAGGGAAACACCATAGAAATTCGTTACACCACGCATGAACAATTCAAAAAACAAACCGCAGACAGTCAGGCGGTAATTCGCAGCGGAGAGTGTTCTCCGTATGCGAATATCATTCTCTGTGCTGGCGTCACGTTCTGAGGCCATCATGAACGCATTACTGCAACTCAAAGGGATCGATAAAGCGTTCCCGGGCGTAAAAGCGCTATCCGGCGCTGCGCTGAATGTCTATCCAGGCCGCGTAATGGCGCTGGTGGGCGAAAACGGCGCGGGCAAATCCACCATGATGAAAGTGCTGACCGGGATCTACGCCCGTGATGCTGGCTCTTTATTGTGGCTGGGGAAAGAGACCACCTTTAATGGCCCGAAATCCTCTCAGGAAGCCGGAATCGGTATCATCCACCAGGAATTGAACCTGATCCCGCAACTCACTATCGCTGAGAACATTTTTCTTGGCCGTGAGTTTGTGAATCGCTTTGGCAAAATTGACTGGAAGAAGATGTACGCCGAAGCCGATCTGCTGCTCGCCAAACTCAATCTGCGCTTTAAAAGCGACAGGCTGGTCGGTGAGTTGTCGATTGGCGATCAGCAAATGGTCGAAATTGCTAAAGTGCTGAGCTTTGAATCGAAGGTCATCATTATGGATGAGCCGACGGATGCGCTCACCGATACCGAAACCGAATCCCTGTTCCGCGTTATCCGCGAGCTGAAATCGCAGGGGCGCGGCATTGTCTATATCTCCCACCGTATGAAAGAGATCTTCGAAATCTGTGATGACGTGACCGTCTTCCGTGACGGGCAGTTTATTGCCGAGCGTGAAGTCGCAACGCTGACCGAAGACTCACTGATTGAAATGATGGTGGGACGTAAGCTGGAAGATCAGTACCCGCGTCTGGAAAAAGCGCCGGGCGATATTCGCCTGAAGGTCGATAATCTGTGCGGCCCAGGGGTAAACGATGTTTCGTTCACGCTGCGTAAAGGCGAGATCCTTGGCGTATCGGGACTGATGGGCGCCGGACGTACCGAGCTGATGAAAGTGTTGTATGGCGCATTGCCGCGCACCAGCGGCTACGTCACGCTTGATGGGCATGAAGTTGTCACCCGTTCGCCACAGGATGGCCTTGCAAACGGCATCGTCTATATTTCTGAAGACCGTAAACGTGATGGCTTAGTGCTGGGCATGTCGGTGAAAGAGAACATGTCACTGACCGCGCTGCGCTATTTCAGTCGCGCCGGTGGAAGCCTGAAGCATAAAGATGAGCAGCAGGCGGTAGGTGATTTTATTCGTCTGTTCAATGTTAAAACGCCATCGATGGAACAGGCTATCGGCCTGCTCTCGGGCGGTAACCAGCAGAAAGTGGCCATTGCGCGCGGTCTGATGACCCGACCAAAAGTCCTGATCCTCGATGAACCAACCCGCGGCGTCGACGTTGGGGCTAAGAAAGAAATTTATCAGCTTATCAACCAGTTTAAGGCCGATGGGCTGAGCATCATTCTGGTCTCCTCTGAGATGCCAGAAGTATTTGGCATGAGCGATCGTATTATCGTTATGCATGAAGGGCATCTCGGCGGTGAATTCACTCGCGAGCAGGCCACTCAGGAAGTATTAATGGCTGCCGCTGTGGGCAAGCTTAATCGCGTGAATCAGGAGTAAAAAAGATGACTACCCAGGCTGTTTCTGGTCGCCGTTATTTCACTAAAGCATGGCTTCTGGAGCAAAAGTCGCTCATCGCTCTGTTAGTGCTGATCGCGATTGTTTCTACCATGAGCCCCAACTTTTTTACCGTTAATAATCTGTTCAACATTCTCCAGCAAACGTCGGTAAACGCCATCATGGCCGTCGGCATGACGTTGGTCATCCTGACGTCGGGTATCGATCTGTCCGTCGGTTCCTTGCTGGCGCTTACCGGTGCGGTGGCAGCGTCCATTGTCGGTATTGAAGTCAATGCGCTGGTGGCCGTTGCCGCTGCTTTGGCGCTCGGTGCTGCCATTGGCGCAGTAACCGGGGTCATTGTCGCGAAAGGCCGCGTGCAGGCGTTTATCGCCACGTTGGTGATGATGCTGCTGCTGCGCGGTGTGACCATGGTGTACACCAACGGCAGTCCGGTAAATACCGGGTTTACTGACAATGCCGATCTGTTTGGTTGGTTTGGTATTGGTCGTCCGTTAGGCGTGCCTACGCCTGTGTGGATCATGGGGATTGTCTTCCTGGCGGCGTGGTACATGCTGCACCATACGCGTCTGGGGCGTTACATCTATGCGCTGGGCGGTAACGAAGCGGCGACGCGTCTGTCCGGTATCAGCGTGAGTAAAATCAAAATTATCGTTTACTCCCTGTGCGGTCTGCTGGCATCGCTGGCGGGCATCATTGAAGTGGCTCGTCTCTCCTCTGCGCAGCCGACGGCAGGTACTGGCTATGAGCTGGATGCTATCGCTGCGGTGGTGTTAGGCGGTACCAGCCTGGCGGGCGGTAAAGGACGTATTGTTGGGACGCTGATCGGCGCATTAATTCTCGGTTTCCTCAATAATGGTTTGAATTTGTTAGGTGTATCCTCCTATTACCAGATGATCGTCAAAGCGGTGGTGATTTTGCTGGCGGTACTGGTAGACAACAAAAAGCAGTAACAACGATTACAGGACATCTTAAATATGAACATGAAAAAACTGGCTACCCTGGTTTCTGCTGTTGCGCTGAGCGCCACCGTGAGCGCGAATGCGATGGCGAAAGATACCATTGCGCTGGTGGTCTCCACCCTCAATAACCCGTTCTTTGTGTCTCTGAAGGATGGCGCGCAAAAAGAGGCGGATAAGCTGGGCTATAACCTGGTGATTCTGGATTCACAGAACAACCCGGCGAAAGAGCTGGCTAACGTTCAGGACTTAACGGTTCGTGGAACTAAAATACTGCTGATTAACCCGACTGACTCTGATGCCGTTGGTAACGCTGTGAAGATGGCTAACCAGGCGAAGATCCCGGTTATTACCCTGGATCGTCAGGCGACAAAAGGTGATGTGGTCAGCCACATTGCGTCTGATAACGTGCTGGGCGGTAAAATTGCGGGTGATTACATCGCGAAGAAAGCAGGTGAAGGCGCGAAAGTTATCGAACTACAGGGGATTGCCGGTACTTCAGCGGCACGTGAGCGTGGCGAAGGTTTCCAGCAAGCCGTTGCGGCACACAAATTTAACGTACTGGCCAGCCAGCCGGCAGACTTCGACCGCACTAAGGGTCTGAACGTCATGCAGAACCTGCTGACTGCACATCCTGACGTGCAGGCCGTATTTGCCCAGAACGATGAAATGGCGCTGGGTGCGCTGCGCGCACTGCAAACCGCGGGTAAATCTGATGTGATGGTGGTTGGATTTGACGGCACGCCAGATGGCGAAAAAGCAGTAAATGATGGCAAACTGGCTGCGACCATTGCTCAGTTGCCGGATCAGATCGGCGCGAAAGGCGTGGAAACTGCGGATAAGGTTCTGAAAGGCGAGAAGGTTCAGGCTAAATATCCGGTTGATCTGAAGCTGGTCATCAAGCAGTAACACCGATTCAGGTCGCTCGCGGCCTGATGGAGACATAAATACGCCATCCCAGGGCCTGGTTCTAAGGATGAAAGCGTAAAAAGAAAAGCAGGGCACGCGCCACCCTAACCCGGTGGCGCACTTTACTGGACACTCCGAACATGAAAACCGCAGGCAACCTCGTTGTTCTTGGCAGCATCAATGCCGATCACATCCTCAACCTTAAATCTTTCCCAACGCCTGGTGAAACCGTAACCGGTAGCCATTATCAGGTCGCATTTGGCGGAAAAGGCGCTAATCAGGCTGTTGCTGCGGGTCGTAGTGGCGCGAACATCGCGTTTATTGCCTGTACGGGTGACGACGATATTGGCGAAAGTGTGCGTAAACAGTTGGCCAAAGATAATATCGATATTGCGCCGATCAGCGTCATTTCGGGGGAATCGACCGGTGTGGCACTGATTTTTGTGAATGGTGATGGCGAGAACGTTATTGGCATTCACGCCGGAGCGAACGCAGCTCTTTCTCCTGCACTGGTGGAAGCGCAGCGCGACCGCATTGCGCATGCCTCCGCCTTACTGATGCAGTTAGAGTCGCCGATCGAAAGCGTGTTGGCTGCGGCAAAAATTGCGCAGCAAAATAAGACCACGGTCGCCCTTAACCCGGCTCCGGCGCGTGAACTTTCTGACGAACTGCTGGCGCTGGTGGATATTATTACCCCGAATGAAACCGAGGCTGAGAAGCTGACGGGGATCCGTGTTGAAAACGATGAAGATGCGGCCAAAGCGGCGCAGGCATTACACGCGAAAGGGATCCATACTGTATTGATTACTTTAGGTAGTCGCGGAGTGTGGGCCAGCGTGAATGGTGAAGGCCACCGAGTGCCTGGTTTTAAAGTGGACGCCGTTGATACCATCGCTGCCGGGGATACTTTTAACGGCGCGTTAATTACAGCGTTACTGGAAGAGACACCGCTGCCTGAAGCGATCCGTTTTGCCCATGCAGCTGCGGCGATTGCGGTTACCCGTAAAGGTGCGCAGCCTTCCGTTCCATGGCGCGAAGAAATAGAAGCGTTTTTAAGTCAACAGAGGTAACGCTTGGCTACAATGAAGGACGTCGCCCGCCTGGCGGGTGTTTCTACGTCGACGGTTTCTCACGTCATTAATAAAGATCGCTTTGTCAGTGAGTCTGTCACTGACAAAGTTGAAGCGGCAATTAAAGAGCTTAACTATGCGCCCTCCGCACTGGCGCGCAGTCTCAAGCTAAACCAGACCCGCACCATTGGCATGTTAATCACTGCCAGTACCAATCCTTTTTATTCCGAGCTGGTTCGTGGCGTTGAACGTAGCTGTTTTGAACGCGGTTACAGCCTGGTGTTATGCAATACCGAAGGCGATGAACAGCGAATGAACCGCAATCTGGAAACGCTGATGCAAAAACGGGTGGATGGCTTGCTGCTGCTCTGCACCGAAACGCACCAGCCTTCCAGAGAGATAATGCAACGCTATCCTTCTATTCCTACCGTAATGATGGACTGGTCGCCCTTTGATGGCGAAAGCGATTTGATTCAGGATAACTCTCTGTTAGGCGGGGACTTAGCCACTCAGCATCTTATCGATAAAGGTTTTACGCGCATTGCCTGTATTACCGGGCCGCTGGATAAAACACCGGCGCGTTTACGTCTGGAAGGATATCGGGCGGCCATGAAGCGAGCGGGCTTGCCGGTCCCGGAAGGTTACGAGATCACCGGTGACTTTGAGTTCGGCGGTGGTTTTGAAGCTATGCAAACGTTGTTGTCACATAAACAGCGACCGCAGGCCGTTTTCACCGGGAACGACGCAATGGCCGTCGGAGCGTATCAGGCATTGTATCAGTCAGGATTGCGCATTCCGCAGGATATGGCGGTGGTGGGTTATGATGATATCGAACTGGCACGCTATATGACGCCGCCGCTGACGACCATCCATCAACCCAAAGATGAATTGGGCGAGCTGGCCATCGATGTGTTAATCCACCGGATGGCGCAGCCCGCATTGCAGCAACAACGCCTGCAACTTACTCCTGTTTTGATGGCGCGGGGGTCGGTTTAGGCTTGTGCCGATCTTTGATCAGGTTACGTCCGTCTTTGGCTTTTAGCAGCATAAACATCAGCGCAGAGACAATAGTGATCGCGCCCATGGTTATAAAGGTGTAATGGAACTGTTCAACCGTATTAGTACCTTCCATACCTTCATAGATACGCAGGACGGCGGCGCTGATAGCGACCCCTAAACTGATCGACAGTTGCTGCGTAACGGCCAGCACGCTGTTACCGCTGCTGGCGTTCTCATCGGTCAGGTCCGCCAGAGTGATGGTATTCATTGAGGTAAACTGGGTGGACATCGCCATACCTAAAATAAACAACGGCAGGATCAGCATCCAGACCGGCATAGCAGGGGATTGCAAAGCGAATTGCGCAATCATCAGGCCGATAAACACCGTAACACCCACCAGTGTCGTTCTGTAGCCGAGTCGGCGTAGCACCTGCGTCACCATTGATTTTGCCAGTATTGATCCCAGCGCCGTTGGCGCCATCATGCAACCCGCAATTAGCGCCGGATATCCAAAGCCTACCTGTAGCATCAGCGGCATTAAGAACGGCACACATCCTGTACCCAGACGCGTGGCAAGGTTTCCAGCGATCCCAACGGAAAAGGTTCTGGTCTTAAATATGGGAAGCGATATCAGCGGCGTTGGGTGACGACGCGCGTGACGAATGTAGGCAAGTAGCAACAGAATACTGGTCACAATAATGCTGAGTGCGACCCAGGTAGCGACAAGCTTCTCACCAAACAGCTCAACACCACTGGAAAACAACACCAGGCTCAGGCCAAAGAGGAAGAAACCTGTCATATCAAAGCCGCGGCGCGGCGTGGTGAAGTTCGGCATATATTTGCGTGCATAGAAGATGCCCGCCACGCCTATGGGAATATTAATCAGGAAAATCCAGTGCCAACTGGCCCACGTGACCAGAACCCCGCCCAATACCGGACCTAAAATTGGGCCCACAAGTCCAGGCATGGTCACGAAGTTAAGCACAGGGAGTAGTTCGCTGCGCGGGTAAGCGCGCAATAAAGCCAGACGGGCAACAGGCATCATCATCGCGCCGCCGATGCCCTGAATGACGCGGAAAACCACCAATTCACTTAAGGAACTGGATAGCGCACAAGCCAGTGAGCCCAGCGTAAACAGGCTTACGGCAATCATAAAGACGCGTCGGGTACCGAACCTGTCTGCCAGCCATCCACTCACCGGGATCAGCATGGCGACCGTCAGGGTATAACTGATAATAGCCGACTGCATGGCGAGTGGAGAGCGGTTAAGGCTGTGCGCTATTGCGGGTAAAGCGGTATTGAGGATAGTGGCGTCTAATGCCTGCATAAAAAAGGCCATGGCTGCTATCCATGGCAGCCCGGCCATACTGCGAGATTTCTTTTCTGACATATTATTTATCCGGTAGCACGTTCGGTGCTATCAGCAATGCCTGACAGGCGGTGAAGGCGCGATCGCCATCGCTATCCTCTATTGCATCGACAATAGCCTGGTGCAAATCCAGCTTCACCACATCGTTATAGGTAATAGAGGTAAAGTAGGTCTGGTAGACGGAATGGAATAGTGATGCAAAGGAGATAAGGAACGGATTCGCACTCATTTCATAGATGTGCTCATGCCAGGCGATATCAACTTCTATCCAACGCTCGCGCCGGAAATTTCTTTTCAGCTCGACCATCTCTTCCATCAGTGTATTGAGATGCGCTTTTTGTTCTGCCGTACCGATAGTCGCCGCCAGTAAACAGGCCTGAGGCTCCAGACTGATGCGCATCACCAGAAAATGTTTTATGACCTGAGGGAAATTATCTTCCGTCATCCACCAGGTAAGCAGCTCCTGGTCGAGGAAGTTCCAGTTTGCCTGAGGCATGACGCGAGTGCCAATACGCGGGCGCGGTAATACCATACCTTTTGCCGTTAACGTTTTTACCGCTTCTCTTACTGCGGTACGACTCACGCCAAACTGATCGCCCAGCTCTATTTCACCGGGCAGGATAGCACCCGGCGCATATTCACCTTTTAAGATTCGCTGAGCTAACTTTTCGGCCAGAACGTAGGACAGATTCTTCTGTGCGGCTAGCTGTTGGGCATTTAAAGGCATGAATGTTATTCCTTACTCTTTCTCTTATTCATTAGTATGCCACCAGGTAGTGTGATTGCGGCTGCAAAAACGGCAAATTGCTTATTTTATGGCATGTTAATGGTTGTTTTGGTGAAAAAATGTGCATTCAGAAAGTTATTTTAAATTTCCCCTTGTCAGCCTGAAATAACTC